>CAYTLI010000130.1:0-7450 GCA_964438455.1 uncultured Pseudohongiella sp.
TTTCGGTAATCCGAATTACCTTGCCGGCTTTCTGGTTCTGCATATCCCGCTTTTTGCCGTGTGTCTTGTTCCGGGAATGAAAGACGGTGAAGCAAATTCATGGGCAATGTTGCAAAAAGTAATCTTCGTCCTCGCAGTAACTCTTGGCTCCGTCGCGCTATTACTCACCCAGTCCCGGGTTGCTCTTGCGGTCCTGCCTATAGTGCTGTTGCTCCTGTTGGTGGCCGCTTTAATCAATCCGTCGCTGTTTGGGATTCCACGCAAGTACCTGATGTTACTTCTGTTCCTTGGAATTTCGGGTGTGGCAATAGCGCTCGCGGTACTGCCGGTGGTTGAGTATTCGACTGCCAGGCTGCAATTCGGCTCCACATTGGCCAGCCGGCTGGTGCCCTGGCAGGCCGCCTGGTTATCAATACTGGATGCGCCGCTACTGGGTTGGGGCTCGGGTAGTTCCTACTCACTGTTTTTTGAATACGTTGACCCGGCCAGTCGGCTCGACTGGTTTCAGCGACGCTATCCCCACCCGCATAATGAATACCTGGAGATTCTGCAGGAAGGTGGTGTGCTGGGACTGTTAGCCTACGTGTTGTTCATTGCGTACTTTCTGTGGAGGTTAGGCAATGTGTTTCGAGCAGGAGCCGCAAACTCGCAATTGCAACTCTTGGCAATTGGTCTGCTAGTGAGTTTTTTCGCCTATCACTTACTGGGATTGATGTCGGTCTCTCCTCGTATGATCAGTGTGCGCATTAGCCTGTTTATCTTTTTGGGTATAGCCCTGGTGGTAAGCAATCTCGCTGGTAATCATCAGCCCGATCAAGACTCGAACTCGATTTTGTCTTCCGGCACATCGCTCAGGCTTTTTGCCATCGGTCTGCTGCTCTGTGCCGGCTCCTTCTATTTTCCTGTTGCCGCCAGCCGCTTTGGCTATGTCAGGGCACTGGAGCAGACCGATGTGGCGGAGCGATTTGAACTGCTGCAACAACTGCGAGATTCCAACCCAAACATTTATGCGCTGGAAACCCTGGCCCAGCTCGAGCTGGCAAGCGGACAGCCGGCTGAGGCAGAAAGGACACTGGAAGAGCTGGACAGCCTGATTCTCAACTACGATGGTGTTGGTTATCTCAAGGCATCAGCCAGATTGCTACAGAATGATGTGGAAACAGCGCGGGCCCTGGCAGAGCAGTATCAGTCGCGCGATCTCTATCACAGGGAAACCGCGGGACTACTGTCCACTATTGCGCTATTCCAAAGAGATGCAGGGCTGCTCGGGGACCAGATTCGTCGCATGATGTTGCTGTCAATGGTGGAAGACAACGCATTATCCACCACAAAGGAAGAGCAACTTCGATTTTCCAGCGATCAGGATTCAGGAATAGCAATCTCCAGGATTGAGGGCAGTGAAGTTCCAACAATCGATATCGACTTTGGCAAAATCACCCTGGATAGACTGTTGGTCGCTGCCCGCGAGCAGCTTCTTTCAGGCGGGCAGCAAGCCGCGCGAAACAGGTACCTGGCGCTTATCGAGAGTATGACTAACAGTATTAGCTTTGCTGGATTAAGCCCTGAGGAGCAGGCTCGAATACGCACTCAATTGTTTGATGTAATGTCCGCAATACCTGACACAGCCATCTAGCTCAAACTTTTAGAATACAGATCAGGGTAGTTCGTAGCGGACGCGTATACCGGCCAGAGATCGATTGGCCAGTGTAGAAATTTCATCGGCCGAGATTTGATACGCCTGGTCGAGTGCGTTTTTGGCGTAAACACTGAGGTTCAGGCCCGATCGCAATTCCAGGTTGGCATACAGTTCAATGATTGATGCCGAATCAATAGGCAACTCTGTTTCGGCAATATCGTTCTTACTGAATCTTTCTTTCCAGCTTATACCGGCAGTCCAGTCATCGCCGAGATATTCGGCAGCCAGAAAGAGTTCCTGTGCGGGGATGTCAGGGAGCGTTCTGCCAGTGCTGTCCTCGCCTTCCATGAGATGAAAGCCGGCCTCCATGCTCCAGGCGTCTGAGAGAATAAATTCCCCGCCGAATTCCAATCCCCTTATCCTGCCATCAGTCGTATTCTGGAAGCTTCGCTCCAGCGTAGTAACGGCGATTCGTTCTATATAGTTATCGAAGTCCTGTTGGAACAGATGGGCGCTCCACTGGGTCGGCCCGTATCGATAATGCAAACCGATATCGGCAGCAATAGCAGTTTCTTCTTTCAAATCAGGATTACCAATGACGTTTCCTCGCCCTGTTACTCCACTGTAGAAAAGCTCGCTCAGGGAGGGTGCGCGGTAAGCGCGGGATAGTTCGGCGGAGATTGCCCACGACGTGGCGAAATGCCATTGCCAGCCCAGGTGCCCGCTGAGTTGATCATAGCGCCGTCTCGGCAACTGAGACTGTTTGTATTCCAGCCAGTTTTGCCGCAGCCCGATTTCTATGGCGTGATTCTGGATATCGGTAGTTGCGGTAGCAAAGATGGAGGTGCTGCGAGACGCGGCGTCCAGGTTCTGTTGAACAGGAGTGGGGTTTGTTCCGAGTGTACTTTCCATCTGGTCGCCTTTAACGCCGTCGCGATTATCAAACTCGATTCCTATAGCGCCAAACCAGGCATCCATTCTCCAGTTTCGATTGAGATGCGCGCCCCAGTCCTTCGAGTCGCTCTGGCCTGATATCACCCGATCTGGTAGATCAATCGTCTCGCTCGAACTGGAATAGTCATGTAAATAGACGCGCCCCGCAAAGCGGCCGGATGATTCAAATTGCAGACCGAACAGCGCATGTTCCTCATCATCAACATTAACGATGCGCTGATCAGGATACAGGTTATTCGAACGACCGATATCTGAGGCATCGCTGAGCAGCAGTACCCCGGACAGGTCGATGCCCGCTACTGAACCATCGATCTGGGTCATCAGGGAGCTTTGCTCGAACCCGGTATTGAGGGGCATGCCGTTGCTGTCTTCTCCATCGGGCGCGCTTCTGTTGGCCAGCGCAATACTTGCTCGCTCGTTGCCGAGTCCCACAAACTGCCCACTCTGTCCGGTGCTGGTTTCCTGGGAAAGATCCAGGGCAAATCCAGAAATCGCCCGTTGCTCAGAATAGATGACTCCGCCCAGAGCACCGGAACCGAATACAGTTGAAGCGGGACCCTTTATTACGTTTATTTGCCGGAGAAATGCAGGATCGATGAAAGACGCCGCAGTACCAGCGCGACGTTCTGTAGACAGAGGAATGCCAGCAAATCTGGATTGCACGCGTTGACCAGATACGCCACGGACTGAGAGAGTCTGGTAGAGACCATTCTGACCATTTTCCACAACGCCCGGTACTGCCGTGACAGTCTCGGCGATGTTTGCGCGTGGGTGATATTGATCTTCGGTAACTATCTGCGCAACAGCATTGCTGCCAAAAAGAAAAACCGTAGGCCGGGTTTCTATGATCTCGATGCGTTCGGGTTCACGAGACGTCTGGGCGCCGACTGGCAAGACAATAGTCACCAGAACCGCGAACAAGGTTGGCTGCATGCGTTTGTGATACAAAATCAACAGAATTTAATTCGATAGAGTATAAATGCTTCAGCCAACCATCATAACGATTCTTACTGGGGATATCTTGCCAGTCTTGGACACCTCTTTTTGTTTTGGTTTTTCCTAGGGCAGTGCATAGGCGACTAGCTGTGCAGGTTTACCGGTGCCGCCCACGAACATCGCCAGGTACTGTTTGCCATCATGCTCATAGGTAAATGGCAGGCCGGTTTGATTATCGGGCAATTGCCACTCGGTAATGATGTCGCCAGTTGCCTTGTTGATCGCACGGAAAGTCGGACCAGCGCCGGGGCCTCCCGTACCTTCACCCTGGAATAACAATGTCTTGGTGACCAGGATGCCGGATCGTGTTGGGACTCCGGTGCGGCCAACATCGACACCTTCCAGCAGTGCGTGATTGCGAATGCGATCCGGGGTGTCAGCGTTGGCGATCATCCACACATGATCACCGGTGTTCATGTCGATCGCAGTAATGCGGCCATAGGGTGGCTTCACTACTTCCAGACCCTGCACTCGTGGAGAGCGCACACCAAAAGCCTGGCTCAGGTCGATATCGGAATCTGGATTCTTGGCCAGGGATAACACTTGTAACTGGGTTCTTGATGGAACATAAAGAATGCCTGTTTCAGGATCCAGCGCCGAGCTTTCCCAGTTGGAACCACCGGTAGAAGATGGCAATCCCAGTCTGCCGCGAGTGCCGTCTTCTGCCTCAGCGAGTGAGGGAGGTTCAAAGATGCTTTCACTCAGGCGATAGCCTTCGATTGCTTCCAGCGCCAGCGCACGAATTTCCGGCGTCCAGTCGATCAGGTCCTCTTCGGTAAAACCCTGCCGGTCAAAAGCCGCGGGCCGGGTTGGAAACGGTTGTGTGGGCGAATACCATTCGCCGGGCACATCACCTTGCGGAACCTCTCGTTCCACAATTGGCCAGATGGGTTCGCCAGTGTTGCGATCGAATGCGTAGACCCAGGCCTGCTTGGTCACCGACATGACGACTTCGCGACCATTGGGTAGATCAGTAATGATGGCCGGGGAGGGTACGTCCCAGTCCCATATATCATGATGAATAAATTGATAGTGCCATTGGCGTTCGCCGGTCTGGATATCCAGTGCGACTATGCCGCTGGAGAACAGGTTGTCGCCGTGACGGTCGCCGCCGTAGTAATCGCCGGTGGGATCTTCTACAGACAGATAGACATGGCCCAGATCAGGATCACCGGAAATCGCAGACCATACGCCGGAGTTTCCTGTTATGTCATTGCCGGTTAACCAGGACTCATAACCAATCTCTCCTTCTGCAGGAATAGTATGAAATGTCCACAACAATTCGCCGGTGTGAACATCGAATCCGCGAATGTCACCCTTGGTGTTGAACTTGGAACGCGGTCGGCCACCAGTTCGGTGAGCAGCACCCACTACTATCACATTGTTCATCACAAAGGGTGGGGCCGAGATGCCGATGTCAGGATACTTGTAGCGAGGGTCGTCCGCGTTTCGCAGCCCCTCGTAGAGATCGACCTTGCCATTGTTGCCGAAGTTGGGATCCGGATAACCGGTTGCCGCATCCAGGGAGACCAGCTGGTAGCCCGGGGATACGTCGATTACCCGCGACTCTGAGCCATCACTCCAGAATGCCACACCGCGACCAGCACCTTTTCGCGGTGCCTCGTCGAAACGATCTCCTTCGTTGTAGCGATAAACCCATAGCACCTGGCCATTGCTTGCATTGAGGGCAACCACATTACGGGTGTTACCCACATTGGCGTAGAGCACACCATCTACTTCAATCGGTGTGGAGGGATTATTGAAATCAGTGGTAGTACCAAAATTGCGTGTGTTGAACTGCCAGGCAATTTCCAGGTCGGCAACATTATCAGCATTGATCTGGTCAAGCGGAGAATACCTGTCGGCGGATGCGCTGCCGTGAATATTCGGCCAATTGCCTGCCTCGACGCCAACGATGGATTGGGGCGCGGAAGACGCTGCCGGTGCAGCCGCATTCTCAGCAGGAGCTGATGTGGCGACAGGTGTCTGGGCTACTTCGTTGGATTCCTGTGAGCAACCGGCCAGCAATACCAGGGCCAGGGCGCAGGCCCCCTGCAAACCGTGTCGAAGCGCGTGATTTCTTGTTCTCATTGTAGTTCTCCGTAGGGCTTCTGAAAGCAATTAGAGCAGGGCGGACAAACTCTGGCAATAGCCATACCTGTTACTGCGCTATGATCACCCGTACCGCCGCATCGGGTTCCACATCCAGGGGGCAAATCCCGTTCGCCGTGCAGCTTCGTGTGGTGCCGAAATAAGTGGTGCCGGGGTCGAGAGACTCGGAATTGGTATAGGTGAACAGGACCTTGTTACCGCTCACCTTGGCGAAGCCAGAGGCGCGATCTGAGTGACTGGACCCGAGGGATACCCAGCGCCGATCCTGGCGCCGCCAGACCAGCAAGGTCAGTGGTTTCTGCTCACTCAGTGCTTCCCGAATCGCGACCGCATCCACATTGATAGGCTCACCCCTGATGACGTAGGAAGTCGCCTGGGTGATCGCAGACTGTTTGCCCTGCGCGGCTACCGCGCAGGTGACTATCATCCCCGCGAACATTCCCGCGAACAAAATAAAGAAGCGGCCAGGTTTTCGCCCAAGAAATCGCATAGGAAACAGCATAAACCGATTCCGCGGCACAGGCCACGCACAGCCATACTAATGTTTGCCTTATCGCGACGTTTAGTGGTCGGCTAAGGCTCAGCCGCTGCTTGTCCCTGGTGAAACACCACATACACATAGATTGGTATGTCCAGGTCGCCAAGCTGGGACTCGATCAGTGGTTTCACTTCTTCCCAGTCCAGACCGCCGACGCCGGTTGCAAGACGTGGCAATGCAACAGAAGCGAATCCTTCTTCTGCAATTATCTTTTTTAGTGCTCGCAGTGCGTGATTTACATTGGTGGTAGTTGCCTTGCCGGGTTTCTTGTCCCCGCCGTAGCCACCTTCCTGGGTCAGCAGATTAACAATTCGCGCACCTTCCGCTCCGCCCCACACCCAGGCATCACCGGGCTTTGGGTGATTCACATGACACCAGTGGTGAAAGTCTTTATGCATGGCCGGATAGCGCTCATGTAGGGACAGGGCGAGCCCCTGGTTCATAGGATCATTTGCGGCGATGCCGTGTGCTATCGCTTCGGCCTTGGTGAGCAAGATATCGCCTTCGACTTCGTGGATCATGCATAACTCCTTCAACTGTTCTTTCAAATCTCGGTTCGCGCTAATTAGCGCAATTAGCCTACCCCTTAATAATAGAAGGAGGAAGCCTGAGTGAGTTGATCAGGCGCAAGAAACCTGGGCATTTGACTCGGCTGAGGGTCTGGCAGATCATGAATGCCAAATTTTAGGAGTATCAAGAATGACAAGAAACAGACTACTCGTGTTCGCCACGGCAGGAATCTTCGCCGCAGTTTCGATGGCTGTGTCAGCGCAACCGGACAATGCCACACACATTCCCAATACGGAAATTGCCGCCGTGTTTGAACAGCTGGGAGAGACCATCGACCAACAGATTCGCATTGTCGATATTGGTGATGACATCAATGTTGCGGTCGGCATATTGCGCAGGGCGGGCACTCGCACTGAGGGCGAAGCAGTAACCGCCATCATCCACCATCGGGTTACGGAAGTGTATTACGTGCTGTCCGGGTCTGGCGTGCTGGTTACCGGTGGTGATGAGTCCGATGCCCAGGAATTCCCACCCGACAATCCTTCGGTGCTGGAGCTGATTGGCCCCAGTGGCAGGAGAACTGTGATCAATGGTCAGGAACAGACTATCACCGCGGGGGACGTCGTTGTCATTCCGGCCGGCGTGCCGCACGGGTTTCGACACATCCAGACCCAGGTTACCTATCTGAGTATTCGCGTGGATCC
>CAYTLI010000131.1:0-7408 GCA_964438455.1 uncultured Pseudohongiella sp.
AACCACTATTCATATATTCTCCACTTCCGCATTGCAGACAGTCAGAAAAAGAATTACGGGGGTAAACCTAATGACGATGCAGAACACACCCTTGCTCATGTCCCGAATCCTCGGCCGCGGCGCCATGCTCGACCCGGATGTCGAGGTCGTCACTGCCCAGGCAGACGGCACACACAGGCAGACCCTGAAGCAGACCTGGGACCGGGCGCAGCAACTGGCTAATGCCCTGGATGCCCACGGCATCAAGGTTGGCGATCGCATAGCCAGCTTCATGTGGAATAACTACCGTCACCTGGAGCTTTACCAGGGCGTACCAAGCATGGGCTGTGTCTTGCACACCCTCAACATTCGTCTGTCTCCCACGGATCTCGAATACATCATCAATCACGCCGGTGATCGGGTGATCTTCGTCGATGAGGATCTGCTGCCTCTGCTGGAACCACTCAAGGGCAAGATTCCCTGCGTCGAGCTACTGGTCATTTGCCGCCATGGTGAAGGTGGCGAGAGCAGTTTCGAAAACCAGGTCGACTATGAGGATTTTATTGCTGGCCATGCGCCCACCTACGAATGGCCGGACATTCCGGAAACCGCACCCATGGGACTATGCTATACCTCGGGTACTACCGGTAAACCCAAGGGCGTGATGTACACCAATCGCTCAACCTACCTGCATACCCTTACCGAATCGCTGGTCGATTCCATCGGCCTGTCTGCCCTCGATTCGCTGCTGGGAATTGTGCCAATGTTTCATGCCATGGGCTGGGGCCTGCCCTTCGCGGCCTCCATGCTGGGCACCAAACAGGTGATGCCCCATCGTTTCATGACACCGGACTCCTTCCTTAATCTGATGGTGCAGGAAGATGTGACAATCTCAGCCGGTGTACCCACCATCTGGCAAGGGGTGCGAGCAGCCCTGAATGCCGAACCGGATAAGTATGACCTGTCAAAACTCGGCCGCCTCACCTGCGGCGGCTCAGCGCCACCAGTTGAGATGATGCGCTGGTACTGGGATAGCTACCAGATCGAGATGATCCAGGGCTGGGGTATGACCGAAACCAATCCCCTGGGTACGATTTCGCGCAAAGTGGCCAAATATACCCATCTCAATATTTCCGAAGATCAGCAGTTCGAAAACATCGCCAAGGCTGGCCTCGCCATGCCGGGATTGGAAATCGAAATCTTCGACGAGGAATGGAATGTGCAGCCCCATGATGGCGAAGCGGTTGGCGAGCTATGCATTCGCGGACCCTGGATCGCATCGGAGTATTACAACGATCCACAACCGGACAAATTCCATGATGGCTGGCTGGTTACTGGAGATGTGGCCAAGATGGATTCCGAGCAGTACGTAATTATCTCTGACCGGTCCAAGGACCTGATCAAGTCAGGTGGCGAATGGATTTCCTCTGTTGATCTGGAAAACCACATCGTGGCTATGCCGGATATTGTGCAGGCTGCTGTCGTAGCCCAACCGCATCCGAAGTGGGATGAACGACCCGTGGCCATGGTCATCATGGCTGAGGGCAAGGAACTGGACCAGGCAGCGGTGCTGGAACATTGCGCCAAGACCTTTGCCAAGTGGCAGCTTCCCGATGAAGTTGTCGCAGTTGAATCTTTGCCGCTGGGTCCGACCGGCAAGATCGACAAGAAGGTGATCCGCGCCAACCTGGAAACAGAGGGATACAAGCTGCCAGACTTGCGCTAGAAGAAAGCGAGCATTAAAAAAGGGAGCCAGGGCTCCCTTTTTTATTGCCTCGATAAGCACTACTGACCCGGGTCCGTTGGCGCATAATCTACGCCTTCAACATCAGCGGTCCGCGCACCCGCGAGGATTCCAGGCAATGCGTAGTTGCCCTCGTGACAGGCATACTCGAACATCTGGTCACTGCTGCGATTCATTGGCAGCTCACCACTCCATGGCTGGGTATAGTTTTCCGGATCTTCAACTGTGAACTGGTAATGAATCGTGTCCGCATCAACCAGGGTGAAACGCTCGGTGACCTTCATCTGCTGGGAGCCATAGAAACGATGCTCCAGCGATGAACGAAGACTCTGTTGCGGATGAAAGTTTGTAGTTTCGACGACCAGCGTGTCATCTTCGTAGTAGCCGATTGAATCACCCATCCAGTAATAGTTCGGTGGGTCCTGATAATCTCCTTTCAGCCTGACGATGCGCGCATCGTGATTCATCTCCGCCAGCAAGACCACGTAGTCTTCGTTCTGGATAATCTGGGTCATGTTGTTGTACAGCACCGGCAACTTGGGCGGTCCGCCCGATGATCCGAATCCGACTACGCAGCGCTCCCCAAGCGGCCGTACTTCTGGTCCGTCATAGGAATTTCGTCTTTGCATGGCGGCAGCGAAGTTCGCACGGCCCTGCTCACTGTAAGGGAGTTTGCCATCAGCCGGACTCACCAATATCGAGGTGCGAATCTCGCCATCCACCATGGCGAGACGCTCGCCGGGGTCCATCCAGAACGTGTTATAGCCACCGACGTTGCGCCCGGCGGATGGCGCTTCACGATCAGGATCACTGGGTTCGTAGCTAGCTTCGGTGCGGCGGCGCACCATCGCCTCGATCTGCAGCGCTTCTTCCTCGGTAATCACCAGCTTGCCTTCATACCGGTCTGCTCTCTCCAGATTGGTTTGCGTCGCGATTGACCAGGTACCTTGCAGGTCCGGTGCGCCGTACTCCGTGCGCGGAGTAATAAAGCCGGTCTCCGCGGCCTGCGATAACGCTGCTGCGGACAACATGCCCAGAAGGCCAAAAATTCTGATATTCACAGTGTTCTCGATTTGCAAGAAATTGATATTGCTTGATTATGGCACCGAAGCATCCACAGGTTCCAGATGTCGGACTAGTAACCCAAAAACTTCAGGGATGACGATTTGTAGACGCAACTCAAAGACGCAACAGGGAATTTGCTGGTAGACTTGGGCCTCTTTGCAGTTTGAGTAGGAAAGAAGTAGCAATGGAGATTAGCCGCCAGACCCTCCTGGGCGCTTTATTTATCGGCAGCGTACTGATCGTAGATGGTTTCATCCTGGTAGAGGAAAGCAGCGAGCCCGAAGGCATGGTCTGGGTGGATGCGGGCAGTTTTTCGACCTCAACCAGCAGCGACCCTACAGACATGGTGGAAATCTCCGGGTTCTGGATTGATTCAGAGGCAATTACGGAAGCAGGTTTTCAGGAATTCCTGCAGGCTACGGCCTACGTCCCCAGGTCGGACATGACCCAGCAAGCCAACAATTACGACTACAATCTGCCAGTAGAACTAGCCGATCAAGGCAGCAAGCATTCGCAAAAATTCATGCTTGCCTACGAAGACGCCAAAGCCTATTGCCAGTGGCAAGGCAAAAAATTGACCAGCAAGGCACAGGCGGAACATGCGGCGCGGGATTCAGGCCTGCAACTGAATCACTCCAGTCTCTACTGCGTTAAACCCCATCGATCGAATGACCTGGCCACACTCTGGCTGAACCACTGATTGGCTTTTTAGCTTTCTAGCTTTCTAGCTGTACGTCAGATTTCCCTGGCGATCAGCAGCTTCATGATCTCGTTGCTGCCCCCGTAAATCTTTTGCACCCTGCTGTCGGCGTACATCTTGGCGATAGGGTATTCCATCATGTAACCATAGCCGCCAAAGAACTGCAGGCAGGTATCGACGATTTCGCATTGCTTTTGCGCGGTCCACCATTTCGCCATGGACGCGGTGGCGGTATCGAGTTTCCCTTCCAGCAGTTTCATCGCACAATCATCGACAAAAGTACGCGCGATGCGTGCTTCGGTATAGCACTCTGCCAATTTAAACTGGGTGTTCTGAAAATCGAGGATACGCTTACCAAAAGCCTTGCGCTCCTTGACGTAGTCTGAAGTGAGCTTCAAAGCGGTTTCCATCGCGGTAGCGGCACCTACGGCGATGATCAATCTTTCCTGGGGAAGCTGCTCCATCAATTGCACAAAGCCTTTGCCCTCATCGGGCCCGAGCAGAAACGAAGCGGGTACACGCACGTCGTCGAAAAATAACTCCGAGGTGTCTTGCGCCTTCAAGCCGAGTTTCTCGAGATTGCGGCCGCGACTGAAACCTCCTTCGCCTTCCACACTGTCAGTCTCCACCATGATCAGCGAAATACCTTTCGCGGATTCGGCGGGATCTGTCTTGGCTACCACGCATACGAGGTTTGCACTCATGCCATTGGTAATGAAAGTCTTTTGTCCATTGATGACATACTCATCGCCATCTCTTAGCGCAGTTGTGCTGACCGCCTGCAGATCAGACCCGGTACCTGGCTCAGACATGGCAATTGCAGCAACGATTTCACCGCTGGCCATCTTCGGCAACCAACGTTGTTTCTGTTCTTCTGATCCATAGGAATTGATGTAATGTGCGACGATGCCGGAGTGAACCCCATTGCCAAAACCACTGACGTTCGCCTTGTTCAATTCTTCAATCAGGATAATTTCGTGGCGGAAATCACCGCCACCGCCACCCCATTGCTCTGGGATCGACGCACATAGCAGACCTGCTTCGCCGGCCTTGTTCCACGCCTCGCGATCTACCGATCCCTGCTTGTCCCATTTGCTGACGTGGGGAACAAACTCCCGTTCCACGAAGCGCTTTACCGCTTCACGCAATATATCCAACTCTTCGTTGAGCCAGGGTGATCTGTAATTATCGAGGAGTGCCATAGCAGATTAACTTTCCACTGCACTCATGCGCTCGATGATCATCGCATTCGCAGTTCCGCCACCTTCACAGATCGCCAGCAAACCGTAGCGCTTTTCCTGTCGCTCCAGTTCATGCAGCAGGGTTGTCATCAATTTCGCACCGGTACCTCCCAGCGGATGACCCAGTGCCTGCGCACCACCATTTACGTTGAGCTTCTCCAGGTCGGCACCGACGGCCTTGACCCAGGCCAACGGCACGGAACCAAAGGCTTCGTTGACCTCATAGAGATCAATGTCATCGATGCTGAGCCCGGCTTTTTCCAACACTTTCTGAGTCGCCGGTATCGGGCCTTCCAGCATAATCACCGGATCCGAGCCCACCACTGCCAGCGAGTGAATCTTCGCCCGTACCGGCAGATTGAACTTCTTTACCGCGTCTTCATTGGCAACCATGATGGCAGCGGAACCGTCACTGATCTGACTGGCTGTGCCTGCGGTGATCACCCCATCTTCGCGCAGAGGGTTGAGACCCTGCAATCCTTCGAGGGTAGCTTCGAAGCGAATGCCCTCGTCGATCACATGCATGTCCTCACTGCCATCCTCTAGCTTGATTGGCACAGGAACGACTTCTTTCTTGAAGTAACCGTTGTTCGTTGCCGCTGCAGCCCGTTGATGACTGAGCAGGCCGAAGCGATCCAATTCATCGCGGGAGATGTCATATTTCTCTGCAAGTAACTCGGCACCGTCGAATTGACTGAATTGAATCCCGGGATATTGTGCTTCCAGCCTTTCCCCTTTTGGCTTGCCACGGCCATGCTCCAACCCATCGCGAACATTGGAACCAATCTCCACCTTGCTCATGGCTTCCACGCCACCGGCGATTACCACATCCTGGGTACCGGACATGACTGCCTGGGCGGCGAACTGAATCGCCTGCAGGGAAGAACCGCACTGGCGATCCACGGTTGTGCCTGGCACTTCCAACGCCAGCTTGGATGACATGGAAACATTGCGACCGAGATTGCTGGCCTGTGCGCCTATCTGCATCACCACACCGAAGATGACATCATCTACCTGGTCCGTGGGGATGCCTGTACGATCTACCAATTCATCAACTACCATCGCACCCAGGTCTACCGGATGAATATTGCTTAAGCGGCCGTTCTTGCGGCCTGTTGCGGTACGCACGGCACCGACGATGTATGCGCTTGCCATTTTCTCTTCCTCAATAATCGGGCTTGTCTAACTAATTCTTTTTCAGGTTTCCTAAATCGCCGGCATCCTGATACCGGCATCGAGACGAATGGTTTCTCCGTTAAGGTAGGAACAGGAAACGATATGCGCCACCTCTTCGGCAAATTCATCTGGATTGCCGAGCCGCTTTGGAAACTGGGTAATCGCGATCAGCGGTTCCTTTACTTCATCAGGAGCAGCTGCCAACAAAGGTGTTTCAAACACGCCTGGCGCAACTGTCATCACCCGAATGCCGCGCTTGCCCAGATCCCTGGCAATCGGCAAGGTCATGGCAACGATGCCACCCTTGCTCGCCGCATAACCAGCTTGCCCGGTCTGGCCATCGAAGGCAGCGATCGATGCGACATTGATGATTACACCGCGCTCCTGGTCTGCGGTGACAGGCTCGTTGGTTTGCATGACTTCAGCACAGAGGCGAAGCACATTGAAGGTTCCAATCAGGTTCACCCTGACGATGTGTTCGAATTTTGCCAGCGGCATGGGTCCATCCCGGCCGACTGTGCGGGCTGCGCCACCGATACCTGCGGAATTGACGTTGATGTGCAGGGTTCCAAAACGCTCACAGGCTTTCTCGATAGCAGCGTAGACTGCGGCTTCATCGCTGACATCACCCGCGTACCAGTCTGCGGCATCACCCAGTTCGGCAACGGCCGTTTGTAATGCCTCTGCGTTGAGGTCAAACAAGAACACCTTGCCACCACTGGCAATAAATTTCTTCGCTGTAGCCAGACCAAGTCCGGATGCGCCACCAGTAATAAATGCGGTTTTGCCCTGCAGATCCATAAAACGTTCCCCCTGAAGACAGTCTCTCCTTGAGACAGACGCGCAAGAATAAAGCATCGATTGGGAAAAGAGAAATGCGACCCTGCATGGCCAATACTGGCCGCGGACACCCGGCAACTGCCTGTATTTTGACCAGCGTATCCCCTATCATCCCTCTCCCATGAGCGCTCAATCATCAGGTGAATCCGCATCCGGGCCGCTGGCTGGTATCCGCGTGGTGGAGATGGCCGGGATCGGTCCCGGACCCTTCACTGCCATGATGCTTTCCGACATGGGCGCAGAGGTCATTCGTTTGGACAGGCTGAGCCATGCAGGATCAGGACACCGCGCCAATGTGTTGAACCGTGGACGCCGCTCAATCGCCGTTGACCTGAAGAAGCCTGAAGGTGTTAGTACTGCATTGCGACTGATTGAGCAGGCAGATGTCCTGGTTGAGGGGTTTCGGCCCGGCGTGATGGAGCGCCTGGGACTAGGCCCCGATACCTGTCTCGAGCGCAATCCGGGACTGGTCTACGGTCGCATGACAGGCTGGGGGCAGACAGGACCATTGGCCCAGGCCGCAGGACATGACATCAACTACATCTCAATTGGCGGCGCACTGGGCGCCATGGGCTATGCAGACCGGCCGCCAGCACCACCGCTTAACCTGGTCGGTGATTTTGGTGGTGGCGCCATGTACCTGCTCACCGGCATCCTGGCCGC
>CAYTLI010000132.1:0-7351 GCA_964438455.1 uncultured Pseudohongiella sp.
GCTCAATGGAGAGTTTGCAGAGAGCCGCCCATCCATCTTCAGCGATACTTCGCAAAATATGGTCTCGGCACAGCTAACCGCCATGGAGTTATTGTTGCTGGAGATTGGGCAGAGCGGGGGTGGGAACATGGATCAATTGCTGAGCGGGCTCTCGGCGGATTATGAAGAATTCTTTTTACAGAATTTTGATGCCAGCAAGGAATGCCTTGTTGTGCTCTACAGCGAGGCTAGCCAGGAGTCCATGTCGGATTCGGAGATTGAGTTCAAAGTGGTTGAGTGCATCAATGCCCTGACCAACATGATCGATTACCTGGAACGAATCGGTACGGGTCAGGCATAAGCCTTCTTTTGTTCTTCCACCTTCATTCCCCCGCCTTGATTTCCACCATCAGGTCGTCAGCAAGACCTTCAAGTTCACCCTGCAAATCCTCCAGCGCCAGGCCAGTAGGTACTTTTAATAGCGCACGTGTCTTGAACAGAGGTGCACCTGACATGGGTGCAGCGGTACACTCGGTGTTCAGTTGCTCCACGTTTACCGAGAGTACTGCCAGGGCGTGGGATATCTCGCGCACGATGCCAGGGCGATCATTCCCCATCAGGCTGAGTTCAACCGTGTGAGGCTGCTCTTCCGAGACCACCTCCTCTGCTTCTTCGATAACCAGTTTCAGGTCAGATGAGAGCCCCTGCAATGCCTCTACCAATGGGCCCGCGTTCTCCCTTGCCACGCTGACCTTGAGGATGCCAGCGAACTTGCCGGCAAGTTGCGACATGCTGCTCTCCAGCCAGTTGCCCTGATTCTCTGCGATGACGCTTGCCAGTGAGTCGACCAGTCCGGGTTTGTCATCTCCGATCACGGTCAATACCAGGTAAGTATTCATGTCATGTCTCGCTTTATATCTAGATACATTTTGCTAAGTGTTAAAAAAGCCCGATCTGTCGATCCAGGATTTTGGCCATGGATGATTGCTTAAACACAAGAATTGAATCGGCTATCGGTGCCAATTGTTTATCAATATAGAAATCGAAGTCTATCGGTGATTGCCGATACTGTCTTGGTTCGGGGCCATTGGTGGTCATCACGTATTCTACCCAGCCACCGGATTCGTAGAGACTGGGCAGTTTGTTCTCGCGCCTGATCTGTTCTGCCTTTCGCGCAGCCTGCACATGGGGAGGAACATTCTTCACGTAGTCTGCCAGCTTTCTGCGCAGACGCTTGCGTAATACCAGGCGAGGTTCGTTATCTGCATCCTCTATCGAGGCGACGGTTTGCTTGACGTACTGCTCCACCGTTTCGCCAAGGAATATTTTTTTGTACAGCACCTGTTGAAATTCCCGCGCTAAAGGCGACCAGTCGCTGCGCACAGTTTCCAGCCCCTTGAACAGTACTTCACCGTTGGGTAGAAGCCCTGCATATCTCTTCTTGCTGCCCGCCTCTGATCCGCGCACGGTCGGCATCAGAAACTTGACGAAATGGGTTTCAAATTCCATCTCCAGAAAACTTTCTATCTGGTATTCATCGGCGAGCCTGTCCCGCCACCACTGGTTCAATTCCTGTGCCAGTGCATTGCCTGTTCCGGCAACCTTTTCTGCCTCCACGTCACCTAACAGGACAAACACCGAATCCGTATCGCCATAGATGACACGATATCCTTTTTCTTCCAGGAATGATTTGCTGTGAATAATGATTTCGTGGCCGCGCTTGGTAATCGAACTCACCAGGCGTGAATCATAGAATCGGCAACCCTGGGTGCCGAGTACGCCATAAAATGAATTCATGATGATCTTGATCGCCTGCGACAGCACGGCGTTGTGGCTGGACTTGGCTGCATCGCGGGCTGACCAGAGATTCTCAATCAGTTGCGGCAACAGGGCGCGATGACGTGAGAAGCGTCCACCGTCGAATCCGGGTATGGCATCTTGTTCCTGCAACCCAAGCACCAGCGCCAGCGGGTCAACCTGGAAAGTACGGATGATGCTCGGATACAGGCTCTTGAAATCGAGCACGATGACGTTGTCGTGTATTCCCGGTTCGGAAGACATGACATAACCGCCCGGGCTGAGATCACCCGAACGCAGTTGTTCCAGAGCCGGCGCGACAAAACCGTTGCGATGCAGACGCGGCAGATAAAGGAAGTCGAGGGCCGCAACCGATCCTCCATAGCGATCGAGTTCCAGACCGGTCAGCGCGCTGCGCGCGATAGCGAAACCCAGCAGGTCTTCCTGGGTAAAGATATCCCAGACCAGGCGGCAATCTTCCAGGTTGTAGCGCGCAAGAGCAGGTTTGTCCTGCATAAACAGCTGGCTGATCTCGGCACCACGCTGGTCGACATCTTCAACCAGCTTGCCCCTGCCTAACAGGTTTTGAGCCACGAACTCGAGAGAGAAATTCTCAAACTGGTAAGTTGCCGAACGCATCAGCTCGATGCCATCGAGAATTGCCCGGCCTGGAATCACAGCATAGTAGCGATCCTGTCCATCCCTGGCTTTACGCCAGGCGATGGGTTCGTTGGCTCTGCCCAGCGCCAGCTTGACGCCGACCTGGTCAGCAAAATCCTGCAGGCAGCGAAAGTCGAAGTTGACGACATTCCAGCCCATGATGATGTCCGGATCAATCTTGTGCAGATGCTCAACAAAGGCCTTGAGTAGTGCTCTCGCATCAGCGAAGTAGTGCAAACTGACATCATTCTCCAGCGCTTCATGCACCCCTGGCTGTTGTTCATCGATCATCAGCACTTCTGCTACTCCTTCTCCGTAGAGCGCGATGGAATAGAGTGTCGCCGCGTCATAGTCGGTTTCGATATCGATTGATAACGCGCGTAGTACTGGTTTGTATTCCGATGGCTTGATCAGCGGATTACGCAGGGCAAGATTGTTGCCGTGCTGCTCTGGCTCGCCACTCACTACGACACCACCGGTGATGAACCGCTCCATCAGGAATCGATCTGTCGGTTTGATATCGGATTCGAGCAGGTGAATGCCGCGCGCTGCCAATCGATCCTTGGCATTGAACATCTGGCGTTGGCTCTTGCAGTAGAGCGCTGAGGCTGGCTGGTGATCGAAGGTCTGCAGCTCGGTGCTGCCGGTCCTGATACCGGCCAGGCCTCTGAGAGCGGAATCGATTTCGCGTTGTGATTTGGCCGGATAGAAACACACGGACTCCTGCGCTTCGTAACTCACGCGCACGGGCCCATCCTCTGAGCAGAGCCAGAAGACGAGTTCGTTTCCTTCAGGTGTTTCGTGCCACTGTCGGGTAAGGACAAAGCCTTCAACAGTGATGGAATTGCTGGAGTTCGCCACCGCAGGTCCCCGGCCCCTTGCTACGCTGAAACAAAGCTGAGTCGAGGACCGGTTGAATTAATGTCAGTCTGACGATGCGGAGCGCATCGCCAGATTTGCTTTCGGGTCAGATGCGTACCGTGCGAGTGAACTGACCAAAATCTTCCCAGTAACTAACTTTTTCCGGCAACTCCTCAGGAGTAGCCTGCACGTTTCCATTAACATCGGTTACGCGAGACACCAGGCGATGTTCACCTGGCGCAGGGTTATTCCAGTTAAAGTTGAACAGCTTCCAGGAATACTGGGTATTACGGGGATCCATTTCCGCACGCTGCCATGGGCCATCGTCAACCTTTACTTCGACGCTCTGGATAGGCGTGCCGTCATTGAGCACAAATCCGGTAACCTTGTACTGGCCGCCCATTTCAGTCACACGAATAATAGAAGACTTCAGGTTCATTGTGGTCACCGAGTTCTCCACCCAGCGCTCAACACCACCAACGCTCTCTTTCTTCAGGGTCACGTAATCACGGCCCATGAATCGGCCCATATAACGAGTGTTTTGGACATGAATCTGGGTTAACCACTTCACGTTAGCTACACCGTACCAGCCTGGCACAACCAGTCTCACCGGCTTGCCATGGTAGTGGGGTAGCGGCTCACCATTCATTTCGAAGGCGAGCATATTTTCGGAACGCATTGCATCGGGAATGGAGAGGGCGCGTGCAAACGCTTTCTCTACTTCGGCGCCGCGAATTTCTTCAGTCTGGATATCAGCACCAAAGAAAACGATTTCCTTCGCGCCATCCTGAATACCAGCTCTCTCCAGAATTCTGTTGAGAGGAACACCTCGCCAGATTGCGTTGCCAATCAGGCCGTGAAACAGACGCTGGCCATTACCGCCACACTCGAATCCAACCTGCTGCTCTACAGCTTGTTCATTCATCAGGTCGCGCAGAGAAAATTCCAGCTCATTGTCGACCATACCTGTTACACGCAGTCGCCAGGCGTCGTTGTCTATTTCCGGTTGACCGTAGTGCTGAACCAGGTAGAAATCGTCATTGTCTGTGACGAACTCAGTGATCTGCCTGGTATCCTGATAATGAGTAGAGTTTGGCTGAACTTCTCTCACCTGGAATGAATCCGGCACATCGGTAAATGGGACCAATCGCTCACCCTGGGCGAGGGTCGGCATTACCAGGCCCGGCACTGTCGCAGCACCTGCCGCCAGCACACCACCTTTCAAAATTTGTCTTCGGCTATTGTCTTCAGGGTTCATTGAGTTGCTCTCTTGTTTGAATTGTTATTAGTCTATCGCTACAGAGCCCTATTGTCGCGCCACTACCAGCCGATTGTCATCTGTTGAAAGGCACAAATAGAAAGAACAGAACTATTCGTCCTCTGTGAACCTGTAAACTCAGAGTTACTTAAACCGGATTCATGATCGAAACCCGCAATTAATGGCCAGGCACAATACCTTTCCTATCGCTTCAGTTGCCTTTGCAGCAGGGACAAGCCGTGAATCTGTCTGGGAAAAAATTACTGACTTTCACGGCTGGCCTGAATCGATGCCACGCCTGCATTCGGTGAAGCTACCCAACACTGAGCAGTTGGGTCGCGGCTCTGTCATCGTTCAACAATGGGGAGCTATAGAAGAAGAATGGCAGATTGACCATTGGCACCCGGGCCAGTGTCTGGAACTCATTCTGCAACAGTCGTTACGCAGCATCGGCATCCGTTTCGAAATCAGCTCCGGCCAGGATCCCGATCAGTTGCAACTGAGATTGGAGGCCGAATGCCGGTGCCATGGCCCATTCCGCATCTTCCAACCGCTGCAGCTTTTTCTGCTGAATCGGAAACTGAAGAACCGCTTTAGCGCTTTTCTGCGCGCTATCCAGTAGTGCGCTCTCCCGTTGCACCACAACATTTAGGGGCCAGATTGCTGTCCGCATACTACCTGTAGATATCCGGGGTTTTCCCCGGAATCTTGCCTGCACAGGCTCACAAATTGCTGATTTTTAAGTACATTCTGTGTAATGTGTTCGGTTTCACAATACCAAAATCGAATTCTGGTATTTTGCTTTTAAGGGGCAGTACCGCAATTCGCAACAGGCCTGAAAGTGCCTGGCACAATAATTACAAAGAGACCCTTTCTCTAGCATGGAAACGGAAACCGCCAATAGTCTGCTGGACCAGATTGAAGCTGAGCGAACGGTACAGATTTCCGTTGATACTTTATCCCGGGGAATCGACAACTATCACATCGACGTTCGTCTCAGTCGGCGCTTTGCTTCTGATGTAAAGAAACTCTGCGGCCTTCTGGTTTCCCAACTCGCTGTTCCCAAGCCCAAGAACTGGGACAACTCGAAACTATTCGAGAAACTACGCGACAAGTACCTCGACCTGATGACCGTCCTGATCCATCGGGTGAAGACCGACCTGAAAGCGGACGAGATTTGTTTGCTGCAATTCGCCGCAATCAAACACATTCTCTATTTCACTCGTGCACTGCTGGACGAAGAGATTCGCCGGGTAAACAGCAAGCTTGCGGAAAACCGGAACAAGGGCTCATCGGAAGCGCTCGCTACGCAACAGCGCCTGTTCTGGTTAAAGAAAAACTACGACGGAATTCTTTACTCGGTAAACCGACAAATCTTTGCGCAGTTGCAACGGGTGGAAGAACGCCAACTGGCACCAATTCGTGAACAGTTCCTGGGCGAAGACTATCGCTTCGCCGTCGATGTAATACTGAATCCCCTGCTCTACACCTCAGAGCTTAGCGCACTGCCACTGTTGTTGAATGAATACAGCATGTGGAACTGGAATGGTGAAGACTCCGGTTTCATGGACGTGAACACGAAGCTGGAAGAGCTTTTCGACAAGCGCTTCAAACAGCTACCCATATCTGAGCTGCGCATCCACCAAAACGAGAGTGGAGAACAAACCGAGATTCACGATGAGCTGAGTGGATTGTTTCGCACCCAGTCGTTCCTCGGCAAAGCTATAGACAGCAAGAATACCCTCGCTGAAGAGTTTAACTGGTTCGAGATAACAGAAAACGTAGAGCTGCTGTTCAATGCCAGAAAGAATGCGGAGCGGCTGAAAGACATTCGCAAGCAAGAAGGATTCGGCGCCTGGTGGAAAGCCAGAGCGGAAGTTAACAAGCTCAACAAGCTGTTAGTTGCTTTCTCCAAGATGCTGCGCAAGCAGAAGGTATTACCCCAGTTGCTGGCGTCTCATTACATGCGCAGATCGATCAGTCCCGCGATCACCGAACATGTGGATCTGAAGATCATCTGTCAGTACCTCAGCGGCAATACTTCCCTGGAAAAACTTGAAGACAGCATCGTTGGTGGCCACAAACTTAACGGCGAGCAATTGAAATCTCTCGAATCACTGCGTGAGAAAATAAAGGAACAGATCGGCAAGGCGGATCTGGCCGATTCCCTGCGCCTGATTCAGGATATCAGTCGCTACCGAAAACAGCTCAAGTACTTCAGATTTGCGCACCGGGCATTTAATCGCATATCGATTCTTACCAAGGAAGAAGATATCAAGCTGTCCAAGTCGGCGGGCACTATTTATCTAATGCCTACCTCTTCAGAGATTGAAGAGGACGATGAACGCATTTGTCATCACGCTATTCTGAAAGCAGACGTGCGTGGTTCCACGACGGTGACCGATGAATTGCAGGCCAAGGGATTAAACCCGGCTTCCTACTTCAGCATGAGGTTCTTTAATCCGATCAACAAGATTCTTGAAACCTATGGTGCCAACAAGGTGTTTATTGAAGGCGATGCGATCATCCTCAGCTTCCTGGAATACGAGCACACGCCACAGCAGTGGTTTGCTGTTGCAAGAGCCTGCGGCAATGCACGGGACATGCTGAAGATTACCGGCTCCAACAATCGCTACTCTACGCAGATGGGATTGCCGCTATTGGAACTTGGCATCGGCGTTTGTTATTCCTCCGAAGCGCCCCGCTACCTCTATGACGGCGATCACCCAATCATGATCTCTGGTGCCATTGGACTTGCTGATCGCATGTCAGGCTGTTCGTGGAATCTTCGTGCTG
>CAYTLI010000133.1:0-5910 GCA_964438455.1 uncultured Pseudohongiella sp.
CCCTGGGCACCATTGATTTCCTTTCGCGTGGAAAATCGCGAAATGCCTCCCTATGCCTACGACCAGCACATCGGTATTCAGGATCTGATCGGTGACTGGCGTCTGGAGCAGGCAGAGATCGACAAGATTGTCGCCTGGGTCGAAGCAGGCGCGCCCATGGGCGATCCGGAAAATGAATTACCACCACCCGATCTGAAAGATCCCAGTGAGTGGAACTTCGCCGCCGAGTTAGGCCAGCCCGACCTGATCGTGCCGTCCAACTCCTACGATATTCCCGCCAATGGTAATGACCTCTGGAGTAACGAGATTGTCGATCCCGGTATCACCGAAGCCAAGTGCATCAAGGCGGTTCAGGTTAAGCCCCGCGGCGATGCAGCGGCAGTGGTTCACCACGCCAACTCGTCAGTCTGGATAGACAACGAAGATGGCGAGCGGGAGCGTTATGGCCAGCTCACCGAGTATGCCATGGGCAAATGGGGCGAGATGGTTCCCGAAGGCGTATGCCGAACTATCCCGGCCGGTGCGAAGATTCAGTGGAGCATCCACATGTATCCGGGTGGCGTTGGCGCCACAGCACCAGGCACCATGATCGAAGACAACGTGGTTGAGATTGGTCTGTGGTTCCATGACGAAGGCTACGAAGAGCAAGAGAATGTCTACAAGCAGGACTTGGCGCTGTACGGCATGCGCGAAGGTTATGAAAATGGTCACCTGGTGATTCCACCTCATGGCTACGCCATGACCCAGGGCTTCCACAGCTTCGATCATCCAGTTCGCATCGACAGCTTCCAGCCTCATGGTCACCTGCGCATGAACGCTGCTTCCTTCGAGATCTTCTATCCAGACACTGGTCGTACCGAACAGATCAGCCAGATCTCCAACTGGAGCGCCACCTGGCATCACAGCCACATCTATGAGCCAGACGTTGCACCATTGCTGCCAGCCGGCGCGGTTCTGGTAATCAAGCAGTGGTACGACAATACTGCCGACAACCCCAACAATCCTGACCCGGATCAGTGGGTGTATGGTGGCAGCCGCACCGGTGACGAGATGTCTCATGCCTGGATCGCGGTGACTCACCTGGATCAGCAAGGCTATGAGCAGCTGGTCGCCGAGCGGGAAGCCGCCCAGCAACGTGCATTGGCTGGTTCAGACGACTAACTCTCTGAAATAACTTAAATTTCAGTAAATTCCCCGAGGGGCCGATTAGGTGACTAATCGGCCCCTCTTGTTTTTGCCTGCTCATTTCCCTGGCCTGCGGTCGAATAAATACATTTTGTGACTTTCTACCCCAGCGTGATAGGGGTAAACTCGGTCAGTTAATGGGCAATTGCCCTACCTGCATCCTTAGTTAAGTAATTGAAATAACTATAAAATCTGGAAATTCCAGGAATCTAAAGGAGAGAAGCATGAGAAGCACTAAAACTTTGACCGGGCTCGGAGCCATCGCCCTGCTTGCAGCAAGCTCCCAAGGTCTGGCGCAGTCTTCTGATGAATTGGTCTACAACGGTGAGATCGGTCGTATCATCAACGAGAATTGTGTTGTGTGTCACCAGGAAGGTGGCATCGGGCCCATGGCATTTGAGTCTTACGACCAGGTCCGTCCCTGGGCACCCCTGATTTCCTACCGGGTAGAAAATCGTGAAATGCCGCCCTACGCCTACGATCAGCATATTGGTATCCAGAACCTGATAGGCGACTGGCGTCTGGAGCAGCAAGAGATCGACAAGATCGTGGCCTGGGTTGCCAACGGCGCACCCATGGGTGATCCGGAAAATGAACTGCCAGCACCGGATCTGAAAGATCCAGCTGAGTGGAACTTCGCCGCCGAGTTGGGCCAACCTGACCTGATCGTGCCTTCCAATTCCTATGACATCCCTGCCAGCGGTAATGACCTGTGGAGCAACGAGTTTGTTGATCCCGGCATGACCATGGACCGGTGTATCAAGGCGGTTCAGGTGAAGCCACGGGGTGACGCTGCTGCTGTTGTCCACCACGCCAACTCAAGCGTGTGGATGGAAGACGAAGAAGGCGAGCTGCAGCGTTATGGCATGCTCACCGAATATGCGATGGGCAAATGGGGCGAGATGGTGCCTGAAGGCGTTTGCCGCACCCTACCCAAGGGCTCAATGATCCAGTGGAGCATTCACATGTATCCAGGTGGCGTGGGCGCAACCGCTCCCGGCACCATGATCGAAGACAATGTGGTTGAGATTGGTCTTTGGTTCCATGACGAAGACTACGAAACCACCAACGATGTCTACAAGCAGGACCTGGCCCTGTACCGCATCGATGAACAGGATGACCTGGTGATTCCTCCTCATGGTTACCAGATGACGCAAGGCTTCCACAGCTTCGATCATCCGATCCGTCTGGACAGCTTCCAGCCTCACGGTCACCTGCGTATGAACGCGGCGTCCCTGGAAATTTTCTATCCGGAAACTGGTCGCACTGAGCAGATCAGCCAGATCTCCAACTGGAGTGCAACCTGGCACCACAGCCACATCTATGAGCCGGACGTAGCTCCGCTTATTCCTGCTGGCGCGGTTCTGGTTCTTAAGCAGTGGTACGACAACACAGCTGACAACCCCAATAACCCCGATCCCGATCAGTGGGTATACGGTGGCAGCCGCACCGGTGACGAGATGACTCACGCCTGGCTGGCCATCACTCACCTGGATGATGAAGGTTATGAGCAGCTGCTTGCCGAGCGTCGTGAGCGCGAACAGCGTGCACTGGCTGGCAGCGACGACTAAGAGCTAGTCACTAGCTAAAACAATAAAGCCCGGATGGGAAACCGTCCGGGCTTTTTTATTGCCTTACCTTTACACTTGTTCCATGCGTTGGAAACACACAGTAGTAATCTTCTCCTGCCTGTCTTTCGGCCTGCTAAGCACTTCCGAAGCTGAAGCGCAGGACCAGACAGAAGACGACACAACTCTACTGATCATGAGCAGTTTGATCGGAGAGATAGACTTACCTGCGGATACCACTGCACGAGAAACTATCAATGCTTACTACGAGTTGCTTTCCGCTACTACAGATTCAGAGCTATCAACTACTCTGACCAACCTGAACCGCAGGACGGAAGACTACCAGGTGGCGTTTCGGTCTGGTGATACGGCGGAGTTGAATGAGATTGTCGATGAACTGGTGTTGTACTGGGCCGCGATTCGTTCTGTTCACATACGCGAATTCGCTCCCGAGGTTGTTGCCTTGCTGGAGTCCGCCTACGCTGAGATCTATCCCTTTATTCAGGCGCCGGATTAACGGCTACTAATCTATGTCGATCCCGCACCTTCCCGGTCGCGGTACTGACGCAATCGCTCAGTAAACCACTGCCCCGCAGCTTGTGCATCTTCCCGCCGACACTTGATCTGGTAAGGCTCACCGCTGGTGACGCTGGTGGAAGCTAGTTTGCTGATAAAATCTTCCGCCGTCTGCACGTACCTGGCATTGAGTTCCCACTTGGATTGCAGGTGCGCCCGTGCACTATGGGTGGAAAGCCGACGGCTGTTGCGGATAAACCCACAGCCATCCCTGCCCACCGAATCGATGAGAAACTGAATTTCACGCTCGGTGGATTCTGCGGCTATGGCAGCGCTGGAAAGAAAAATTGCGAAAACTGTTATTAAGGTTTTCATTGCTTCACTGTAAATCACGGGCAAGAAAAAGGCGAGAGTGCCAATGCAGTCTCGCCTTTCCGATCACTTTAAATCTCGGCGCTATTGCGGGCCGGACATGATCATCGTGTGCACCATGTTCATGGCTTCACGTGAGCGATTGCGCTCGGAGCCCATCAACTCACCGATGGCCGGGCCACCTTGGTTGAAGATACCGCCGCGTAATGCAGAGAGCAGGTAGTTCATCTCGTCGGTGACATTCTGCTCGTCAGTAGTGAATTCTGACGCTACCGCTTCCAGCAGCTCATCGCGATTTTCCAGGTTGGGATAGGCGATGATGTCTGCGACTGCTGCTTCCAGCATGTTCAGGTTGTCGATGATGCGGGCAGCGGCTGGCGCTTCACTGTAAAGGGAAGGCGCAATAGCGGGTACGCTGGGCATCTCGACGGGCACCGGAAACATCGTCATGCCGGCGTCACTGCCGACCTTGTTCCAGTAACGCTCGATGGTGACAGGTGCGCGACCGGCGAACTGGTTGTCCAGTTGACCAACAACGATGGCTTCCAGTGCAGCAAGCTGCAGCCACTGATTGGTCCACAGCAGACCACTGAGGCGAGGGAAGGCTGTCTTCGCACCGCTGGCATAGTCATGGGCCAGGTACAGGTTTGCATCCTTGGGCGTCAGGGAAACCGCGTGGCGAGGATCGCCAGTCTGGTATTCCTCGATTGCTGCCGCGACACGCTCGCGCTTCTGCGCCAGCGAGGTGGAATCATCAGCATAGATATCGAACAGGTTGCGCTCGAACTGGCGACCCCACACCAGCACACGCCATGCATGTGTAGGCAGAGATTCGGCATTCTCTAATGCGCCGGCGGCATCTTCATCGGAGTGTTCGCGGCGCAGCAGGTTAGCAGCCTGTACACGGGCCTGAACCTCACGCTCACCGTAAGGACCAGACATGTCCATGGACATGTCCATATCCATTCCGCCATGGCCACCGTGACCCATGTCCATGTTGTTCATCTCTTCGATATGCATCTGGGTTTGCATGCGTTCCTGTGCAAAAGCCGGATCGGCATTGATCTCAGCCATGGCGTCATACAGGGCTCCCTGGGTGACGTCGAGGGCATTGAACAGCTCGTGCAGCTCGGGATAGTTGTCAGCCAATGCACCCGACTGGGCAGCAGCGCTAAATGACAGGGAGGCACCGAGAGTTACGCCAGCGGCGATTTTCAGGGCTTTGCTTAGGGTAATAGTCATGTTGTTTCCCCTGGTTTCCAGGTTAGGCAAATTCTGTTGATTTACTGTGGGCTGATTGTGGATATTCAAGCAAAGAAGCTGGAAAACACGCCGCAATCGACCCCGAAAAGTTGATAGGGGAAGCATATGAGCCCCCCTGCTCAAAGTCCACCAATTATCGCCGGAGCGAGCCTGCCAAGTCGTCGTAAACCATTGATTGTTTGCAACAAATTGTAATTAGCCTGACAAAATAGCCAGACTGCGACCGATTGTCACAGGGATAAATCGTGGCAGATTAAAGTACTAGGGATCGACGAAGTGAAAATCCGCCGGCCCGGCGCGGCGAACCAGGATGATGGCATCCTCGCCCCCGGTGGGTACTGTCCAGGAGTGATTGAGAGAACCGGGGATCACCACGTAGCTGCCTACCGCCAGATCATGGTCGTCCTCCCCCAGGCGAATGGACAACTCGCCCTGCACCACCACCACGTATTCATCATGGGTGTGCCAGTGGAGATCGAAGTGGGAACCGGCAGGAAAGAGCGCGTAATAAGTGACGCCGCCGGTGTCGGGATCGACGCCCTGCTGCGCTGTTTGGACGCCGACCGGAAAGCCATTGCCGCCGCCGGGAGGACCCCAATTGATTTGATCTAATCCAATCGTGCTTCCGGCATCTGCGGCCAGTGCAACATATCCAGAGAAAAGAACGGAAAATATTGTAAATATTCGTAGCGACATAGTGTTTCTGCGTATCCTGCAATTCGTTGATTGAATAACTATTAATGCACGGCTAACTTGCTTCTCAGACCTTGAATTTCTGCGTCCCTGAATTTGTATTGACTCATGCCAGGCAAATTCTCGGCGTTTTCGAGGCTCCTCAGCGCATCATCGTAGCACCTGGTAGAGACAAATAGCTGCGCCATATCCAGATGAGCCTCCCATTCCCCAAATTTGGCACCAGTGCGTTGGGATATCTCCAGTGATTCCAGAAGATCACTCGCAGCAGCATCAAATTTTCCAACAGCCGCGAAGTATCTCGCTCTCGAAT
>CAYTLI010000133.1:5920-7338 GCA_964438455.1 uncultured Pseudohongiella sp.
ACAGCCATTCATTGGCCGACTGGAAAATTTCAACTTGCCGCTGCAACTGAGCTCGCGCATTACTAATATCTCCCAGTTTGAGAAAAATGAGCCCAAGCACCAGGATATCACTCGCCAATATTGAATTGGTGTCCACTTTCACCTGCCAGGCACCCATTTTTCGCCAGGCCATGGTCTTCAATGATCTTTCCAGAGCTTTGCGCAGCTCTCCCTGTTCCAATAGATATTTGCAATAGTATGAGCTGATCGTTGGAAACTGTACGGACGAGCTGGGCACCAGTTGTGTTAGCTCCGCTTCTGCCGATTCAAACAATTCTCCAGCAACATCTCCATCTCCTTCCAAATAGAGAATGTAAGCCTTGAAGTTTAACAGCATGGCTTCCAAGACATGGTTGTCCGTTTCTTTTACATCGTAACTAACCTCTTCCAGTAACTGTGAGGCTGAATCCAAATCTCCAGTTGCAATGTACATTGATATTAGTGGACCAGTAGCCAGGGCAGCATTAAGGTGATCTCCCTTTTTCCTGAACCAGTTTGTACTTCTTTTTGAAGGAGCAATTGCTTCCCTTATGTTACCCAGGTAAATCAAATTGGTGGCTGCCGACATGATCAAGTAATGCTGTGCATCTTCATGCAATATTGATACAGGCTCATCCCACTCTCGCTGGAAGAACGACTTGATACACGCCTGATCAGCACAATGTGAGCCTTCCGTTTGTATCGAGAATTGCCTGTTCTTGATTTTTAAGTAGTAGAAGCTGAATGCTTCTTCATATTTTCCGGCCCGTACTCCATGAATTACAGCACGAAAAAAGGGATTCATATCCCCAATTTTTTCGGGAGAATAATCTAAAGTGGCTAGCAAATAGTTGAAGAGAAGCTCATTGCCTTCTACCCAACCATCTTCCATATCCCGGCTCATGCACTCCTCTACGTAATCCCGAATCAAAGGATGGCAATCCAGAGTTGGCTCTGGTTTGCTGTCATCAACGGTGACCAATAGCGAATTGCATAATTCCCTGATCAGATATTTCCATTCTATGGCGTCAATCGTTTGCAATTTATCGGTTAGTCCCAGAATCCTTGCAGAGTTGCAGATATCACGCAGATCGCTCAATGAGATGCATCTGCCAACAAGGCACAACATTCTCAGAACTTGTATCCCGGGCTTATCGGACAGCCAATGTAGATAGTCATGCATTAACCGCTTTAGATACTCCAGCTCATACCCTTCACCCAGGGTTGAGCTTATTCTTGAAAATATCCTTAATTCGCCACTATGCGCTGTTGCCACATATCCAGCCAGGATTACCAGACTGAGTGGGTGTCCCGCATATGAATCTGAGATACGGTCCAGTTCAGTCGGGCTGCCGCTGACTCCATGATGGCGGAGAAGCTCTCGACTAGCATGACTCTTG
>CAYTLI010000134.1:0-7216 GCA_964438455.1 uncultured Pseudohongiella sp.
GGATTGATGCTTTGGGCACAAGAGCATGTTCAAATGTGGACCAGTGTGACGATCCCGCCACCGAAAACAGATATGAATTTAAAAGAAAACAAGAAAAAGTATAAGGAGTACGATGGTATTCGTGTAAAAAACATGCCACTAGATATTATCGCGAAATTGGAAAATATGACACTTCCTGTTGAAAAAATTGATTTGATGGATTTCACTGAAGATACAACAGTCATCAACCGCGCGAAATGAACGCCTCCCCCTCCCCCTCGACCTCCGTCAACCGGGAGACCCTGAACAACCTCTTCCTCGTCATTGCCTTCCAATTGGCCCCCGAGTACGAAGACTGGATCGCTCCCACTGTAAACACATTCGTCGTAACCGTACTCCTAGTAATAATCATGTTCGTCACCTCGAACTTTCTCGCCGAGATCCAGAACCTGAACAAACAAAACGTTCCATTCATAGTGACCGGCCTCTTTAACACGATCGACGCCTTTTCAATCGCGGTGCGGCAATTCGCCACGGTGTTTGCCGGACTCTATATCAAAAAATTCTTACACCAGTACACTTTGACTTTAGAGACTACGACTGTAATCATTATCTGTCTCATAGTAGATAAACAATATCTGTCATCTGCGCCCTATGACCCTTCTTCCAAATAAATTTTTTCCAAGCCTTTAAGAATCATGTTTGTATCGTTTCTAACCAGTTCAATGTATGTTTTGTACCACTTTGCCGAGAGTTTTTTAAGATGAACAGCACGTTTTGCGTCCATGATCATGACTGCCCACACGTCGAGCAGCGCGTTTTCTCCGGCTTTGTGTGTTTCATTGTTTGTCTTGTTGTGGATAAAATCTTCGAAAGACTCGATTGACTCGTGTTCTTTGATGTAGTCGAGAACATTTTTCGTTTTTTTGCGTTTTTTCCGGTCAGGTAGTTTGTTTCTGACGTTTGTATAGCTGTCTCCCATTGTCTTGGTGATAATCATATTTTCGGGGGTTTTTATTGCCCGTATTTTAAAAGATGCTTCGAACAAGCTGGAGTCTGAGCCGTTAACATTGCTCCTGGTTTGTGGAGAAGATGCTTGCAGGACGTTATTGTTGAAAGCGGATTGATTGATATCGGAATCATCCAGAGGGATGTACGTACCGTCAGTGGAGTTGGAACCATCTGATCCACTGGACGTTTCCGTCTTATTGGTTTCATGCGATACTTCAGACGTCATGCTCAGGTTAAACAAACTGAAATTGTTATTTTCATCGTCTGTAGATACAGAAGTCTGTGGATCCACCAGAGGTCTTGTGGCTATAATTACTTGCCGTGATCCCCGAGTCGGTTGATCTTGCGGGACATCTGGCTCAGTTATCTCCTCCTCCGGCGAATCAAGTATTTCACTCAACGCAATATGATTCCTGTCATGAAAAAAAGAATACTCGGAAACCCACCATGCGACTTTGGTCTTGTCGAAATCTTCGTGAATAAAATCCATCCCAAAACGTGTGCGCAGCGACTGATTCATATCAGCGGCTGTTGCCGGTAGAGAAGCCTTACCAACAGCTACAATAGCCGACTCGAGATCATGAATTATTTCCCGTAACCGACCGAACTGACGAGTTGTCTGTGTATTCCCCATATGATAGTCAACATACATCTGAAGTTTTCCAAGCATGTTTGATATTGATTTCGCCAGTTCTTGAAGTTGTTTGTTTTTCTTAGGGTCTCCACGCATTTCCATTATACGCCCGGCCCACGATGTAAGAATATGAAACATGACCATAATAGACGGGTTGTTTTCTATCTTGAAATGTTTATTGATATCCGTATTTTTATCGGCCAATCTGACGTAAAACCCTCGCAACAGTGCATTTGCCACGACTCCGCTTTGCGTGAGCATTATGGATTCGGTTTTTTCTTCAATGAAAAACAGCTTGCTATCTGGATCGATTAAAGTATATGGATCGTACCAAGAGAAATATCCAGAAGGTATAGCCCATCCTTTGACTCTGTCCCCGAACCTTTTTACTTTTGTTCGATGGGATGTATCTCGGGATCGTTCCTGCGGTGTTGTTCCTCGAGAGTCTGGTGATACGTCCATCTTTCACGGCTGTAGCAGTGGAATCAGTGAAATTCGGTATTTTAGCCGGTTTTGCGGTCGCTGTGTATCTACAATCCGTAGAAGCTACTATTGGCCTGTTGGGCTGTTTTATAGCGATTGATCTCGTGGTAGACGCGTTCCTCTTAGAAAACGTGCCCATTTGGCTCCAGCGGGTCACTTTATTCGACCCCGTGATTCTATTTACCGGGATACGCGTTTTTCTTATCAGAGACAAAGAACTGCTATTGAGAAGATATCGACTGATCACAGCTACTCGAGCTCTGTGTGTGATTTCTCTGCTTTTATTCACCGTCATCCTATGCAAATACATTGTGGCTGATCAAATCACCGACTCGTACTTTTGCGCCATTGGGTTTGAACTCGACTGGATCAAACTCCTGGAAATCGTCCGCCCTCTGCCTGCACGGTGTCCAGACGCTCTGAGTAAACACGTACACGGGAACTTTTCAATCGCTGAAACTTCCGCGGTCTGCTCCCTGACTCACTTGTACGATTGCACGCAAGAAAAACCGAGAATACCGACTTTGCTTGAACTCTTACTAGCAAACTCGGTGTACCTGTTGCTAACAGCCGCGCCGATAATTTCTCTGCTCATTTGCTGGAACGAAAATGGCATCATCCGAAAAAACTACTGACGAAGAATGCGTCGTTCTTCGGCAAACGAAACCAGAGACTTTCACCGTCGACGGAAAAACAGAATCCTTGCAAGTCAGCCGTATCAAGCTATCCACTTTCGCCAATATGTGCCCGGATGAACGAGTTGAAACGGGGACATTTGAAGTTCGCATTGACCCGAGTTGGGACGTGTGTGTCGTGACGACCAACTCGGAAAATGTGCATCTGAAATCGGAAACCGTGTCCAAGGTAAACACAGAAGTGGATTTCAGAGCAAACGGACTTGCGGAACCTTCTGTTGCAGTGGACTCGAACAAAGATATTATCTTCAATATCCATCTTCCTGAAGGGATCGCTGAAATCCCGTGTCTGATGGACGTTGTGCAGTACATGAGATTCAGAAAAGACAAAAAATCGTTTGAGGCTCAGATACTTTCAGGGGACGAATACGACCGACAGTTTGATGACTGGAGAGAACCTGCGTGTGTTATTCTGAATCATGTGACACACGGAGAAGACTACAAAAACACAAAGTTCTCTGAAGCCAGTTTCCAAAAAATTACTACCGAAACTGACTGGAAAGCCAAGGCAACAAATCTGAGAAAAGTCGCAGTTGATTTAGCTGATCTCGAGTTTGCTGTGGTGTTTACGTCGCCGAAATCGACTCGCCATTCTGTTTCGATGTACGTCAGAGACACTGAATCATCTGGGATGCATAAGTCCGACAAAAGTGACCCGTTTCACGGAGCGAAACAATACGAGCGATTCAATTACGACGTCGTATCTGACGTAAAGTCAATAGACTCTGACCCAGAAGACGAAGAAGACGAAAACTAGTTCTAACCGTTATTTAATATTTTCTCTAAGAATAAATACAACACTGTTTTTGCATTGGGCGTGGGTGTTATTAGTATTTGGTCATCCTGTGTTTCTACAAAACACCATGTGGATAGTTTGTCTCCTTTTGAGTATCTCTGGAGAAACTCGTCTGTGAGATGCCAGATATAAAATTTCGGTCTGTCCACCGCCGCGTTGACTACAATGTGAGGGACATCCAACGGTAACTTTTGCTTAAAAAACGCCCATGCTTTAAAAACGTTGATAAAATCTTCATAATCAGGTATTTTACTCAGTTTTTTAACCAGCACTGTGGATTTAAACCAAGGCACATTTGGATTGGGGTTTCTCGTGTTCCAGATTTCGTCCAGAAGCACGTGGTTCGCTCCCTGTCTCATGTAGCTGTTGAGCACTTGGTCATCCAGCGGGATATCGATGTATTTTTGGTAGTAAAAGTTTTGGTTCACGATCTTGTCAAATTTAGCCACCGGGTTATTGTACTCTGTGGCGAGTTGGTCGTATTCGGTGGACATATCTTCACAGATGTCAAGGATCAGGTACGTATCAAAATCCTGAAACCTTTGATCCAGCACGAATTTCGAGAGATTTTCTATCCCGTGAACTTTTGCTACATCTTTCAGTAAAACCGGGTCAACGTGTTGTGTCCGCACTTTTCTCCGTAGGGACGACACATCCGTGCTCCCTGTTACAAAAGAAATCACCGAATTCTCTGGGTTCCAAACCATGGTCAAACTGCAATGGTGCAGAAACTGCTGTCGTCCTTTGTTCACAAGAGATTTCGTACGCAAAGAAAAACGCGAGTACTACTACCGACAACGAGACGTCACCGAGCGGATTAAGACTACAAGTCTTCGATGCAAGCAGTGTAGACACCCGAAATGTAGATATTTTTTGGACAATAGCCAAATATGCTCAAGATTCGTCAGAAGGAAAGTAAAGTATGAGCACACATGCAAAACCTGCAAGAGGTCGACGTTTGATCTTGAGCGATTGACGACGTCGCAGGTTTCTGGAAAGCCGGTATTTTTCCAGGGATATGATAACGAGTCATGTTACTTTTTCAAAGAAGATGAAGACATCATAATCTCAGTTACATTTGCAAACGGTCATTTCCATGTGCATAACCTTGGAGAACAACCCGTCACCGTGGATTTATCAATAGAAATAAATTCGTTTGAGGAGCACGTAGCCCGAGTTTTGGCCAGGAAAGAAACGTGGACCCCGGAAATATGTCTCGCAAAAGAAAATGGTCAACTTCTGGATATAAGCGTGACAGCAATAACGACAGTTTGCAAGCGGAAAGAGATTTAAACGAATTTGAAGATATTTTGAAGAAATTAAAAACCCAAAAACACGAGGTCGGTGACTACACCTGTGACAAACACATGTTTCGGAAAGATTCAACGACGCTTACCTTTATCTGCGAAAAATGTGGAATGGAACATGTGTGTTCTGACAAGTGTTTGAACATGGTAACCGAGTATGAACAAGTTTGCTCAGAGACGGGGGTTGCGTCTACAGTGTTTTCTTTGAAACATACTCTTACGTTGAGCAAAGATCCGAGGAGCGGAATGTACAATAACGATCACTATACACATACTAAAAAACGACCGAAAAACAGCAAAGAAGAAGAATTCATCGCAAGTTTCAACAAAGTACTGCACAAACTTGTGAGCGAAAGCAAGAGAAAAGTTCTCTCTATTTTTGCACAGCACGTGTTGAATTTTTTCGAAGAATTTTTGCATAAAAAATACAAGAAAACATGGAACGAGTCGGTTGTCTGCTCGACGCTGCATGCTATGGACGTGTGTTCAAAACGCATGAACCTGGACATTGAACGGGAGCCGTTGTTCAATGATATCATGAAACTAGGGCAATCGAGAAATCTTTTGCATATGCTACACAGTCTGGAAAATACCGCGGCGAACCGGTACAGAAGAGACAATAAACCGATTAAAGAATTTGAGTTGTATTGTAACGGGAAAAAGTACAATGCGTTCACAGATGTAACATGGTTTAACAAATCTTTATTGAAAAAGTGACAGTACTCAAGTAAAGAAACACCAAGAACAAATATGCATTTGTCCCGTGTAATCCGTTTAAAGGGGTCGAAATAGACGGCAAAACCCATAACAATGCAGTAGAAACATGCAGCAAAAAGAAAGCAGTCGACACGCAGATTTTCCACTCGCGGTGTTTAAAGATAGTCAATATTCTGGAAGTCCCGCGGACCAAGATTAGCCAGAACAAAGATCGGAATGAATGTGCTCCTTCAAAGTGGATTCCCGTGTACGGGAGCTGTTCACCCAGACTGACGATGAACAAAACTGAAAAGTAGATCTCCAAGTGTCGTTTGTGTGTTTGCGTATCTTCGCCAAAACATATTTTTAACGTGTGGATAATTTCTTTGACCAGCGCGTTTGTTATTCTCTCGCATATGTCGTCGTTTGTCACTAGCAGCTGCACGACTATCAAAAAACTGACTGCCGTGGATATGCTTACCAAGAAATAAAAACACGCGGCTGCTGCATTGTGACCAATGAAATTAACAGTGACCAAAGGCAGTGTCGGCGGATTAGAGAAAAACGAAACTAACGTGTTTCCGATCACCCCGATAACGGCCACTAGATACAGAACATCTCTGCCTGATATTGTTTTCTCGGCTGATGTCTGTGTTGCACTGTTGGCCGATACCGCAGCCAGAGCCAGAAGCAGAAAGTAGACAAACGACCGAGTAGAATGACGACGTAAATAAATATCAACCGTTGTGTTTGTCTTGAATTTAAAAGCGTACTCTTTATCAAACACAGATATATGGGTCGTATTTGACGAGTCTTGTGACCAAGTAAGTGTTCGGTTATCTTGCGTACTACTGCCTAGAAAACAGCCAATCGGCTCACTGTCCCAGAAAATAGTATTATCGCAAAAATACACGCCAGATAGACTAGTGTTTCTAAGACCGTGCAACTGAATATGCGATATCTGATCTGCAGTCAAACGAGTGTATTGGCCACAAGCACTCGACACTAGTAAGGATCCAAGTACGGCTCTGGTGGCGGCAGTGGAAAACATTGTTCTACTTTTCTGCGCACATGATCCAACTGGTGATTGTTTGCGTCTGATGGTAAATCTACACGCGGTGCAAATCTTGTTCTTGCGAACTCGAAAAGCAATCTTGCATATGCCAAATACGTTGTTTCGGTTTTGTCATCATGAGCTGGATCAACCGAGTTCTTATCCATGACGGGAAAACCTGCGATATACCAGAGGAGACAATTGAACGGGAAAGAACAAGGATATTAGATGCTCTGGATAGAGAAGCGTACAATGAATTGATCCCCGTGACGGTTACGCACGCCGGGTACAAAAGTGTGGAACGGATACTTCTCAAAAAAGGTGTCCCCTTTCTTACACCACGCAACTCCGCAATTCTGATGAACAAGAAAATAGGCCGCGTAATAGGTATAAACAAGAACAAAAACGGCGGATGGGAAGCTACTATAATATGCACAAAAATCCCCAAATACACAGCGTGTAGCACGTCTGACAACGTACTAGGGTTTTTCGAGTTGAGTTTTGTAGACAACCCCAATCGTGCGTTTTGTCGGATACTGGAAGAATGGACGCAAGTAAGCA
>CAYTLI010000135.1:0-7197 GCA_964438455.1 uncultured Pseudohongiella sp.
GCCTCCATTACCTTCATGGTAGGCAAAGTAAAGGCTGCGCGCGTCATCACGGGCGATACCACTCAAGCGATAGGAATTACTGTTGTACCAGGCGACAAAATCGATTGCATCGGAAAAATTTGCCCGCGACGCATTGCGATTACCGGATAGTCGTTCGTAGTCTTGCCAGGTGCTGTCCAGGGCCTGGGCATAGCCATAAGCGGACGAAGGTCGAGAACCCGGCAGAATCCACAGCAATCTGGAGCGTTCTGGCCTCGCCCTGGCCTGGAAACTGGATTCCTGATAGATAAATGCCATATTGACCGGCATGGGCACTCCCCAGCGAGACTCAGCCGCCTCTGCCGCGCGATACCAGGATCTTCTGTCTTCGAAGATTGAACAAATGTTTGCCGCATTTCGAGGCGGCGATGAAGCGCAGCCTGCGATTCCAGCTAGCAGTAATGCGGTTCCTATCGTGCGCAGAAAAATCATCTCTACTCCTGTCAGACCCTGTCAGATCCTGTCAGATCCTGTCAGATCAATTCAGCATTCCGCTCCGATAGCTCGTTTCCCCGTCTGTTATTCTGGCCCGTTCACTCTTGTGGTGAATCTATTGGCTTAGACTCTCAAGAAGCGACAAAAATTCCGCTTCATCGATAATTTTTATCCCCAGTTCTTCCGCCTTGGCGCGCTTGGAACCTGCTCCAGGGCCCGCCACGACGCAATCAGTGTTTTTTGACACACTCCCCGCCACCTTCGCCCCCAGGGCCAGTAATTTGCCCTTGGCTTCATTGCGAGGCATCGCCTCGAGCGTCCCGGTTAATACGAATGTCTGGTTCTCCAACGGGCTGCTATCGCTTCTGGCAATAGCTGGCCATTGTATCCCGTGTTTGCGCAATTTTTCGATCAGCGCTCTGTTTTCCTTGTTGGAGAAGAACGTTTCAATATGTTTGGCGACGATTGGGCCGATGTCTGGTATCTGTCCGTGTGCTTCAGCATCGGCGTCCATGATGGCATCGATGTCACCGTAGTGGGTTGCCAGAGCCAGCGCAGTGGCCTCCCCTACTTCCCTGATACCCAGTGCATAGAGAAACTTTGGCAGACTGGTGGATTTACTCTTTTCGATTGCTCTGACCAGGTTTTCTGCCGACTTGGGGCCCATCCTGTCGAGCTGGCTCAACTGCTCTGTGCCGAGGTCGAAAATGTCGTCAACGTTGCCAATGAGCTCCTCATCCACCAACTGTTCCACCAGCTTGTCGCCCAAGCCTTCGATATCCATAGCCGAACGAGACGCAAAGTGTTTGATTGATTCCTTGCGTTGTGCCGGACAGATGATGCCGGCACTGCACTTGTACAGTACCTCACCTTCCTTCTCCACCGGAGAGCCACACGCCGGACATTTAGCAGGCATTCTGATTGGCCTGGCTTTCTTGTTCTTCTCTGGTGAGATCACCTTGACGACTTTGGGAATAACATCACCGGCGCGACGCACGATGACCTTGTCACCAATTCGCAAGCCCAGCCTGTCAATCTCATCCATATTGTGCAGTGTGGTATTGCTTACCGTTACACCACCCACAAAAACAGGATCCAGGCGAGCAACGGGAGTAATAGTGCCAGTTCTCCCAACCTGGAAATCTACATCCAGCACCGTGGTCGATTTTTCTTCAGCAGGAAATTTGTAGGCCATCGCCCAGCGAGGCGTACGCGCATTCTGCCCGAGCTCTTGTTGCGTAGGCAGGTCGTTGACCTTTATCACTGCACCATCAATCTCGTAATCCAGACTGTCTCGTTTCGACAACAGATCGAGACAATAGCCAAGACAGCCATCTATGCCCTGCGTTGTGCCGCGATCCGGATTTACCGGCAATCCCCAATCGGCGATGAGATCGAAAACCTCGCTCAGCTTGTCTGGAATCCTTATTGAGTCAACGAGGCCCACGCTATAACAATACATCTGCAATGGAATCCTGGCCGCCTTGCGTGGATCCAGTTGACGCACGGCGCCAGCAGCAGTATTTCTCGGATTTACAAACGTCTTGCTACCTTCGGCTGATGCTTTTTCGTTGAGCCGGATAAAACCAGACTTGCTGAGAAAGATTTCTCCTCTGACCTCTAGCCGGTCTTTCTGCTTTTCACCTTCCAGGCGCAATGGGATGCTACTGATAGTACGCACATTATGGGTAATGTCTTCACCGGTTATACCATCGCCGCGAGTGGCGGCTCGTTCCAGCACTCCATCGCGATACAGCAAGCTAACCGCAACGCCGTCCACTTTCGGTTCACAGCTATACTCGAGTGCCGCGTCACTATGCAGGCGTTTTAATACTCGCGCCTCGAAGTCACGCAGATCCTGTTCTCCGAACACCTTGTCCAGGGAAAGCATGGCCTGCTCGTGGGTAACCTGGTTGAAATGCGGCAGCGGTTCGCTGCCTACTCTCTGGGTGGGTGAGTCTGGCGTCGCACAGTCGTATTTGAGCTCCAGCTCCCGCAACCGGTCGAACATGGCATCGTAGTCCGCATCGGGAATCTCTGGGGTATCCAGGGTGTAGTAGAGACGGTTGTGATGCTCGAGACTGCGACGCAGCTCGACCAGTTCCTGTTGAATCTTCGCAGGAATCTTCATAAGTGAGTTGGGAGGGCTTGCTTGCTAGCCGCGACCACCGGCGGTTTTCAGTTGACGCAAAGCAAAGTCTCTAATTCGTTGTCGATAATGCTCAATGGTCTGAGCGGTCATGACGTTACGATGATCGTCTTTAAGCTCACCGTCAAGTGTTGCGCATAACTGTTGTGCCACCGCCAGCATCTGCTCGAAGGCATCCAGGTTATTGATGGGCGTTGGCATCGCCATGAACAGGCTCACACCGATGGTGCTGAACTGCCCCATGCTATTGAGATCAAAAGTGCCCGGGTTTAATACATTCGCAAGGCTGAAGATTACAGGACCGGTACTGCCATTTCCCCAGCGGTGATGGAATATCTGCATATCGCCGAATTTCAACCCACTGGTTATCACTGCATGCAGCAGATCCTCGCCCCGAAACTCCCGCCCTTCGCGAGCCATCACATTGAGCACCAGAACTTCAGACGATTGCGCGCCTGCGTCCTGCTGTTTCACCTCGGATCGTTGCGGCGAACTCGGAGCGCGCAATTCTGTAGCCACTGGTTCTGGCCGCTGTACAGGCACCGGCTCTTGCTCAAATTCAGTTTCGAATGAAGATTCAATATCAAGTTGTTCGGTCGGTATGGAATCAGGTAATTCTGGTTCTGCATCCTGAACCGGGGCTACAACCGTTTCGTTCATCAGAACATCTTCGAACTCTTCCTCGTCTTCCTGCACGTCCTCGCTATCCCTGAGGCTTGCAATTCTCCCTCGCAATGCAGAGAACAAGGATTTTCGCTTGCTCGGTGGCGCAGCTGGCTTGTCATCGTCAGCAGCGAACAGGCTTCCCTGATCTGCGTCGACGCGCTGCGGATTGCCTCCAATGCGCTCACCTGCAGTCATGGAAAAGCTATCCATATCATCGTTGCTGACGGGGTCGAAGCGAGGTTCTTCACGTTCCTGTTCAGAATCTGGATCGTAGTCTACGACCGCTGACTGATGATCATCCGATGGCTCTTCGTCTTCATAATCGTCCGCGTAGTCGTCCACTTCGGCTACGGCTTCCAGTGAATCCCCATAAGACTCGTCGTCAAGTTCTTCGTCTTCTTCCTGCGCGAGTTCGTCCTGGTAGAATTCACCCTCATCATCTGGATAATCTGGCTGCACTGAAGACAGGCTGTCGATGGCAGGTGTTGTTTGCCTGTCTTCGTCTTCGTAGTCGTACTCGACTTCATCTTCAATTTCTTCGACTGAATCTTCGCTCAGGGCAGGTTCGTCAATTGCAGAAATGTGCGGCTCTGCTCGCCAGGAATCTTCATCTTCCCAGGACTCTTCTGCTTCGACATCATCGCTCCATGCTTCCTGCGTCGTTTCCTGGCCGGCTTCCTCAAAGGATTCTGCAGGCTGATCAAAACCTACCTGGTCAGCCTCGGCATCCTGTTCGCCGATACGATTCGCAGAACCTACCTGTACGGTATCCATCAGGACCGGGACGGATTGATCATCACGACCCAGTTCCATGGATTCTGCTCGCGCGTTTGCCCGGGTGATTGGGTCCGCTGGAATGTCGTCCTCGCTGTCGCCGCCATCCCGACGGACAACACGAGCACCACCTCCCGGAAGCTCCGCAAGCTCGAGCGCTTCCAGGTCAACGTCCTGGGGAATATTCTTGTCGATAGCGAGACGAATCTGCCCGCGTCGAGCCTGTATCGCCACATAAAGACCACGCAGAATGACGGCTACGATGGCCAGGCCCAGTAATAGAATTAGGAGTTCACGCAAACCCATGGAGTTTGGTTTCTTGGTCAGATGATTATATTTGGAAAATTACTAAGTTTATCTTGCGCTTAGTGCGATTTCTTTAGCATCGCGCACCGCTTTTGTGCAGCTTTGCAGATCTACATGGCCGCCAGCTCCGCAGCCTCATCGATATCCACGGCCACGATGCGCGAAACGCCCGGTTCATGCATAGTGACGCCCAACAACTGATTGGCCATTTCCATGGTGATCTTGTTGTGGGTGATGAAAATAAACTGCACGCTGGCTGACATCTCCTTCACCAGGTTCGCATAGCGACCCACATTGGCATCATCCAGTGGCGCATCGACCTCATCCAGCATACAGAAGGGTGACGGATTCAGATGGAAGATGGAAAACACCAGCGCAATCGCTGTCATGGCTTTTTCACCACCGGAGAGCAGGTGGATAGTACTGTTACGCTTGCCAGGTGGTCGCGCCATGATCGCGATACCAGTATCCAGCAGGTCATCACCGGTCATGTCCAGATAGGCATGACCTCCTCCAAAGATTCGCGGAAACAGGCTTTGCAGGCCTCCGTTAATCTTGTCGAAAGTGTCTTTGAAGCGGGTTCGGGTTTCCTTGTCGATCTTGCGGATGGCGTTCTGCAAGGTGTTCAGCGCCTTCTCCAGATCCTCATTCTGCTTGTCCAGGTAAATCTTGCGCTCCGATTGCTGCTGGTACTCATCAATGGCTGCCAGGTTGATAGGCCCTAAACGCTGAATACGGTTGCCGATCTTCTCCAGCAATTGCTCGCATTCCTGCACATCGAGCTCTTCCGGTAACTGCGCGATCACTTTTTCCAGCTCGAAGTTGGCACCCTGCAGTTGCTCCAGCAATGCGTCGCGCTTGACGCTGGCACCCTCCGACTTCAACTTGTTCTGCATCAGGGTTTCGCGCACAATATTCAGGGATTCCTGCTTCTCATTGCGCTCCTTTTCCAGCTGCCGAATCTTGTGCTCGTTCTCGTCTACCCTGGCCTTGGCGACACCAAGCTCTTTTTCCACCTCCAGACGAGCCTGCAGGTGCTGCTCCAGTTCCGCGCGCATGGTCTCCAGCGGTTCGTCTGATTCATCGATTTGCACGTTGAGGGACTCCATTCGCTCCTTGGAGCGCTGCACCTGGCTGGCCATGCGATCCATGGTCTCCCGGGTTGACTGGAGTTGTGATTGCAGTGACTGCTGTTTAAGTGCAAGTTCGTGGGCCAGGTCTTTGTCCTGCTTGGACTTTTCCCTGCATTCATTGAGTCGGCTGCGCACTTCGTCGCGCTCTGCTTCAAGCTTCTCCCGGCCGCCCACATCGACAGCCATGCTATCCAGGGCCTGTTGCAGGCGCTCCCTGGCCTCAGCGATATGCTGCTCTTCAGATTCCAGTTGTCGCCGCAACTCTTCCAGCTCCTGAGCTACCCTCTGTTTACGGGCCTCCAGCTCTTCCTGCTTGGCAAGCTGGGCGCTGCGTTGGGATTTCAGCTCGCCCAACTCCTTGGTGCGGGCCGCCACATCCTGTTGAGTTCGATCCCTGCTCGCTTCGATTTCAGATTGAGCCGCGAGTAGTTGCTTTTTCTTCTCATCCAGAGACTCACAAGTCTCTTTCAAGTTTTTGATCTTTTTGAATAAATCTGCAATCAAGCCGCGGCGTTCTACTATTGAATCCTGTTTGCTCACGTTCTTGATCTGGACCCAGTTACGACCCAGCCAGACGCCATCCCTGGTCACGATGGACTCCTGGGGAGACAGGCTCGACCGGTGCTGGAGCGCTTCAGTCACCGACTCTGCGGTGTAGATACCCTGCAGCAGCTGCCCCAGATTCCAATCGCTGCCAACCTTGTCACTCAACTTCGACAATGATGCGTGGGATGGCTGTTCGGTGGCTCCCGTGCTCACGTCGATAAAACCGACGCGCCCCTGGGGTAATTCCGCCAGTAGAGAGGCAATCCTGTCGATACCCTCTACACAAATTGCCTGCAGGGAGTCGCCAAGCACAGATTCCACCGCCAGCTCCCAGCCCGCATCGATTCTCAGCCCTTCCGCGAGACGCAACTGGTTATCCAGACCCCTGCTCTTGAGCCAGGCTGTCAGTTTCTGGTTATCCTGACCCAGGGCCGCCTGTTGCAGGGCCTCCAGCGAAGCCTGCTTGCCCTGAGCCTCTTGCAGCTCCCCTCGTGCAGAGTCCAACTCTTCCTGGCAATGTGCGAGTTCTGCGCGGTTTGCCGTGAGATCCCTTGCGTGCTTGCTTGCAGCTTCGTCCAGCCCGTCCAAGGTAGCTTCCAGCGTGCTGATTTCGCCAGCCAGGGGATCACCTTGCTCGTTCGGTGTCGTGTTGAGTTGTTTCTGCTCTGCTTCCAGGCCCTGCTTGCGTGCCAGTCCACGCTCCACCACTGATTCCAGCTGCTGAATCCTGGATTGTTCCACTTCCGCCGTCTGTCGGGGCTCTTCGGCACGCTTGTTAAATTCGTCCCATTCCTGCTGCCAGTGCTGCAAGGCACTCTCCGCCTCGGCCAGAGCCTGGGCGGAGGCAGATTCCTGTTGTTGCGCGGCCTCCAGTTGCGGCTCAACCTCTTTCAGTTCTGTGCCCAACTGGGTGATCTTGCGCAGGTCTATATCCAGCTCTTCCCGGGTTTGTTCCCAGCCTTCCTCTGTCTCGTTCAGGTCCAGTTTCAGTTGCTCGACCCGCTCAATATGGTGTTCGATGGATTGTTCCAGGCGGGCGATATCATTGCCCAGGCTATAGAAGCGAGCCTGTACCTCGCCCAGGGCGTCTGTCAGTTCCGCGTTGTCCGCCAGGTGTTTCTCTACACTGGCGTCGATCGCACGTTGCTC
>CAYTLI010000136.1:0-5235 GCA_964438455.1 uncultured Pseudohongiella sp.
TCTCATCGCCAACATTGACGATTTCGCTTGGATGCTTGATGCGCTTCCAGGACATATCGGTGATGTGCAACAGGCCATCGACACCACCTAGATCCACGAAGGCGCCGTAGTCTGTCAGGTTCTTGACGATGCCCTTGACCGACATACCTTCCTGCAGTTTTTCCAGCAGTGCGTCTCTCTCTTCTGAGCTGACTGATTCCAGCACGGCTCGACGGGAAACGACCACATTATTACGCTTGCGATCCAGCTTGATCAGGCGGAACTCCAGCTCCTGGCCTTCCAGGTGCACGGTATCCCTGACTGGGCGCACATCCACCAGGGAACCCGGCAAGAAGGCGCGAATATTGTTCAAATCTACGGTGAAGCCACCCTTAACCTTGCCATTGATAACACCGGTCACGATGTCATTCTTCTCATAGGCCGCTTCCAGCTCCATCCAGGATTCTGCTCGCTTGGCCTTCTCGCGGGAAAGTCGGGTTTCACCAAACCCATCTTCGACTGTCTCGAGGGCAACCTTGACCTCATCGCCAATCTCGAGAGAGAGATTGCCTTGTTCATCGAGGAATTGGGTTCGGGGGATGACACCTTCAGACTTTAATCCGGCATGCACGGTGACCCAGTCTGTGTCGATGTCGATTACGGTGCCAGTTACGATGGCACCAGGGGTCATATCAATTTCATTCAGGCTCTGTTCAAACAGATCCGCAAAACTATCGCTCATTAATTAATCCAGTATATACAATAAGTTACACAGTGCTTTTAATGTTAGTTCAAGCACTCTGCAAACCACGGCCCAGCTGCCATGGGTCAGTTAATTTCGATTCGCTACTTGCTCTGGCTGGTTACACAGGCAGGAATCACCTTACCGAATTGCCTGCCTGAACGATGGGTTAGCGGAGGGATTTGGCCACGATTTCCGTGACTCTATCAATCACCTGCTGCTCTGACATCTGAGTGGTGTCGAGTACGATGGCGTCGGCGGCTGGCTTCAGTGGAGAAATTTGCCGCTCGCTATCCCGGGCGTCCCGCTCTTTCAGGTCCTGCAAAAGGGCGGGCAGAATAGCATCAATACCCTTATCTATCAACTGCTTATATCGCCTTTGAGCCCTCTCTTCCACGCTCGCTGTGAGGTAAATTTTGGTGACCGCATCGGGGAAAACCACGGTCCCCATATCCCTGCCATCGGCGACCAGACCCGGAGGCTGGCGAAACGCCAGCTGGCGTTGCATCAAAGCTTCACGGGCTGCGGGTATGGCGCCGACACGGGAAGCCATATCACTACCCAGATCTGTGCGAATCTCCAGGGAAACATCTTCGCCATTGAGGGTGACAGCGCCCGGCTCCGCAGCGCTGAATTCTATGTCCAGGTTGCGGGCCAGCTCCGCTACTGCATTGTCATCTTCAAGGGAGATGCCGGCCTTGTGCACCGCGATACCCAGTATCCGGTATAGCGCCCCACTGTCCAGCAAGTGAAATCCGAAATGACTGGCGATACTGCTCGATACTGAGCCTTTGCCACTGCCAGATGGCCCGTCAATAGCAATAACCGGTACCTGGGTATCGCTCATTCTGGAAGCTCGTGGAGCGTGAACCCTGCCGCCCGGGCAATATCGGGGAAATGGGGGAATGAAGTAGCCACATTTTGACAGTCGTTGATGCGGATAGAGCCTTCCGCCCGCAAAGCTGCGACTGCAAACGCCATGGCAATGCGGTGATCACCGTGACTCTCGATCTCCCCTCCCAGAATGGCTCCGCCGGTTATCCTGATGCCATCGGCGAAAGTCTCCAGATCGACACCCAGCGCCTTCAATCCCTGAGCCATGGCTTCGATGCGATCACTCTCTTTAACCCGCAACTCTTCAGCCCCCCGCAGCAAAGTTTGCCCTTGCGCGCATGCTGCGGCGACGAACAGTACCGGAAATTCATCAATGGCCAGCGGAACCTGCTCGGCAGGGATGGTAATACCCTGCAACTCGGCAGACCTGACGCGAATGTCGGCGACCGGCTCACCGCCTGCTTCGCGCTGATTATCGAGGCTGATATCCGCCCCCATCAGCTGTAACAAGTTGATTATCCCGATGCGTGTGGGATTGATTCCAACGTGCTCAAGTATGAGGTCTGATCCTGGACAGATACTTGCTGCAACCAGGAAGAAAGCAGCTGAGGAAATATCTGCTGGTATGTCGATATTTGTTGCGACCAGCTGATTGTCTGCCGCAATCGATACGGCATCCTGAGGATAACCACCCTCGATTGGATAGGAAAACCCGCGCAACATTCGCTCGGTGTGATCGCGACAGATACCAGGCTCGGTTACCCGTGTTTCACCATCCGCATACATACCTGCGAGTAACAGGCAGGATTTCACCTGCGCGCTGGCAACCGGCATGTCATAGTCAATACCCGAGAGCCTGCTGCCCCTGATTGTCAGTGGCGGCGTGCCATTCTCATCGGTTTCAATCTGTGCGCCCATGGTGCGGAGTGGATCTGCAATGCGCGACATTGGCCTGTTATTTAGTGATTCATCACCATACAGTTGGGAATCGAATTGCTGAGCTGCCAACAAACCCGCCATGAGTCGCATGGCTGTGCCTGAATTTCCCATGTTCAGCGCTACCCGCGGTGGCTGCAACCCGTGCTTGCCGACACCATAGATAGTCAGCTTGCCTTCCTCGGGGCCGACGATGGTGACTCCCATCTCCCGGAAAGCCGCCACGGTGCGCATCGCGTCTTCTCCTTCGAGGAATCCGCTCACCTGGGTAACACCCTCTGCCAATGAACCAAAGATGATCGCGCGATGGGAGATTGATTTATCGCCTGGCACGCGCAAGCTACCGGATATAGCAGCTCCTGGATGCACTTCATAAGAGACTGTTTTGCTCATACCTGCCTTTTGCGCTGTACCTGATTTGTTTCTTTCAACAAACTCATCCCGGGTTTGCTTGGCGCGGGCAAACAGGGACATTAAATCACCGTGTTCGCCGTTGTGGATCATCGCCTTTAGTTGCTGAAGCTCATCAATGTAATCATCAAGGACTGCCTCCGTAGCAATATTGTTCTCGATGAAGACATCGGCCCACATTTTTGCGTTGCTGGAAGCTACCCTGCTGAAATCAGTAAATCCACCAGCCGCGTAGCGGAAAATATCCTCACTATCACTGCGTTTCGTCAGCACATCAACAATCCCGTAGGCGAGCAAGTGAGGCAGATGGCTGGTCGCAGCCAACACCTGATCATGCCGCTGTGCAGACATGGCCAATACATTAGCCCCAAGGGAACGCCACAATTGATTGACCAGAGCGACAGCCGCACAGGTGTTGTTGGCCAGTGGTGTAAGTATTACATTTCGGTCGACAAACAAATTGCCGTTTGCGGCACCGAATCCACTCTTCTCGGATCCGGCAATGGGATGACCGGGAACAAACGCCTGCTCAAATCCCTCACCACATGATCGGACTGCAGACAATAAGTGTGACTTGACGCTGCCAACATCGGTTACCACCGCACCGGGTTGCAGGCTGCCCGCAATCCGGGGTAATAACTCGGGCAGGGTACTCGGCGGAACCGCGAGCAGCACCAGGTCCGATTGCGCGACCATGGCACCGATTTCTCCGCTGCCATCGATTATTTCCTGCTCATTTGCCTCGGCCAAGGTATCAGCATTCTGGTCGACAGCGAGGATTTGAGTGCCCGGCAATCTTTGCCGTAAACCGCACGCCACACTGCCGCCGATCATACCGAGCCCAATGATTAGTAAGGTTTTGTTATGCAGATCGGTCATCGCACGTAACTAATCAAGATTGAGGCTTGAATACCGGGTAGGACCCGAGGACCTTAACTGCTTCCGTACAGTCCTCCAATCGGTGAAATAACTCCTGCACGGGCTCATCATGCCGATGTCCCTCGAAGTCTATGAAGAATACATATTCCCAGGCTTCCTTCTTGGACGGTCGCGAATCAATCTTGGTTAGACTGATGCCCAGGTTTTCAAAAGGCTCGAGGATCCGGAACAGTGCGCCTGGCTTGTTCGCCGTGTAGATCAACACACTGGTCTTGTCATTTCCGCTCGCTGTTGTTTCCTGCTCTCCCAGGATTATGAAGCGAGTGCTGTTGTGATCCTGATCCTGAATGCTTCTCTGCGCGATTTTCAGATTGTATTCGTCCGCAGCCATTGCGCCGGCAATCGCTGCGATGCCTTTATCTGCATCAACCCGGCTAGCCGCATCAGCGTTACTCCGGCATTCGATCAGCTCAGCTTCTCGATAGTGGCTTTTAAGCCATTTCCGGCACTGGGCCAAAGACTGCGGATGCGATGCAATAGCAGTAATGTTCATATCTTCACAATCGGAGGGTACAAGCAAGTGATGTTCAATAGACACAACTTCCTCGCCCACTATCAAGAGCGAAGAATCAGCAAGACAATCCTGTGAGTTGTTGACTGCACCCTCAGTAGAATTCTCTATAGGCACAACACCCACTTCCGCATTTCCCGCTTGCACACAAGCGAAAACGTCGTCGATAGTAGAGCAAGGCACTTGCTCACAATTCTCACCAAAGTGGTTCACTGCGGCTTCTTGTGAAAAAGTGCCAGGTGGCCCAAGGTAGGCAACTGTCGTAGACATGTCAGCGGTCGTTCCTTGTCAACCTTGCTCTCAGTACGGACAAGGCGGTTTTGGCTTATTCGATTGATGTAAACCTATTCTTCGGTATCTTGAGAGTCGGTGGCGGATATATCGGCAGACGACTCACTGTCATCGCCATTGGCCACGGGCTCTTCCACTTCCGATAAGCCAATTTCACCGAGATCTTCAGGCTCTTCCACTCTTTCAAGCCCTACCAGGCTTTCGCCCTCCTTGAGGCGTATGAGTCGAACACCTTGAGTATTGCGCCCTTGCACAGACACCTCGTCGACGCGGGTGCGGACCAGCGTGCCTTTGTCAGATATGAGCATGATCTCATCGGCATCGGTTACTTGCACAGCACCGACTACGGCACCGTTTCGTTCGCTGGTTTGCATGGAAATCACGCCCTGCCCACCGCGACCATAAACCGGAAAGTCTTCCGTTTTTGTCCGCTTGCCATAGCCGTTTTCGCTCACAGTGAGGATATGCCTGTCCTCTTCAGGGATGATCAACGAGATCATTCTCGAATCTGGCGCCAGTTTTATTCCCCGGACGCCTCGGGCAGTTCTGCCCATCGGTCGAACGTCTGCTTCTGAAAATCGTATTGCCTTGC
>CAYTLI010000136.1:5245-7156 GCA_964438455.1 uncultured Pseudohongiella sp.
CTTGCCGCTGCTACCGACCAGCATGACGTCCTTATCGCCCGTAGTGATCGCCGTTCCTACCAGGGAGTCACCTTCTTCCAACTCGATTGCACGCAAGCCAACACTGCGTTGACGGGAAAAACTGTCCAGAGACGTTTTCTTGACGGTGCCGTTGGCGGTTGCCATGAAGACGAAGTGATCCTCTGTGTATTCACTTACCGGCAGCATTGAAGTGATGCGCTCATCCTCTTCCAGGGGCAGGATATTGACAATGGGTTTGCCTCTGGACGTACGACTTGCTACCGGAATCTGGTAAACCTTGATCCAGTAAACTTTGCCCACTGTGCTGAAACACAGCAGCGTGTCATGGGTGTTGGCGATAAGCAGGTGTTCAACAAAATCTTCATCCTTGACGCTCGCTGCTGATTTGCCCATGCCGCCTCGTCGTTGCGCACTATAGTCAGCGAGAGGCTGTGACTTGGCATAGCCAGTCTTGGAGATGGTCACCACCCGATCTTCTTCCGAAATCAGGTCTTCCATGGTGAGATCCTGCTGCGAGCCGACGATCTCGGTGCGACGCTCGTCACCATATTCCTGACCTACCGCTTCCAGCTCTTCTCGCACCACAGAAATCAGGCGCGCGCGATTCTCCAGGATGTCGATGTAATCGGCGATCTGCTTCAACAGTTCCTGGTAATCACTGATAAGTTTTTCGTGCTCCAGACCGGTTAAACGGTGTAAACGCAGTTCCAGAATTGCCTGCGCCTGCTCAGGAGAAAGGAAATAGTCTGCTTCCTTGAGACCATATTGCTCATCCAACCCATCCGGGCGACAAGCATCGGAACCAACTTCACCAAGCATTGCCAACACACTATCGGATTTCCACGAACGTGCTAACAGCTTTTCCTTGGCCTCTGCCGAGGTCGGAGAGCTCTTGATGAGTTCAATAACCGCATCGATATTGGCAAGGGCGACAGCCAGCCCTTCCAGGATATGCCCCCTCTCACGCGCCTTGCGCAGCAGGTAAGAAGTGCGACGAGAAACCACCTCACGGCGGTGACGCAGGAAGGCGTCCAGCAATTCCTTGAGATTGAGCAGCCTTGGCTGTCCATCCACGAGGGCAACCATATTAATGCCGAACACCGACTGCATCTGGGTCTGGGCGTAGAGATTATTCAATACAACTTCGCCCATCTCTCCCTTTCGCAGCTCGATTACTATACGCAGGCCATCCTTGTCCGACTCATCGCGCAATTCAGTGATGCCCTCCAGCTTCTTCTCTTTCACCAGCTCGGCGATGCGCTCTATCAGCCTGGCCTTGTTTAGCTGGTAAGGAATCTCGGTGACGATAATGCTCTGCTTGCCCGACTTCTCGTCCTCGATAATGTCTGCGCGCGCTCTTACATAGATTCGCCCCCTGCCACTGCGGTAGGCCTGGATGATGCCTGCCTTGCCGTTGATGATGCCCGCGGTCGGGAAATCAGGTCCCTGTATATATTCCATCAGCGCATCGACTTCGATCTCAGGGTTATCAAGCAAGGCAATGGCGCCGCTGATCACCTCAGTGAGGTTGTGAGGCGGAATATTCGTGGCCATACCCACCGCAATGCCGGAGGAGCCATTTACCAGGAGATTGGGAATTTGCGTCGGCAGTACGTCCGGTATCTGCTCGGTGCCATCGTAGTTGTCGGAATAATCAACGGTATCCTTGTCCAGGTCGGCCAACAGCTCATGAGCCATCTTCGCCATGCGAATTTCTGTGTAACGCATCGCTGCAGCAGCATCACCGTCGATTGAACCAAAATTTCCCTGGCCGTCGACCAGCGGATAACGCAGTGAAAAATTCTGCGCCATGCGAACGATAGTGTCATAGACGGCGCTATCGCCATGGGGATGGTATTTACCGATGACGTCACCGACCACGCGGGCTGA
>CAYTLI010000137.1:0-7148 GCA_964438455.1 uncultured Pseudohongiella sp.
TCAGCAATCTGCGTCATTCTATTTTCAATTGGGCAGAAAGAGGCTATCCCCTTGCGAACAAGCTTGGCTCGACTGACAAGATCCATCCCTTCAACACTGCCTGGGGCTCTCTTGTAGACAGCGATCTACACGCCTACGAGCCTGAGTAGGCTGCCCCGTCCACCCTCTGGGGCAAACTATTTCCCCTGTCCTTGCGACAATAGAATCAGGGGCCTCAGATTACTTGGCATGCCGTCCGATAAATAGGAGTATGAACACTTGTAACTCCTCGAAAGACGGATAAAGAGTTTTGATTCCATATGCGGAAACAAGAGGCTATGAGCTTGGTCGATGAAGATGAGGCCCTGATTGCGGCTGCTCTGAATGGCTCGGCATTCGCCTGGGAAAAGCTTGTTCGGCGATACGAGGCCAAGGTCTACAACCACGGTCTTCGTCTGATGGGAAACTCCGCCGATGCAATGGATCTGGTGCAGGAAGTTTTCCTCGGTGTATACCGCAACCTGCACAGATTTCGGGGCGATGCCAAGTTCAGTAGCTGGCTTTTCCGCATTGCGCACAACAAGGCAGTGGATCTGAATAGGCGCAAACGCATTATTTCCGGTTCGACTGGCAATGGAGCGGAAGAAGGAGATGGATTCGATGCGTATCCGGGAGCGACAGATGCAGAACCGGACGCAAGATTAACAAGGCATCAGCAGAACGAAGAGACATTGGCTCTCCTGCTTCGTTTGCCGTTCGAGCAACGAATAGTTGTTGAGCTGAAGATTTATCAATCACTAACTTTCGAAGAGATAGCTGCAATGCAGGATATCTCAGAAAACACTGCGAAGACCCGCTTCTATACTGCGCTTCGCAAACTTAAAGGAGTGGCGGAGGAACATCATGTCCTGTCCCAAGACTGAACACTTACTGCAGGAATATTTTTCCGATGACCTGGCACCTCTTGCCAGCGAAGAGATTGAGCGACATCTCGCGCAATGTCCAGATTGCAACCAGGAGCTAGAGGCGTTATTGCTCGCGCAATCCCAGTTGCAGCAGTGGCAACAGGAAGAGGTGCCCCATTGGGATCGAGGGCTTGAGTTATTCAAGCGTGAGCACCGGCCAGGTGAGCAGCAGAAAGCCGGGTTTTCCATATGGCAGTGGTTCCCCACTGCAGCATCTTTCGCCATGCTCTGTCTGCTGATATTCAATACTTCACTCTCCACTGCAGGTGGTGGATTATCGATATCTTTCGGCGGCAGTGATGCAGCACCCGCGGCTCGAACGATGCTTGCTGAACTTCAGCAGGAACAGCAGCGCGAATTCGATGCCATGATGGCTCGCTTTGAAGATCGACAGGATGCCAACAACCTGCAGTTAATGCAGGCGGTGATGGCGCAAACGCAGCAAACCACGGCGGATAATCTGGATCGTATTTTTACCTATTTCGAAGAACAGCGTCTGGAAGACCTGCAGGTGTTGAGTCAAAGCTACCAACAATTAGTCGATAGTGACTATGCCACCATTCAATCGCTGCAGGACTTGGCCAGGTATGTCAGTTTCCAGGGAAGCCTGCCCTGATGCCACATTCCCGCGCAGTTAAATCTGGAACAGGTGAGTCATGATCAGAAAGCTGGCCGCATTTATTGTGAGTTGCCTTATATCGATTGCTCCGGTCTTCGTATCTCCTGCCTCTGGGCAACCGGACAACCTGGCTGCGGTTCAGCGCCAGCTTGCGATTTTTGCGGGAATCCTGGAAGAATCCTTGCAGCTGAATGAGTCCACTGGCTTGTTTGGTATGAGCCTCGGCGGCGTCGAATCCATGTACCTTTATGACCAGGGCGCGGTGTTTGAAGTTCGTTCTCCTCTGGCCAATCGGCGCAACCGGATGGGTCTGGCGTCCCTGAGTTCGGCGATGCAGGCATTGCAGCTACGTCAGAATCCTTTCCAGGCTATGAGCCTGAGCGCCGATAGCACCGCAGCGGTGCAGCCCCAAGGGCTGGCAGAATCCAGTAGCGTGGAAAATTCCTATCGGCAATTGCTGGATAGAATCGCTGCAATTGATTATTCGGCGATCGCCCAGGGAGCCATGCAACAGGCGAGTCAGTCAGCCCGTGCACTGCGTGCCCTGGATACATTGGATGATGAGGATTTTGCTGCCCTGAATCAGGAAATTGCCGGAATGCGGGCGAATCTTGATCGCTATCTGGCTGGTTTACGAGATCTTGAGCAGGAGATTCGCGAACGCGTGACCGGCGATGAACCGAACGCGGAATCCGGAGAATCATTCAGTATGCGGCTGGAAGCTCTCTTGCAGAGCATGGAGCCGATCAAGGATCAGGCACTGGCGAAAGCAGACGAATTGCGTGCGCAAGCAGAAAAGGCGGAACAGGACTACGCTGCGGCCTGGCAGCGCGACCTGGAGGCTTTTCAACAGAATCTCTATGTGACCTTGTGTGAATACGGTGATGCCCTGGATGCAATGGCGGAAGGAGATAGTGTCTCCGTAATCCTGAAAGGCCTGGGAGAGGAGCAGGGTGAAAATCGCCGCACCGACTTGATTCATATCGTCAGCAACGGCGACATCATGGCCTGCGCAGCAGGGGAAACAGACGTGCTGAGCTTGCAGGAATCGGCTACTTCCTACACATATTAAGGACAATGTCCCGGATGTGGGTGAAATGGTGACATTCCGGGGTCGTTCTAGCCAGTGTAACCCTCTAATTCGGACTTGGTCTTGCACTTGGTTATCCATTAGAATGCCTGCGTTGTGGGGCGCCTATGCGACCGGGCAAGGCGAGCGATGCGCAAACAAATCGAATTCGCGCGAATAATAAGATTTCCCCACAATTGACGATGAACGCAGCTAAGGAGAACAAAATGGACTGCCCCAAGTGCAACTCAGAGATGCAAGAAATGAAGATAGAAACCTTGCATGGTCAGGTAATCATCGACAAGTGCAATAGCTGCAAAGGGTTGTGGTTCGACAACGGTGAGGCGGAGCAGTTAAAAGGTGACTGGATGGCGGAATTCGCTGACAGTGGCGACCCCGAAGTCGGTAAGACCTACAACACAGTTCGAGACATACAATGCCCACGTTGCGGCAAGCCCATGCAGAAGGTCAACGACCCCAAGCAAAAACATCTGGAATATGAAGTGTGCGAGGAACATGGAATGTTCATGGATGCTGGAGAATTTACCGACTACAAGCATGAAACATTGCTCGATATATTCCGCGATGTTGTCTCGGCGATAAAGAAGCGCACCTGACAAATACCGTCTGGCTTAATTGGTTTTAAAAATGCCATCTGGGGTGATTCCAGATGGCATTTTTATTTGAGTCGGTATCGAGTGCAGGCAGTTTGCCGAGGTCTGTCCAGTGGCGACTGGCATCATGAAAATCAGATCCCACGGATATGTAGGCATCATAGGCGATTGCCAACTGGCATAGATGTTTGCGTGTTGCGCTGTCGATATTGCCATAACTTCCTTCCAATGCTTGCCCGCCAAGTGCAACAAATTCCCTGAATAGTTTTTCCAGGCGCGATTTGGATAACCCGTAACGACCAGGGTGCGCCAGGACGGCAATACCATTGGCATCCACGATGGCTTTTACGACTGTTTCCAGGCTGTGACATTCGAACGGCACGTACACTTTCCCCTTACGAGAAAGAAAACGGGTGAATGCTTTTTGCCAGTTCTTGCAATGGCCGTTGTCGATCAGGAAACCTGCGACATGGCTACGCGTCCAGGTTTGGCTGGGAAGAGCCTGGAGGAAGTCGGTCAGTCCGTAAATATCCTGTTCGCGTAATTTCTGGTCCATCGTCTGAAATCGACGAACCCGGACCTGCCTCTGTTTGTACAGCAATTCCTGCAATTCATTCTGGGTCGGTGAGATAAACAATCCAACCACATGTATTTCCCGGCTTTCCCACTGACAGGAGATTTCCACACCGGGGATTAATTGAATACCGGTAAGTTGCCTGCTCGCCTCTTCATTCCAGGTGATGACGTCGTGATCGGTAATCGAAAGGTGGGTAATGCCATTTTCTCTCGCGCGCGAAATAAGAAATTCCGGGCTGTGCTGCCCGTCGGAATTGTGGCTATGACAGTGAAGGTCTGGATTCATGAAGCGATGAATTTAGATGCTCGAGTATGGGCCGATTAGGTAAGTAGCAGTTGAGCTATATCAGTACTGGTTTATTTCTGCTCTGCTGCAATAAACATTGAGCGGCCGGGGTCTTAATTGGGGCAGGATTGTACAGAGTCAGTAGAGTGTGCTCAGAAATCACAGCTTATACCAGATTTACGCTTGCTGCTCGGTTAGTAGGCACCTTGGCGCTATGCTATAGTCAGCGGAATCACCGCAGGCCCCCAGTGCTTGCCTGTGATCCTCCTGGGATACCCATCACTGCATGAAAACCTCTCCCGTCGCCGATCCCGCTGAAACTGATACAGCACAATTGGGCAAGTTGCTGGAAGGCTGCCTGCACACAATTGATCAATGCGATTACCTGTTGCAGCAAATAAATGAAGATTCCTACTCCCAGAGCGGAAAGCGAATTGCTTCAATCGGTTCTCACATGCGCCACATCCTCGATCGCTTTCAATGTTTCTTCAATGGTCTGGGAGAGCGTTACATCGACTATGACGCGCGCACCCGCGACAAGTCTATTGAGACTAATTTGCAGGCAGCACAATTCGCAGTTGTGACAATGGGGCGCCGCTTGCAAGAACTGGACATCTCACCTGCAGCACAATTGCGGGTCAGGGAAACGGTATACCACCTCAGCCCCGGGGTGGAGGTTGAGAGTACTGTTGCGCGCGAAATTATGGGCCTGGTCACCCATACAACCCATCATCTGGCCATTATCGGCATAATAGCCAGGGGCCTGGGCTTCAAGCTGGACAGGGATTTCGGCAAGGCCGCTTCCACCATCGTTTTCGAGTCCAGCTAGCACACCTCTGGTTACCCGCTGGTCATCTCCCGGCCACCGGCAATACTTGACTAAATTACTTAGGTATTTGATAATTCCCGGCCTCTGTGGGACTCGGTGAGTATTTCCATGCGTTTGACTACAAAAGGCCGCTACGCGGTTACTGCCATGCTGGACCTGGCGCTGCACAAGGAGCAGGGCCCTATATCCCTGGCTGATATTTCGCAGCGACAGGCAATCTCGCTGTCCTACCTGGAACAGCTATTCGCCAAATTGCGCAAGAGCGCGCTGGTCAGCAGTGTGCGCGGGCCTGGTGGCGGATATGAGCTCCATGGCAGCGCAGACTCGATCTACATTGCCCAGATAATCGATGCAGTAAATGAGTCTGTTGATACTACAAAATGCCGCGGAGCTGGCGACTGCCAGGGTGGGGAAACCTGCCTGACCCATTATTTGTGGGAAGACCTCAGTGACCAGATTCACAGCTTTCTCGAGGGCATCAGTCTCTCAGATCTGGTTGCCAAGAGTGAGGTGAAAAAGATTTCCGAACTCCAGGATCGTAAGCAGATGCTGGTGGGCGATAATATCGATTTGAAAGAAGTCAACGAGTTACAGGTTTCTGCCCAGGCATAACCTGCACAGGCCACAAAGGAGGCCGAAAAACATGCAAGCGAAGCAAGAGATAAGGGTACCCATCTATCTGGATTACTCAGCGACAACTCCGGTTGATCCGAGAGTCGCTGAGAAGATGATGGAGTGCCTGACTCTGGAAGGAAATTACGGCAATCCTGCCTCTCGCTCTCATATGCTGGGATGGAAAGCAGAGGAGGCAGTGGAGACGGCTCGCCGTCAGGTGGCGGATCTGATTAATTGTGATCCGAGAGAAATTGTCTGGACTTCGGGTGCCACAGAATCCGACAACTTGGCGTTAAAAGGTGTTGCACATTTCTACAGCAAGAAGGGCAAGCACATCATCACTTCCAAGATTGAGCACAAGGCCGTGCTGGATAGCTGCCGACAACTGGAGCGGGAAGGCTTCGAGGTAACTTACCTGGATCCCGACGATAAGGGATTGATAGCGCCAGAAGTTGTGGCTGATGCAATACGTCCTGACACTATTCTGGTATCCCTGATGCACGTGAACAATGAGATTGGTGTGGTGAACGATATTGAAGCCATTGGCAAGATCACGCGCGAGAAGGGTGTATTGTTTCATGTAGATGCAGCTCAGAGTGCCGGCAAGCTGGATATAGACCTGGAAAACATGCAGGTCGATCTCATGTCATTAACGTCACACAAGATCTATGGGCCTAAAGGCGTTGGTGCTCTTTACGTGCGTCGCAAGCCCCGGGTGCGCCTGGAACCACAGATGCATGGTGGCGGCCATGAACGAGGTATGCGTTCAGGCACGTTGCCGACTCATCAGATAGTGGGCATGGGTGAAGCTTTCAGAATCGCCAAGGAAGAGATGCACGAGGAAAATGCCAGGATTCTGGCGCTCAGGAATCGCTTGCTTGAAGGTTTGAAGGATATTGAAGAAGTTTACGTGAACGGCGATCTCGATCATCGGGTTGCCGGTATTCTTAATATCAGTTTCAACTTTGTTGAAGGCGAGTCATTGATGATGGCGCTGCGTGACTTGGCCATATCATCCGGTTCTGCCTGTACATCTGCCAGTCTCGAACCTTCCTACGTATTACGTGCGCTGGGATTGAACGATGAACTGGCGCACAGCTCGTTGCGCATTACTGTGGGTCGATTTACAACTGAAGAAGAGATCGACTACGCAGTCGAAAAGATTCGTGAGGCCGTAGGGAAGCTGAGAGAGCTCTCACCACTTTGGGATATGTACAAAGATGGTGTTGACCTGGATCAGGTCCAATGGGCTGCACACTAAAATTAACTGAAGTATTAATGGTGAGGCGATAATGGCTTACTCCGATAAAGTAATCGATCATTACGAAAACCCTAGAAATGTTGGCAAGCTTGATGACTCTGACGCCAACGTTGGCACTGGCATGGTCGGCGCTCCCGCCTGTGGCGATGTCATGCGCTTGCAGATCAAGGTTAACGATCAAGGCGTGATCGAGGATGCCAAATTTAAAACCTATGGTTGCGGCTCTGCCATTGCGTCGAGTTCTCTGCTCACTGAATGGGTAAAGGGCAGATCCCTGGAAGAAGCCACTGAAATCAAGAACAAAGACATAGCCGAGGAGTTAGAACTCCCGCCGG
>CAYTLI010000138.1:0-1208 GCA_964438455.1 uncultured Pseudohongiella sp.
AACAGCGGCGGAATCGGGCCCCTGGTCGACCTGGGCCAGAACATGATCCCTGTCGCTTCGATCGATGTGTTCAGTGACATCATCGGTGTCAATTTCCAGACCGAAAGCACGGGACTCTACATCTAGGTACATCTGCTTAAAATATTCTGACCAGGGCTCTGAGGTAAAACCGGGGTTCTAGTATTGTACGCAGAATGCAAAAAAAATGGCTGGCACAAGGCCAGCCCAGTCTTCTAGGGGATGCCGGGGGTTAGGGGACCCGGCGGATGGAAATCCAGCTACTAACAGCAATACATTCACTAGATGTAAGGTATTACGCCTGTCCGCCCTCCCCTGGTTCACTGGCGAATGAAATTAATTTGACGCCTCACCCCGGGCCTGGAAACCTCATACCAGCAGACAAAAAAAAGGCCAGGGCGGAGCTGGCCTCAATCCCCTCAGGGATTATTGAGCTTAACGCTCAGGGATTAGGACTGTAACTCGGGGAGCACAACCTGATCGATCACATGGATTACGCCATTGTCGGTTTCGATGTCTGCTGCAACGACAGTTGCATCATCGACCTTCACACCATCTGTGGCGTCAACCTGCAGTTCTGAACCCTGCACGCTGGCAACAGCCGCCGTCTTACCAGCGATGTCTGTAGACATGATCTTGCCTGGAACTACGTGATAAGTGAGAACTGCAACCAGCTGGTCCCTGTTCTCAGGCTTCAGCAAATCTTCTACAGTACCTTCAGGCAATGCAGCGAATGCCTCATCGGTTGGTGCGAAAACAGTGAAAGGACCTTCACCCTTAAGGGTGTCGACCAGGCCAGCGGCTTGAACGGCAGCTACCAGCGTGTTGAACTGACCTGCAGCAACTGCAGTGTCAACGATGTCCTGGGCACGCACCTGTACGGTGGTGAATGCCAGTGGCAATACAGCAAAAATAGCGAGACTAATGCGTCGAAATCTCGACATTGGAAACCTCCAACAAAAAATAATAAGTAAATAACTAAAACAGCACCCCATCCAACGGCGCCAATAACAAGTCGGATCATAATTTTCGAAATATTTTTATTCCTTGGACCGATTAGTTAGTTATCAAATAGATTATGAATCCAATACCAAAACTTGGTCGTAATGCTTTGGTTATGTCTTGCAGCTTGTTACTAGAAATTCGCAAATGTCCTCAACCGATAGCAAAAATATCCTGATCAGCGGCGC
>CAYTLI010000138.1:1218-7098 GCA_964438455.1 uncultured Pseudohongiella sp.
CCGGTCTCATCGGCACTGCGCTGATCGAGTCACTCTCTGCCAGCGGATACCGGGTATTCACCCTCGACAGGAAACAGACGAATGCAACCTTTACTCTCAACCTGGCAGAGGGTCGCGTGCACCTGGATGACACTGTGCCCCTTCACGGCGTGATAAATCTTGCCGGGGCCAGTATTGCCGATGGCCGCTGGAGCAACACGCGCAAACAGCAGATATGGAACAGCAGGATTCGTACAACTGAACTTCTTACCGATGCTCTTGCAAATCTGCAGCATAAACCCGAAGTCTTTATCAGCGCTTCGGCAATCGGCTTCTATGGCAACAACAGGTACGAAGTTGCAGATGAATCCAGCAATCCGGGTGACGATTTCCTGGCCAGGCTTTCCGTTGCATGGGAACAAGCTGCCGATCGAGCCACAGCAGCAGGCATTCGCACCATCAAGACAAGGTTTGGTCTGGTGCTGAGTGACAAAGGTGGCGTATTGGAAAACCTGGTGCTGCCAATGAGTCTGGCAGTCGTAGGCAGGCTGGGTGATGGCAATCATCTGCAGAGTTGGATCAGCATCGAAGATGCTGTTGCCTGTATCATCAAGGCCATCGAAAACGAGTCTTTCTCCGGCCCCGTGAATCTGGTAGCACCAGAAGTGGTGAGCAACGACGAATTTTCACGAGCATTGAGCTATGCGTTGGGCAGGCCTCGCTTGCCAGCGCTGCCGGCAGCAATGGTACGTCTGATGTTTGGAGAACTGGCAGATGCGGCATTACTGGCGAGTTCCAATATCACCAGCACGCGCCTGAACGAGCTGGGGGTGAGTCTCAGGCACCCCACTCTGGAACAGGCACTAAAGGCAATTTACGGTTCAGCGACGACCAACGCAGAGTAACCGATTCCATCAGGCGAAGACCCTGTCGGGTAGTAGCCGAGTATTTCCCGCGTCTCTATATCGATCACCGCAACCCGATCCTCGGCCGAGAGCGAAAGAAACAGGGTACGATCATTCGGGTGGAGCACTACTCCTTGCGGCCTGGAGCCAGTGAGTTGCATACGGTCCAGTTCCTGTTTGCCCTGGGCATCAAAAAATCGCAGGGATTCATTACCCAGATCCGGCATTACCACCATGCGCTCGTCATCGGTAAACAACACCCGGTAAGGCCAGGAAAAACCGTCCCATTGGGCCAACTGTGTGCCGGTGTCCGCATCGAGCACAGTCACTACCTCGTTGTCATTGCTGCCAACCCAGATCTCACTGCCTGACTTGTTGGTATTTATCGCCTCAGGCCGATCGGGTACCGGATAGTCACGAGCAAGGCTGGCACTGTTCATATCCACGACCGAGACACTGTTGGAACTACCATTGACAGTGAATGCCGTTTCTCCATCGGCAGCAATCGCCACCATATGGGAAGAATGTGGCCGGGTTGGGATCACGGTGTCGATCTCGCCCGAGTGAAAATCAACCACTACCAGGTTGCGACTGCCTTCCGAAGTAACGAGGACCTGTTCTTCTCCTGGCAGGAATACAATGCCATGAGGTCGCTGGTAATCACTAAGATCTATTGTGCGCACCACCTCTGCTGCCGGCACATCGAAAACAGTCAGGCTGTTTCCACCGTTGTAGTCGGTCCCTATGGCCCAGCGTCCATCAGAGGTAATGATCAATTCATGGGGTCCGCGACCGGTCGGCAGAGTGGCAACAATTTCTCCGGAGGCAAGATCAATAAAGGTTGCATCATGACTGTTCTTGTTGAGCACAACGAGTGTTCCCTCATAGCCCTCAGGCACCTGAGCCCAACACATGATTGAAGCAACAATAAATAAAGTCGAAAGTAAGGCCTGCAAAAATCTCATGGTCTTTCCTCTTTAGCGCCTGCGATAAATTCCCCGAAACACACTCTGCCAGGTAACCCCGTTGTCTTCTGAAACTTCAATGAGTTGCACGATGTCGCCGCTGTCTTCCCGGCGCAGGGTTGTGCGATCCAGCACCCGGCCGTCACCATTGGGATAACTGCCCAGAAACTGCACATATTCACCCAGCTCTGCGGCCACAAGCTCTTTTTCCTTGGTGCCTCCAGGTGACAGCGCCTGCCCGGTTACCCAGACCTGTTTGAGCTTATTGGTTTCCGGATTTACAAAGAACAGGCTGATTCCCACACCACCACCCGTGCCCTGCCAGCGCTCCTGAATCACGCAGCCATTCAGCAAGCGGTAGATGTTATTACGACCAAGGGATTCATCCGCATCGTTCACCACCCGCCACTCGCCAAACCAGAAATCCAGCAAAGCGAGCTGTTTGTTACCGCTGCAGTCCAGTTGCGCTTGCGCGTTGGCTGGCAGCGCTAGCAGGCCAGAGAGGAGCAGCAGGCAGGTGATGAATTGGCGCAGATAGTAGATCATGGGTTCCGGGACCGGTCGACACTCCAGGTCACTCTATATGCCCCCTAAGTTACCTCTTGGCGCGCCGCAAATACAGCAACAATGGGCGAAGGATTTTGTGATCCCGGCCGTATGACAGCAGTAGATCAGTGCTAAACTGCCGCCACAAGCGTTTCGAGAGAGCCGCCCTATGTTGTTTCGTCGATTCCTTGCCCTTGCAACAGCCCTGTTATTACCCCAACTCACCCTTGCCGATACTCGCGATAATGCAATCGCCCTGTTCGAGTTTGCCGAATCAACCTATCCGGAATTGCTCAGCCCCCTCAATCCTGAGACTCAGGAGATGCAGGGCTACTACGTGCGCTTTTACGAGAACACCGGCATCTATCTGGGCATTCAGGGTGACAGTGTTTGGGCCGTGGGCGGTGACCTGGGCCAGACCCCGCAAATGGTTGGCTTGCTGCGCGATTTCGTCACCGTGCAGGACTCCGATATCAGCGATGCGGTCCTGACCAATCGCCGCCCCTATTGCACCTATTACGCGGAAAATACCTTCGCTTCGGTGCGCGATGTAAAACGAAACATCCTGTTTTCCGGCAGCGTGTCCATCACAGTCGACGGCAACCAGTGTGTGATCACCACCAATAACATTCCCAATCACGACTTCAATGATTCCTCGGCAGCTTTCGCCACCGATGTGTCCGAGGTCGCAACAGAAGTAAGAGTACCCATCGAGCCTGCATTTGCGTCAACGACCACGGCAATTTCGCTGACCACAGACAACGCAATCATGCTGAACGGAGTCAAGCTCGATCTATTGGCCGCTGCATGCTACAACGTTGGCGATGGCAAGATTGGTTGCAACGATATCAACCAGGCGTGGCGGTTCGATCCTATGAGTCCGCTGAACCAGTTTGGCACCGACGTTCACAACGCCCATACCCAGCCAACCGGCGCTTATCACTATCATGGCAACCCTCAGGCTCTGTTCGATCAGGACCCTAACTCGGAATCACCCCTGATCGGATTCGCCGCCGACGGCTTTCCAATCTTTGGCAGCTACATAGATGACAACGGCACCGTTCGCGCTGCTACCAGCAGCTATCAGTTAAAGCAGGGAAGCCGCCCCAGCAGTGCCGATGACCCCGGTGGCAACTACGATGGTACCTATCGTGACGATTATGAGTATGTGGCCGGCAGCGGTGACCTGGACGAATGCAATGGCATGATGTGGAAAGGTTTTTACGGTTACTACGTAATCAACGAATATCCCTGGGTACTCGCCTGCTATAAAGGAACACCTGACGCCTCTTTTAACAAATCTGAAGGCAATACCGGAGAGCAAGGCGGTCAGCAAAACCAGGGCGGTATGGGTCCTCCTCCCCCACCGGGATCCTGATCTTCCCACCCCCCTACGGGATGGTGTGGCGAAGGAGAGCAAAAAATCGTACTCTATCGACAGCCTTAATAGAGGACTCTCTCATGAAACGCATCACCCTGTTCGCCAGTCTCGTTTTCTGTCTCTGCTTGCCTTTTTCTGCCCAGGCCCAGTCTGAGTTTTCCGGACTCAAGGCCGATGCCATCGCCGGTGTGGAAGACCGCACCAAGATGGTTCAGGAAATTGTCGATATGCTGTTTTCATTCTCGGAACTGGGATTCCAGGAATTTGAAACCCAGCGTTACCTGACCGAGATTCTCGAAGCCAACGACTTTGAAGTGGAACAGGGCGTCGCCGGCATCCCTTCTGCCTGGTGGGCACGCTGGGGTAGCGGCGAACCAGTTATTGCTCTCGGCTCCGATGTGGATGGCATTCCTCGTGCTTCCCAGATGCCGGGCGTGGCCTATCGCCAGCCTATGATCGAAGGGGCTCCAGGACACGGTGAAGGGCACAACTCTGGTCAGGCGGTGAATATCGTTGCCGCCCTGGCAGTGAAAGACATCATGGAAAGAGAAAACCTGCCCGGCACTATCGTGCTGTGGCCAGGAATTGCCGAGGAGTTGCTCGGCACCAAGGCCTGGTACGCCCGCGATGGCATGTTCGAGGGCGTGGATGCCGTGTTGTTCACCCATGTCTCAAACAACATGAGCGTAAACTGGGGTAGAAGCCGCGGTACGGGCCTTGTCTCCGTGGAATTCATGTTCGATGGCGTTGCCGCACACGGTGCCGGCGATCCCTGGGATGGTCGTAGTGCCCTCGATGCAGTTGAACTCACCAACATCGCGTGGAACTTCCGCCGCGAGCACCTGCACCCACTGCAACGCTCGCACTATGTAATCAGCAATGGAGGCGACCAGCCCAATGTAGTGCCCTCCTATGCCAGTGTGTGGTATTTCATTCGCGAAGTGACTGCCGACGGTATTCGGGAGAATTATCAAACCCTGCAAAACATTGCTCGCGGTGCCGCGATGATGACAGACACTTCCATGAACCAGCGCGTTGTGGGCGCGGCCTACCCACGCCACTTCAATAAGCCCATCGCGGAAGCCATGTATGCCAACATTCAGGGCGTGGGACTGCCCAGCTGGTCGGAGGACGATCAACAATTTGCCCGGGCCCTGCAACAACTGATGGGCAATGATGATCCCCAGGGGCTTGCCACGGAATTGTCAGAACTGGGTGTGGACCTGGAAGAACCCGTGTCCGGCGGCTCTGATGATATTGGTGATGTAAGCTGGAATGTACCGACCGTTACCTTGCGCTTTCCTTCCAATGTGCGTGGCCTGCAGGGACATCACTGGTCCAGCGCCATGGCCATGGCAACGCCGATTGCGCACAAGGGCGCCGAAGCCGGCGCGAAGGTTATTGCCACCACCATGCTGGATCTGCTGCAGAGCGACACCCTGGTCGATGAAGCCCACGCCTATTTCAATGATGTGCAGACCGCAAATGAACAGTACATCCCGTTCATTGGCCCCGACGATCCACCAGCAATCGAGAAGAACGCAGACATCATGGAAGAGTTCAAGCCACTGCTGGAAGAGCTCTACTATGATCCCTCACGCTACGACACCTACCTGGAGCAGCTAGGCATCGACTACCCACAACTTGAAGACGAGACAATTCAAAGAAACCGCTAGAGCGGTTTTTACTGAATTAGCGGAAAGAAATGAGTTATCAGTGTTTTGAACTTACTATCCAGGACCATATTGCCCACGTGGTGCTGTGCCGTCCTGAAAAACGTAACAGCATGATCCCGGCGTTCTGGGATGAACTGCCTGCATTAATCAATGAGATTGAACACAATGGCCAGGCTCGTGTTGTCGTGATCTCATCGACCGGCCCTCACTTCAGCTCTGGAATGGACACCGCTGTATTCGGTGGTAGCAACAGTGAAAGTGAAGATCCAGTTGCACAGGCCCGGCTCAAGGGCATTCGCTTCCAACAAAATGTAAAACGTTTACAACAGACGTTTACTTGCCTGGAACAATGCCCGATACCCGTGCTGGCGGCCATTCAGGGCGGCGCTATTGGCGCCGGCGTCGATCTCGCCACCGCCTGCGATATG
>CAYTLI010000139.1:0-7071 GCA_964438455.1 uncultured Pseudohongiella sp.
GGAACCAACGCTGGAGCGGGTGCGTAGATTGCCATCGGTTCTCAGGGTCGCCGAGGCATTGTACGTGTAGGTATCAAAGGCATAGTAGTCGACCGTCAATATCTCCCAGTCCATCGAGCCGGAGTCATCCATCATGAAAAATACGTTGGGATCGATTTGCGTACCCAGGAACAGAGGGCTCTCCGCCAGCGCCATCTCGGCTGCCTGGCTGGACGTACCCAGCGCCAGAAAAAACACCGACGCTAGCCATGAGAAAAGAATTCGAATTTCATGCTTGATACTCATTGCTGCCTCCAAGGTTTCTACACCCTGATTCATCACGCTCATTCGCATTAGTTATACCGCTGCACAAAAGTAGCCTGCACGGTGGAAGAGGTATTGTTATTGATGCCCCAGCCACGTGCGGTGATACGGTGAAAAGTACGGGAAATTGGTTGCTCACCACTCCCCTGTGAGATGGACTCGCCTGAATCCACCGTCTTGAATTCTTCGATAAGGTAACGAGGTTGAGTCGCCACTATTGGCACCGCTGCCGGCGCGTCACCATTGGTCGTCCACCAGGCGGCAGTCATGTTGGCGTGGTCCCACCAATACATGCCATCACCAGCGGCCGGATCCATGGAATCCTCTACCCACACGGTAGTAGAGCCATCGGTACTGGTAATCGGTAACACATCCTGGGTAACCAGCCAGGCCTCCGCAGCCTGCAAAGCGGTTTCTGCCGCGTTGAAGGCGCGCTCATGATCAACCATGTTGGCCGACATGCGTTCTTCGAGGGTGGTCGACTCCATGCCCGACACACCCATCATGGTGAGCACTGCCAGGAAAATCAGGCAGAACACCAGGATGGCGCCCTGTTGGCGCTGTGGAGCTGGAGCTGTTGGTCTGTGCTTAATCTTCTTCATTGCTTGCAATATTCACGAATAAGTCGGGTTAAATCTGTGATCCGCCTCTAATCCCCAATCAGGTGCCGAGAGCCCGATTTCGCAGACTGATCGTGGTCTGGAACACACGTCTGACGCGCTCGTCACCAGGCAAGGCGCCATTTCCGCCACCACCGTCATAGGTGACACCATTAAATGTGTAAGCCTGGGGAGTGGGCACCGTACCCCCCTCTACCGACATCATCAGCAGGTTCAGGCGAATGCCGATCACCTCGTCCCAGTCGAAAACGTTGTCTGCGGTCACCCAGGCATCGACGGTAGCCCGCACATCCTGGTCAGTGTTCACACCGTAGAGCAGCTGCATCGACTCAACACCCTCGATCAACTCTTCCGGCGTAGCAATTGTTCCGTCACTGTCGAGAACCGCCCGAAACAGGGTTGGCACATTGGTGGCGTCATCATCGCGCTTGCCAACATAAAACAGGGTGCCCTCGAGTCGAATTACTTCTGCCGTATCACCCGATACGGTGCTGGCAATCGAAGTCACGAATGCATTTGCCTCGTTACCCATGGGACAACCGGTGGTGAGGGTAACAGTGGTAACGACACCGGCATTGTTCACGTCACAGGCCTGCACAAAGTCGGCCTGCTCGCAGTCGCTGATAATGAGGAAATCATTCTCTTCGATTCCGGCATCTGTTGTGGTGGTGATCACCGGGTCTGTACCGGAGTTATCGATGTTGGTAACCACGGCAGCGTTTCCGACTCCTCCCCACAGGCGCAGGATGTCTGAGTTAGGTACAGCCTGTACAGTGGGTATATTGAATCCGGCAAACTCGCTGCCGGTCCATTCGGCGTTGGTGGAGGCGATAGTTGCAACATTGTTGGTGCTGTTGGCGATCTCACCTGGCGCAGTACCGGCTGCCTCCCAACCCTGCACACCGAAGCCCGGCTGCATGGTGGAGTTAACCGGATGGTCAAGGGTATCGTTGGCTGAATTGCCTTCCATGGAGCCGAGACAACCGAGATAACCCGCCATGCGGATCTCATTGGCCAGAAAGTTAAGGGCGAAACGACCGTTTTCCTGGATGCGCAAGCGCGCATCCTGGCTTCGCTCCGTGGTCGAACTACCCACGTAGATCTGGATCACCCCGGCCGCCAGTGTCAGACCCAAGACCATGGCGATCAGCAATTCGATCAGGGATAAACCCAGATTATAGCGTGGAGAAGATCTCATTGTTTTGTTGTAACGCTTATTCAAAATTCTTCGACTCTGTTTACAGGGGACGCCAACTGGTAATCAGGGACTGGTTTGCCGTGCCATCGCGATTGTCATCCCAGAAAATTTTCACTGCATAGATAGTACCGCTGCCATCGCAGGCAGGTACCGCTGCCGTACCGTCATTGCCCGTCGCATCGAGACAGACCACGCCAACACCACTGGGCAGGGCTGCCGCCACCGCGGTGCTCCAGTCGAGAATATCCTGTGAAGCCATCTGTATCGGCGTACATCCTGCAGTGGTGAAACAGGCAGCGGTCGCCGCCCCGGCAACGTCGTCATAGGCGTCGGCATCGACGCCGGTCTTGTTGCCGCGCATACGCTCGATGATTTCAGAGGTCAGCATGGTGGCCTGGGTTCGGTACAATGCCGCCTGGTTATTGCGCAGGCTGACTGCCTGCACACTGGCAATCCCCAGTAGCCCGCCGGAAAGCACCAGCAATGACACCAGCACTTCCATCAGTGTGGTACCAAATTCCAGATTTAGCTTCACGCGCTGTTTGCTTCGTTTCATTAGCAATCTGTTCCTTCGATTCTTCTGCCTCTACCAGATGGACCGATCTCTATGCATCTTCTGTTCGTCACATTACCGCTGCCAGGCGTCAGGGTGAATTGCTGGGTACCACCGGTGGCACTGAATCCCATAGAGTTATAGGACATCAGGTCTACGGTGAACGTAGCGGTGCTGCCAGCACCGAGGGAATCAAACACCCGGATTACCTCATCGCCGCCATCGACCGAACCACTGGACCCATTGGCATCGCCGTTGTTATCGGCGAACACAATCCAGCCATCGGCCCAGGCGTTCTGATCACAGTCCGCACCATCGTCGCTGGCGCAGATTGACACATCCGCACCCCTGCGTATGGCCTCACTGCGGGCCAGATTCAAGGTGGTTAGCATGACCTTGACCTGGGAGTTGGTATTCGCAGCCTCGATGGTGTCGGAGAAATTGGGCAGCGCCAGCGCCAGCAAGGTACCAAGAATGGCTACTACGAAGAGCAGCTCAATCAAAGTCATCCCTTTGATTTTTCTAACATTTATGCGCATTTGCTAACCCGTTTTTAACCAGCATCCCGTCGCACGCTGGTCTGTGTCTGAAACCAGGGCAGATTGCCTCTATCCCTGATGAATTCTGGCTTTCTGCCTACTGTGTCGGAATCTGCGGCCGGAATTCAATGGTTTTCTGACTCTTTCCTGCCCGACTTTACTCTTCCGGCCAGGAGAGACCGTGAATTGGCGCTGATATTGGCGATTTCGCGGGGACTGAATGCCCTGATTGTGATGGGATTCACATCGATTTAGGCAAAAAATTCCAGGCCCTGCGGAAATCTCCACCCGAGGCTAAAATAGTAGCTTTTACAAAGGCTTTGGGAAAGTTCTACGCGTTATTTGGTAAGCTGCAGCGGCAAATTGTTTGGACTGGATTATGGAACTGGATTTAACCGCCTTCGCCCTGCTCACCTTCACCGGATTTCTCGCCGGTGGCATCAATACCCTGGCCGGTGGAGGGTCCAATCTCACCATTCCTGCGCTGATGATGCTCGGCCTGCCGGCAGATATCGCCAATGCCACGAATCGCGTGGCCGTATTGATGCAATGCATAGTGGGGGTAAGTGGCTTCGATCGCCACGACTCGCTGGATCGGCCCGCCATTGCGCCTATCCTGATACCAACCGTCCTGGGCGGTGTCATCGGCGCTATAGGCGCTGCATTGATGCCAAATCTGTATCTCAAACCAGTATTGCTGCTGACCATTCTCAGCATGTCGGTGATTATACTGGTGCGACCAAGCATAATTGCTCCCCCACCCGGCACACCGACCCTGTCACCGCAACAACACAAAGGCGCCTGGTGGGGGCTTTTTGCGGCAGGCATCTATGGTGGTTTCGTGCAGGCAGGGGTTGGATTCATTCTGTTGGCTGCGCTGGCAGGCGGATTGCGCTACGACCTGGTTCGCGCCAATGCCTTGAAAATGACCTGTGCATTGGCTTTTACCGTCGTTGCCATGGTGGTTTTTATAGTCTTCGACCAGATCCGCTGGGTTCCAGGCCTGATTGTAGCGATTGGCACCATGGCCGGCGCCCATCTGGCGGTGAAATTCGCCATCAAGGCAGAACCAAACACTATCAAGTGGTTCCTGTTTGTTATGACACTTTGCGCTGTTGCTGGCGGGTTTCTGCTGTAGTTGGATGAAATACGATCCGAATCGAAGCGCCACCCAATGAGCTGCGGCTGACTTCTATATCTCCACCATAGCTGCTGACAATGTCAGTCACCACCGCCAGACCAATGCCCTGCCCCTGCGCCAATGTGTCAGCCCTGGCACCTCTTTGCAAAACGTACTCAAGCTTGTCGTCTGGGATACCTTCACCATCGTCTTCTACCAGCAAGACAATGCTACCCTGTGGATCCTGATTGACGGAGACAGATATTGTGGATCTTCCATACTTGAACGCATTGTCAAGAACATTACCGAGAATCTCTAACAGATCTCTTTCATCTCCGATAAACTCTGCGCGCTCATCGATGGCAATGTTCATCGCGATTGGTTTCTCTGCGTAAACCTTCTGCAAGGCCGCGATGACTTTCTTCGCCGCCGGCGCGATCTTTACATGACGTGCCAGGGCGCTGGTCTGATTGGATTGCACAGCTCGCTGCAGCTGGTAACTGATAATCTGGCTCATCCTCTCTAGCTGCTCGTTGGCAGTTTCCAGCTTGTGGTCTAGTTCCGGTTCCCCACCCCCTGCCGAGCGCCGCTGAAACTCGGGCAGCAAACCTGATATGACTGCCAGCGGGGTCTTCAGGCTGTGCGCCAGGTCACCGAGAGTAGTGCGGTAACGTTCCTGTTGCTTTCGTTCACTCTCTATCAGCATATTGAGATTTGCAGTGACCCCTTGCAGCTCCAGGGGATAATCGCCTTCGAGCTTGTCATTTTCACCGGACTCGATGCGCTTCAGGTCTGTGGCCATACGCCCAAGGGGAGAAAGACCCCAGCGCAGCAGAAGCAACTGCATCAGCAACAGCAATACCGCTACACCACCGAGCCACAGCCAGAGAGAATTACGAAAGTTGCTGATCTCCGAGTAATAAGGCTCCGCGTTTTCAACAACCGTGAAACTGAATTCACTGATTCCATCTTCCCACAGAATGCCATAGCTCAATCGGAAGAAGCCTTCTTCACCACCGTTCAACACTTCGAAACTACTCTCACCCACGGTGACTCTTTCGCGCAGAAAGTCTGTGCCTGGCAATGTGAAGGTACGCGCGGAAGGACTGCGCCAGAGTTCGCCGGCACTGTAACTGCTGATGAAGCCATAGAGGCCGGAATTCAGATTGTTGAAGCCAGGCTCCTGCAGGTCCTCGAGGAAATAGAATTCACCGTCCTGGTATTCAGCAGCCGCTAGCATCAGGTATATCTGCACCTGCAAGCGATCGGCGGCGCCCGCTTCTACACTGGAGCTGAACGCCCGATCCAGCACGATGCCGGTAAAGCCGAGAAACACGAAGAGCAGGATACTGAACGCCAGCAACAAGCGGGACTGGAGAGAATAGCTGGCGACCCTGGCGGTGGTCTGCATGGAATCAATCCGCGAGCATCAGGCTCGTGATTCCGCGAGACTGAATCGATAACCCTGACCTCTCACCGTTTCGATGGGCTTCAGAGTCTGCTCGGGATCGAGCTTTTGTCGCAGTCTTCTGACAAACACCTCCAGCACATTGCTATCGCGATCGTAATCCTGTGCGTACAGGTGCTCGGTGAGTTCAGTCTTGGAGATGACCTGGCCAGGATGCATCATCAGATACTCCAGCATCTTGTATTCATAGGCGGTGAGATCGACAACTTCACCGGCAACTGTGAGACGCTTGGCGGTGATGTCCAGCTTGAGCGGCCCGAATTCGAGACTCGGCTTGGCAAAACCAGCGGCCCTCCTTAATAGCGCATTGAGCCGGGCGACGATCTCTTCCAGCTGGAACGGTTTTACTACATAGTCATCGGCGCCCGCATCGAGACCTGCGACCTTGTCTTGCCAGTCACCGCGGGCAGTAAGAATTAGGATGGGAAATTGCTTGTCCGCAGACCTGATCTGTTGAATCAGGGAGATACCGTCTATCTCTGGTAGTCCCAGGTCGACGATCGCGGCATCGTAATCATATTCGCTGGCGTAGTAGAGGCCCGATCTGCCATCTTCCGCACCATCGACAACATAACCCTCTGCTGTCAGCCCCTGCTCCAGTTGCTGGCGCAACAGGCTCTCATCTTCTACAACCAATAGACGCATGCTTCCTGCTCCATCCTATTTGTTGATCAGGCCTAGTTGCCACCTGTCACTTCGCCAGTGATCGCATGTACGAAGACGGTAAAAACTTTACCCTGGTTTTCCATGCGAATCTGATAGCGTTGATTGGGTCCTTCCCCGATTAATGAGATACGAAGAATGTTGCCGGCGAATCGTTGCCGGGCAAGATTAACTGCCTGCCGCTCATTGATTCGATTGTTGGCTTGCGGATTATTGCGCAGGTCACGAATCGGGTTGGCGCGGTCGAGTTGATTCTGCTCCACTTGCGCGGGCAGTCCTTGCGCCCAGGCAATAGAAGCCAGGCTCATGCAAACCACTGCGGTAGCAAATGCCTTAATCAATAGTTTCAACTTCCACCTCTTCGCCTTTCCGACTGATCAGCGTATCGCTTACAGTACCGGCTGAATGCTTACCCGCAAACGAATGCGATCGCCAGGATCTGTGTCAGTACGAACCGTATGTTCTTCACCGTCGTAAAGGTAGGTAACCTGGTATCCCACCAGACGCTCTTCCTCACGCTGCTGGTATGCGGTCTCACAACGCTCAACGACCTCGTACTCCCGAACGCTGGATCGACGTTCGCTGCGCACTATATCACGTCCAATAG
>CAYTLI010000140.1:0-7031 GCA_964438455.1 uncultured Pseudohongiella sp.
TTTCCTTGGCCCACTCGGCACCGATGACGATACCGAGCTCTTCCAGTCGCTCATCGAGCTGCGCTTGCTGTTCTGCCGGCGTGCGTTGCAATAACTGCTCTTCCACATCCAGCCAGCCAGTGGGATAGATCACCGTGCCCTGGTAAAAGCCAAGAATCCATTCCAGGTACTCCTGCCGCGACTGCACCTGCTGGTTTGCCGCATCGGCACGGTAGGCGCGCTCGAACAACGCCTGGCGCGGCACCTGTTCAGGCCAGTCGCGGATGCTGGGGGTGATACAGGCGGTCAGCGTGACAGCCAGCAAGACTGTGTAAAAGGGCTTGAGCATGAAATAGCGGGAAGCCAATACTGAAAATAAACTTGTTCCCATTTTACATCTTGCGATAGCCTCTGCTACCCGGTTATCAACAATCATTAATAGGACCTGAGAGAGGAATCTCCGTGAAAACAAGCAATTACAAGCAAAGCCCCTGGCTCACCCATTCCCTGCTGGGCCTGGTGCTTCTGGCCCTGGCGGCCTGTAGCCCCGCGCCCACCACCACTACCCAGACTGCAAGCCAGCCCCAGGAAACTGTCGCCGCCGCGCCCAGTCGCGCGCTGGAAATGGTCGCACCCGAATCGGTTGGCATGGATTCGGAGCGCCTGTCCCGGGTGACCGATGCCATGCAGGGTTTCGTGGATGAAGGCCTGCTCTCCGGTGTCGTCACCATGGCATCCCGCGACAACAAGCTGGTGCACTATGAGGCTGTCGGCTATCGCGATGTGGAAGCCCAGGCGCCGATGACCCGGGATACCCTGTTCCGCATCTATTCCATGAGCAAGCCGGTTACCGGCACGGCATTGATGATTCTTTACGAGGAAGGCAAATTCAAACTGTCCGACCCGGTGGGTAAATACCTGCCTGAACTGGCCAACCTGCAGGTGTATGCGGGTGAAGATGACGACGGCAATATGATTACCGAAGAGCCCAATCATCCAATGACCATACGCGAGTTGATGAACCACACCGGTGGTCTGACCTACGGTATCTTCGCCCAGTCTTCGGTGGATTCCGCCTATGTAGATGCAGGTCTGCTTGATGCTAATGATACTAACGCTGAGTTTGTCGCCAAGCTGGGACAGATTCCTCTCAAGCACCAGCCGGGTACGCGCTGGGAGTACAGCGTGTCAGTCGATGTGCAGGGCCGCCTGGTAGAAGTGCTGTCAGGACAAACTTTTGGTGAGTTCCTGGAAGAACGATTGTTCGAACCACTGGGCATGATCGACACAGACTTCCATGTACCGGAAGAAAAACTGGATCGCTTCGCGCAGATGTATGTGTATGGCGAAGAAGGTGAATTGATTCCTTCCGAGATGTTTGACGGCGCCGACTTCACCGTGGACATGGCGTTCGAGTCCGGCGGTGGTGGCCTGGTGTCTACTGCCAACGATTACATGCGCTTCAGCCAGATGCTGCTCAATGGTGGCGAACTGGATGGCGTGCGCATTCTCGCGCCACTGACTGTGGATCTGATGCATCGTGACCAGACTCCTCCCGGACTGGTTGGCCCGATGTCGGAAGCGACCGGCACCGTGTTCGGTCTCGACTTTGCGGTCATCGTCGATCCGGTTGCAGCAGAGTCCTATTCTGCCGGTGAATATTACTGGGGCGGCGCTGCCGGCACCTGGTTCTGGATCGACCCGGTTGAAGACGTGGTGTTTGTTGGCATGATTCAACAGGCGGGGCAAGGCCTGCCCGATGTGCGCAGCACATCCCGTCGCCTGTTCTACCAGGCAATCATGGAACCGAAGGGCGTTTAGTTCACGCTCGCAACTCTTGCTGCTCGCCTGAATTGCCAAGTAGCTGGTGATTCAGGCGAATCAGCTCATACCAACCATCTTGCCCCAAAACTTTCTCCCCCCAATTTAGCCAGAGATAATGTCCAGTCTGGAATACACGAAGTCTTAATGCCAAACTAGCGGGCAATAATTCGAATAATTAGAGTACCGGCAAGCCTATGGTCACTGCCCTACCGCTCTGGCAATTTGCCTTGAAGAGTCGCCCCGATGAAGAGGAGCGCGCCTTTCGCGATCACTTTCTCGATTCCGATATCCGCCACCTGAGCTTCTCCATCTACGTTATCTCAGCGATCATCATCGCGCTGGTCTTGCTCGACCTGACCCAACTTGCCGAACAACCGGAACTGCTTCCCGGCTTCATCGTCAAGGTCACCTTCTTCTTCATGACCCTGGCGGTTTACTTCATTGTTAATCGAATACACCTGGCATCGGTGCTCGATGTCAGTGTCATCATCTACACCTCGATCTTCGCCAGCGGCGCGATTCTTTCCTACGTGCTCAACGATTATTCGGCAACCCGAATGACAGCCATCGTGGCCATGTGCATCTTCACCGCCCACGTTGCGTTTCCGGTTTATGCGAGTTACCTGCTGCCCTGCATCGCCATCCTGGTGCTGGGCGAGTCCGCTATCCTGCTGACCACCGAGCGTGCCGACCTGATACTGGAACGGCCGCTGATGCTGATTACTTTCCTGTTCGCTACCGCCCTGTCGATGCTGGCATCCACCTTGCGACAGCGCACGCGCTATATCTCCTTCAAGGCCATGGAGGAAGTACAAACCCTGTCCGGCTTCCTGCCCATCTGCGCGAACTGCAAGCAGATTCGTGATGACCAGGGCTATTACCAGGCTATCGAGAGTTACATCGCCGAACGTTCACGCGTGGTGTTCAGCCATGGCATCTGCCCCAGCTGCAAGGACGAGTCATATGGCGATTACCTGGCCAGGAAGAAGGCTAAGCGAGAGCAGAAAGCTGGAAATCAAACCCGGCCGTAATCGTCTATTTTGTGCTGTCGTGCTGTTAAATCTCTCCTGCCAACATATGCAAGTCGGTTCGAGCATCGATAGTTCATCAGCGAACCATCGCTATTGCCCTGAAATCTTGCTGAAAGGAGTCGCGTAGCTCTGCAATCAGCAACTGTTCATCGATAACCTCAATCAACTTGGTGTTGTCCCATGGCTTGCTCACATAGTGGTGGACAACTCCAGAGTCACAAGCCTCTTCAACCTTGCAGGTATCGCTGTAGCCGCTGATAAGAACAACTCGCGTATAAGGTTGCTTGCGTCTCGCCAGGCGAGCGAACTCTGTCCCATCCATTAATGGCATTCGCTGATCCGTGATAATCAGATCGAACTGGAACTTGTCACAAAACGCCAACGCCCTCGCCGGATCATGGCAGATGCTGACATTGTAGCGCTTTGCGCGCAGCATGCGTGCCAGTGAATTAGCAACAAGGCTATCGTCGTCAACCAATAGTATGGAAGTTTTTTTATCTAACATGGTCCTCTCCTAAAAGATCTATCTGAGAGTATTTAACGCAACCCGGATGCCAATGCTGGAAACGATGAATCAGAGATGTGACCCAGGTCTAAATAACAGAACTACTGGATATCCCTGGCTTGAACCAACGGTGCAATAGGCAACGAAGTTTGGGGGAAATGCAGGGGAAACTCTGAGGTGCTGAAGAGGCTGCGTAGAAAATAGCAGCCTCGAACGTAACAAAGATGTATCAAAACCCCCAGGTTGTTACATCTGTTACATGCGATAAGGCAGGGACCGCGGTCATGTATAGAGATTATTGACCAGAACCAGGCAATTCCCCATCAGCGTTGGGAAGACAGGTCAATCAGAACCCGATGCTAGTCACTGTAGGTTCTGTGGTAGGCCCGACCGTTTCTTTCCAGGCGGGTATTCCATTCGCGAATCAATGCCGTAATTGCGCTCACAGTACTACCCACACCACCAGCTGCTGGTCTGCGAAATCTGTGCGAGCTGCGAAAATTCTCGATGCGACTCAGCATTTGTTCAATATCTTCTTCCTTTTCTTTAACGAAAGCCCCTTCGCAACCTTCATTGATAAGCCTGCGAAGCAAGTCGGTAGTCAAGTTACTGGAGTAGGCAAGCAGAAGGCTGTTTGGTGCAACGCTTCGAACTCGCTGTAGTAGATCCTTGCCGCCCTTCAGTTCCAGTATCTTTGCTTCAAGCAAGAATATGTCAAAACCTATAGGCGCCGCCGGCTCAGCAACAGCGACAACTTCAATTGAAGGAATTCGATCTAACAGGATCGATTTCAGCTCAGCAACTGATGAAGGGTCGTCATCGATTACAGCAATCTTCGTTCTAGCCATGATTTGTTCTCTCTATCAAATTTTTCAATGCCGCTATCCATTCCCGACTTCTAGCAAGACAGGTTTTCTGGCATTTGCATATCGGGCCTTCACAGCCGGGTCCAGCTCCGAGGCACGGTTCAATACAAGCATGTATTTTGCGGGACTCAGCCTGTTCAGTAAGGATCGCGCTCTGTCTATCTCGCGCTTCGACGAGCCCGCTCTTGTGATCAGAATTGACAGGTCGGTCAGGCTTGTTGCGACTGCGCTCTGGCGGCCTTGTGCCAGTGGTCCAAGATCGAGGAGGATAAGGTCATACTTTTCCCGGCAAGCCTCTAACAACAATCTCTGCTCATTAATCACCAGTTCAAGAGCTGGTATCTCTGACAATTGCTCAGCAGGTAAAAGAGAAAGATTTGAGCTGCTTCCCTCTATCTTTTGCACCACCCACTCCAGTCTCTTCCCATTTCTTGCCACATCAATAGCACCGGGACTCGCATTCGCATTGCAGAGTGTAGTGAGACCGTTACCACCTGAGGACACGTCAACCATGAGTACTTTCAGATTGAATTGTGAATAGTAATCACCCAGGGCCTTGACCAGGTTGGTAGCGCCGACACCCTCGCCACTGCCTACAACACCGATTACTTTTGCCTCATCACCCTTGTCAGGCCAACGCAGGTCAATCTCATTGCGCAGCTTGCGGGCTGCAACCTGAAACTCGTCAGCTAGATCTTCTTTCTCTTTGATAACTTCACAGAGTAAGCTCGAGCTTGATTTGGCAAGGTCATCGGAAAAATTGACTCGACCTGATACAAGATTGATGAGAATGAAAGTGCCGAAGGTGCCGAGGGCCGCAAATACAAGCGCCGCCAGGGCCAGGGGCTTTCTCTTGTCCTCTATTGGGCCAATGGGTGCCTTGCCCAACGCAATAATCTCAATAGAGCGAGAAAGGTCGTTTTGACTCTCCACCAGAACTTCATCGAGTGCACGCTTGGTTTCTTCCAGAAGTTCGGACAGGCGATCTTGTTCAGTGGCAATTCCTCTTATACGAATCAGGTTACCGTTCAGCCCCTCTGCCTCAGATCTGAGGGTATCGCGTCGGCTGAGCAAGCGCTCTAGTGCATTCTCCAACTCCTCCATCGAGTCGTTCTGCGCGCTGTCACCATTTCCAAGAAAGGCTCCTGCTTGTCCCAATAGTGCGATCTGATCCTGCCTTTCCGAAATTGCAGACTCAATGACGTTCAGTTCGGCTTGTGCAGACAGGACAGATGGGTGTGTCGGCTTGTAGCGACCCCTCAGAGTTTCCAATTCTGCGAGACGCTTGGCTCGCTCAAATGTCAGGTTCGCCATAGCCTGATCGAGCAGTGTGGCTCGCTGAATAGCGACACTATCGCCCGTACCAGCAGTCATGTCACCCGTGGCCTCGATCTCAGCCAGTGTGTTCTCCAACTCCTGAAGGCGCTCTTCAAGCACCTCCAATTGCGCAGTCTTTGCCATATGCGCCTTGGCAAGAGAAACCGCATCGTGTTCCCCCCCAACAGCCAGGTACTCATCGTTCAGAGCAGCAAGCTCAGCTTCAAGCTCTGCTTCCCGATCGCTCAATTCCTGCTCCCGAACATCATATGTCCGTAACCTCGCAGCCTCATTGCTTTCCTGATATGCCGCTATCACGGCATTCAGCGCAATGGCTGACTTAACCGGGTTATCGCTGCGTGATCTGAGATTAATTAATCCTTTGCTACCGGATACAGAAACCATGTTAGATAGCTCGATTACATCAGATGGCAAGGGTTGTGTGCCATCTGACTCTGCATAGAGCTTGTCTATCGATGCCTCCAGTACTGGCCTTGATGTCAGTAGACGCATCTCGGAATTAAAAAATGCATCATACAATCGCAACCTGCTCTGATCCTGAGCGTCGTATAGAATCTTGCCTTCAGTCGGCAAAATACGAAGCATTCCTGAACTCTGATATACCGGAGTCACCATCAAGTATGCCAACATGGCAGCCAGCAACGCGACGATCAAAGTTGTCAAAGCGATTTTCGCTTCCCTGCCGCGAGCGGTTCGCAGCACAATACCAATCGGGTCAATGGCGGGTACATCACTCTCCTCATCAATGAAATCCCGGACTTGTGCAATCAGGGGATTTCCCACCATTTGGTGGCGTGGATCCTGGCCATTATTGTCTGCTGCTACTTGCATAACTCTTCTACTACTTGGCAACGGGTACCCGTGCGGTTAGATCTCGCTCCCATCTCACTGTTGGCTTTCTCACAGCCTGGATTCTGGCGATCACAGCGACTGCCAGGTACACGGGCACCGCCGCCCATAACCTGGGGCTGAGTACCAGTGAGCGAATGAATCGAGTTCTCTGCGTACCATCGGCCGCTGGCGCCTCGATATGTTCTTTTAGCTGGCCTGTGCCACGTTGACTGCGTGTGCGTACCTTAATGAGCGATTGAATGGTTCGTGGCGCCTTTGCAGTAAACCGTACCGCGGGCACCACGCTGACCAACCGGGCCGGGAAAAGTCGTTTTAGGTAAGTATCATCAGCAGTTACCGGGGGCAGTACACCAATCCTGTCAACACCTTCAGCTGACAGTGCAATAGCTGCCGCAAATTTGCCGTTCTTCAGATAAGGATGCTGTTGCCAGACCCGGTAGAAGGCGCGAACCATGAAATCCGCACCCTGCAGATCCACATCCATATGCCCAATTGCCACTTCGGTACCGACACGATCAACTTCATTGAGAAGACTTCTGGCATCGGAAGTTGAAATCTGAATATCAGCATCAAGCAAGAGAACTGATCTACCTTTCGCGAATCGCAGTCCAATGTTGATTGCCGCAATTTTTGATG
>CAYTLI010000141.1:0-7012 GCA_964438455.1 uncultured Pseudohongiella sp.
GGTTCGATACTGTCGCGGAAAATATTTACCTGATTGTTCACCAGGCTAAGCAAGTCTGCCCGCTCCATGTTGTCGTTCAGGTTCGCCGTTGCAGTGGGGGTGGCGACAGCATTCTCAAGTGCATCGATCTCGCCAGAGAGGTCTTCATATGCTCCGGCAAGGCGAATCACAGAAGGGAAGCGCAGATCGACAGCAATCTTTCTGGTTGGTCGTCTGGAGAAGCGTTCGCCATCGTTTGGATAGATAAATGCTTCGATTGCGATGCTGCCTGAGAGTGCGAGCCAGACAAAAATATCCCCAACGGAGATTGGTTCCACGCGCCACAACCACAAATCCTTTAATCCGTCTTCATTTTCATCATAGAGAAAAGTGCTGAGCACATTGCCGCCTGAGCGCAGTACCTGCTGGGGTTGTGTTAGGTCGATGCCGGTTGCTGCGCCCTGGAACAGGGAGACTTTGCCACCTTCACGGAGCAGAAGATCTTCTATGCCATCGTCGTTGACATCATCAAGAATTTCTTCATGGGTCAGAGCTAGCACGCCAGTGAGGTTGGAAAAATCCAGGTTATCGATATCGAATTCGCCAAGTTCTTCTTCAATGGCAGCGATATCGAGAAAGAATGAAGGAGTCGACGGTAGATAGTTTGCGCCAGTTGCATCAGCGAGAAAGATATCGAGTCTCTCATCAGTACGAGACACCAGGTCCTCACTGCCATCACCATTCACGTCACGTAGTTCCAGCACCGGGATTCGTACCGATTGACCTGCTGAACGATTGAAGCGATTGAGATTGAGCTGGGTGCGCAGGCGCATATCTGATCGAATGCTTAATGGTGTCTGGTAATCTCCCGAGCTGTCACTGATCAATATATTGATTACACCAGCACCGGGAATGATCAGGTCCTCATTACCATCATCATTTATGTCGCGGGAGAAGTGCAGACGATTGATGCCCTTTGGAATAAATCCCGGCAGCCCCGACTTGATCAATACCGGTTCTGCTATTGCCTGCGCCGAAACAGGCCAGTACATAGCATCAGAACCGTTAATCAGTGCGACGATAGAGAGTTGGCCGTTGTCACCGTAAGCAGCACTGAGATCCCAGCCCACTGCGTCCCCGCTAAAATCGATTTCATCGAATCCCGACTCGAAGTCGAATCCGTTTTCAGTCTGGAAATAGATTCTCAGGGCTTCATTCACCACGAGGACCAGGTCCTGTAGTGCGTCTCCATTCATGTCGGCGACCAGTAGTCCTTCAGAATCGCCAGGCAAATGAAAATCCTGCTGTGAAAATGAAGGTACGGCGGCATTGCTGTTAGCAATTAACGCACAAAGGCCGAGCGTAAGCAGGAGCAGCATCCTCATGGGCGCGCAACCAGCAGGGTGGAAGTGGTGCCGTGTCTTAACAGCAGATCGGGAAGTTCATCTTCGTTCAGTTGCAGCACATCAAACTCAAACACGGTCCGCGGTGACACATATTCCCAAAAGGGTTCGCCGGCAATCTGCAGCTGCGCATCAATTTTCTTGGCGGCCAGGGTGCCATTGGCTGTGACATAGAGAGCATCGAGCACACCATCACCGTCTATGTCATGCTGCAATGACATCTGTTCGGACAAGCCACGCACATTTTCAGCTGAAAAGCTCTCTTCCAGCCTGGAGTCGGGTCTGCGATTAAATACCTGGCCCGGTTCGACCTTGTCACGACCATAGACCAATTGTGTCCGATTGATGCTGGCATTGCGGATTGCATCTACCACTGGCACGGTATAGAAACTGGCGCTCAATATAGGCATGCCTGCTTCCAGTTCGATTACATCGAGACTCATGTCATAGCCCGAGAAGCGCATGACCTGGTTTGGGTTGTCGAAATCGAAGCTGCCATCCTGGTTCAGGTAGAAGCGCGCATCCCAGTTGTTGCCGTCACCAGACAGGCGCATTAGATCTGTCAATCCGTCGCCATTCAGATCCACCAGATCCAGGTCGCCCCGTGAATTCAGGTCGCCGATCCAGTCGGCCTGCTGATTGAACGGCACGTCTGCACTTTGGTAGTGGATGTTGACCCGACCCAGGCCGTCGTCGCCGGCATTGAGGTAGGCGATGTCGAGTAAATCATCACCATTAAAGTGTGCCAGAACAGCAGTTGGCATCCACTGTTCGCTGCGCAGCAGGGAATTGAGAGAGGTCTCTGTTTCACTCCAGTCCCGGACGAAATTCTCGAAGGGAGAGGATGCTTCCACGTTCAATTCGACGACAACACCTTGTTCGGCATTGATGCCCAGGTTCGCGTCCAGGTCGACATCGTTGCGGGCACGCTGGATGGGTGTGATATCTTCGTTCAGGGTTTTGAAACTGAAGGCAAGTTCAAATTCCTCATTACCATTGCCCAGGAACAAACCGTATTCGTCATCACCGGCGAGCAACAAATCGATGTTGCCATCACCATTTATATCGGTCGGGATATTGGTGAACAGCACTTGCTCCTGGTTTGGGATGGCGGCGATCAGATTCCATTGGGCCAGCAATTTTAGGTTGCCAGCGTAGCCAGCGCTTGCCGTGGACAGGCTGAACACACCGTTATTTGCAAACAACACTAATTCTTCACCTGGATCCTCACGCAGGTCGGCGAAGCCAACGGCGATAATCTCGGTTTTAATTTCTACTCGTTGCGGGTTGGCTGAGAAGCCGCCGTCCTGTTGCTGGTGATAGATATGCAGTTCTCTGCCCAGATCCTGGTCGAAATGGGAGACAACGATATCCTTGTCGCCATCCCCATTCATGTCCTGCAGCATGATTGGTTGCCAGTTTTCTTCCCGGCGTAATTCGAAGGCAGCGTAGTTTGTTTGTGCCTGGGAAGTGATTGACACCACAAGCAGCAAGCTCGCAACAAGCTGATGCGGCAAGTGACGTGCGAGTGGCTCGCAGATAGCCCGTATTGCTTCCATTACAAGCTGTGTGATCCAGTTAGTTATTTGTTTCTTCAATGAGTTCACCAGAATCGCTGGTGACATTTATGAGACCCAGCAAGCTGTGGGATCGTTCCCCTTCAGCCTGCTGATAACTGTACAGAGAGAACAACCAGAAATCGAGAATGGTCAGTGATTCGTTGGCTGGAGAAAGACTCGATTCGTAGCGAAACAGGGGGCCCAGGGCAATGCGGCTAATGCGTCGCCCGGGATCCCACAGCCTCACGCGCAGATCGCTCACCTGTTGGCCATCGAAGCGAGTCATGGTGACTTCGCTGCCCAGCGGATATTCCTGGTTTAGCCGGGTTACCAGGTCCTGGGCTGAATTGAGAAATTCACCATCTACAGCGAGGATTAGTTCTCCTACCTGAATGCCTGCGCCGGGTAGTGGGCTCGAGGGAAAAATCTGCACTACCCTTGCCGCGACCATCGGTCCGTCGTCACCGATATCTACCAGGGCACTCTCATAACCGGCGCGGGTGGCGAGTGGGTCGACGCGGTATAGCTCCACCGGCGCCGGATTGTTCGCTACCGGGCGCGCGATGACCGAGGCCTCGAATACGGTCGTATTGCGTTGCACGGTGAATCGATAAGTCTGTTCCTGCCCGCTATTGTCACCTTGCAGGGCGAGCAATGCGTCAGGATTGTTGGTCTCAGTGCCATTGACGGCCAGCACCACGTCCCCAACCTGAATGCCAGCCGCTTCGGCGGGGCCATTGCTGGTCACTGAAACAACCCGAACACCTGGCAAGGTTTCCAGATTGAACAGGGAATCACTTTCATTTGCAGCAGTGTCGAGACCGAAGTCCACTTGCAGAGTATTGTTGCTGTCGCTCACCAGGGAAATTTCTTCCGCCGACAGGGTTACTGCCGGTACCAGCACCGCTGGTTCATAGCTGACGCAGGCGCCGAGGCAGCTACTGACAAGAAACAACAATATTGTTCTGGGGGAAAAGAGCCGGTTCATAGCTTGCGCCGCGTCAGGATGAACAGGGCGCAAGCGGTAAACAGCAGTAGCGCGGGGAATGGTGCCCAGGTGTTCATCTGCAGGAATCTCTCATCTATCAACACATCGGAAAACCCTCTCACCAGGCGGCTCACATCCTGCAAATAGGACTGGTCCAGCAGAGAAGGTTGATAAGTAGCATAGAGGTAGTACGCGTAGTCACCAAATGCGGATTTGAACAGGTCGAGTGCGAGGGTCAGTCCCAGTGCGGCAACCACTGCCTGGGTTGCGTTGTGCGCGGCGACAGATGCCAGCAGTCCCAGGGCGATTGCGGCAGGCAATGGCAGCAGGGCCAGTCGCACACCGAGGAAAATTTCCTGTCGAATTTCATCTTCGCTGATCAATTCGAAACCATCTTCCAGTACCGGACCAAATTCCCACAACAGTCCGGCAGCAATGTAGCTGGTGGCCAGAAGCAGAATAAAGGAGACAAGTGCCAGCAAGTGCAGGTGCAGCAGTTTCGCCAGGCCGATGGCAAGCCGGCTACTGCTGCGCAACAGCAGGTGACGAATAGCGCCGCTGTCTCTTTCGCTGCTGAAGCTGTAGGCAGCTTGTGCCACCAGCAACAGACCCAGCACGGTCAGTCCGCTATCCAGTCCGTCCACAAAGTGGCCCCAGGCGTTGACGGCTATTGAGGACTCGAAATCCGCCTCACCCAGCAAGCTGTTTCTTGCGGCCGTACCCGTTTCGCCGAGCTTGACCAGCAGGAAGCTCAGTATCACCAGCGCAGAAGGAACGACGAGCACCAGTCTAGCGCCCATGGTTCTTGCGGCGATAAACAGTTCCGCGCGCAGTGCCCGTAACAAGCCGTTCATTCAGATCGCTCCCTGGTGGCGTGCCGAAACAAGCTATCAAGAGAAGCGCGATGAGGGATGAGTTCTGCTACCGGGATGCCAGCATTTACCAGCATGGCATTAATAGTCGCGGAGTCTCCCTGTTGCAGGGAAACCTGTAGCTGATCCGGGCTGTCTGCTGGCAGGATCTCTATACCCTCATGGCTTGCCAGTAGTTCGCGTGCCTCTTTCGCATGGTTTGTGCGTATTGAAACCCGGGTAGAAGATTCTTTTAACAAATTCTCTTTGCTGTCATTCAGTTGAATTTGCCCCTGGTGCAGGATGGCGATGTGGGTGCAGATTTGTTCCAGGTAGGGTAGTTGGTGGCTGGACAGCAAAAAGGTAGTTCCCTGATCTCGATTCAGCTGCTTGATCAGTTTGAGTACCTCATCGACCCCGCCAGCATCAAGCCCGTTGAACGGCTCATCGAGAATGACCAATTCCGGGTTGCCAAGCAGAGCCTGTGCAATCGACGCCCGCCTTTTGTTACCGAGGGACAGGTTCTTGATCTTGAAAGCCGAAAATTGCTCGATACCTAACAAGGCCTCTACTTCTTCGCAGCCTCGCGCGGGATTCGCGCACAGTAATCTCGCATGGAGCAGGCATTGGCGAACTGTCAGGTTGGGATTGAGGCTGGGTGTGTCGAAAATTGCAACGATCCTGCCTTGACTCAAGTAGATCTGCTCCGGACGGTAGCCCAGCAGCTCAATCTCGCCGCTGTTGAATCGTTGTAGGCCTAACAGGCATTCCAGGGTTGTGGTCTTTCCTGAGCCATTGAGACCAACGAGGCCATGAATGGCTCCGGTTTGCACCTGCAAGCTCAGTTCTTCGATGACGGAGAAGTCGCCGTAGCTCTTGTGCAAGCTGGAAATGCTGAGTGCTGGCGCGGAATCAGAATGCTTCATGCCAAATTGGTCAGGCGAGGAAGAGAAATTATATTGCCGGGGCGATTATGACATCGCCCCGGTTAATGTTACTGCCTAGTCTACGAACAGGTCGTCAACCTGCATCTGCTGAACTTCGCCAAATTGTTCCAATTCTGCAGCGTCAATGATAGATAGATCTCCAACGATGGAAATCAGTTTGGCTCTTTCTTTAACATGCTCTTGCTGGAATTCAATCAGGTCGTCCAGCTCCGCTTCTTGCAGTTGCTGGAATCGCGCCCGTCTTGGGTCGCTCTCGAATCCCTGTCGCTCCCAGGCTCGCACCGCGCCAATCACCTCACGGAAACTGAGTTTGGAAGTGCGGTAGCGATTGATCTGTGCATTCACTGCTTCTTCGAAGCGCTCCGACGACTGGGGCATGTTGTCGATCAGATCGATGAATGCCGCGAGTGCGTCAACAGTTTTGTCTGTCTGGGTACCGATTGCGCCAAGCATCAGGTTTTCCGCATTGATGCGACTGCCGGGCATGTAGCGCGCTGAAGCCGAGTAGGCCAGAGCGCGAGCCTCGCGAAGCTCCTGGAACACAACGGAGGACATGCCACTACCAAAGTAGTTGGTATACAGCGATGACATGACCGCATCTTCAGGTTCGAATACACCGTCAGCAAATTCGATGCGTACCTGGGCCTGCGCTGTTTGTTGGTCAACTACCAGAACCTCCGAGTCTTCTACTTCACGTGCACGACGGAAGCGATATTCGGGCGTGTCTGCCAGTTCGGCATCTACACTGTGGTGACGACGCAGGACTTCGACCAGCTGCTCAAGCGGCAGAGAACCCGTGTAGGCAATAGTGTGCTTGTAGTTAAGTAATTGCGATGGCAGCTCCAGTAACTCGTCCACCTGGGTGTCGAGGATTTCCTGGGAAGTCATCGATTCCAGCATTGGTGACTCTTCGCCGTAACGGTTATACATGTACAAGGCCTGAGCGATAGCTGGTGGCGAGCTTTTCCGGTCTTCACGGGACTTGAGCAGGATGCCTTTCAGCTGTTCCAGGGTCTCACTGTCGCTGCTTGGGGTTTTGATCAACTCCATCATCATCGCTACGGAGTTTTCAAACTGATCATCTAGGCCTGATAGTGCAAATGCCGATGAGTTTTCGCCGGAACCAAAACGGAACTCCGAACCCATGCGATACCATTCTTTCTGTAGTTCTTCATTGCTCAGGTTTGCCGTGCCGGCAACATCCATCAATGCAGCAGCGAGACCGAGCTTCTCGTTCTCTTCGGTGCCCACTTCCACATTAACCGAGAAGGTGAACAAATCATTC
>CAYTLI010000142.1:0-6926 GCA_964438455.1 uncultured Pseudohongiella sp.
CCATATGAACAAAAGGTCAGGTTTAATCCTGCCCTGCTTGATGTGGACGCGGACTTCCCTGTACCAGTGAGACTATCAGAAGTCGACTTCAAGGAAATGCATGAAGCAATGATGCAACGCTGGCGCAGTCATGGCAGCGTACAAGTCATTCCTGCCGATCACTTTCACGCTGAATTGCACTGGACCGAAGAACCTGTTGGGCTTGGCTTTCGCAATGACCAGGGCGAGCTAACACACTTCCTATGGGGGCACAACAAAGACGAATATGGACCATTACGTATTTCGGCATTGGCATATCGCAATCGTCAACAATTACTTCAGTTGCTGGCACTGATCAAAAGCCTCGGTAATCAGTTATATGTGGTACGCCTGATCGAAACCCAACACATGCAGATGCAGGATCTGTTGAAAGAACCGTTTCGTTCGATTAACAAAACTGAAGGCAACACATACGCAGAATATATTCGCTCAGAGGCCTGGTGGCAGTTGCGCATCAATGACCTGGCCGCCTGCCTGCAAGCCACGCGATTACCCGCCAGACCCACTTTATCCTTCAACTTGAAAGTAGAGGATCCGATCAGCCAGTACCTGGATGATGGGCATGGTTGGCAGGGCATTGCAGGCGACTACACTGTGCATCTTGGTGAGGAATGTGAAGCCAATCCGGGGCACCGTAGTGGCCTGCCACTTTTGCACGCCAATGCCAGTGGAATCAGCCGTCTCTGGATGGGTTGCGCCTCAGCCAACCGCCTGGCAACCAGCGGAGAAATAAGTGCCGAGCAATCTCTGCTGGATGCACTGGATACCACATTGAGTCTTCCCAAACCCCATCCGGGCTGGGAATTCTAGTCGCTACCAGTCAGCTCCTCGCGCAGGGCTATTCGGTTGAGCTCCCTGCCCCGCAAATAAACACTATCGATTCGACGAGTATTGCGAATGTCATCCAGCGGATTGGCATTGAGTATTAGCAGGTCAGCCCTCAATCCCGCTTTCACCAGCCCTGTATCCGTCAGCCCCAGATGCTTCGCTGCATTACCTGTGGCTGCAACCAGGGCAGACATTGTTGATACACCCAGACGCACATAGATTTCCAGTTCCCTGTGACCGGTGTAACCAAATGGATGGTCTGGTACTGCGCCAGCATCCGTACCGAGAACCAGGTCAACTCCGGCATCGGCAATGCGGGAAAAGCCTGCACGCAGTTCCTGTTCTGATGCTTCGTTCCTGTCCGGGAATGCAACTCGTTGACCGCTGCCACTGACCAGACGTTGCAAGGCTGTATCGTCGAGCAAGGGTGAGAGAAAAGGATCATCGCCAATACCCTCGCGGCGCAGCTCACCCAGCCCCAGGTTCGGCACTACAAACACTCCGTCTCGCGCCATCGTCTCTGCGATTGCATCGCTGAACTCATTACCAATGCGACCGTGGAGAAAACCATCGACACCAGCAGCCAATATGTCCGGCATGTCTGCTGCAGTCTGCTGATGAATCATCACCTTGATCCCGTATTGCTGCGCTTCTTCTGCTACTGCGTGGTAAAGAGAAGGCGACAGTTTGGTTTGCGTGCCTCCTCTATCATCGACCCAGAGTTTTACGAAACGAACACCCTTGGCCGCTATTTCGCCTACGGCCGCACGCGCCTGCGCTTCCGATTCCAGCCCGCGCAGTATTGTCATACCGGTTTCTTGTTCTACAGCAGCGGTGTGCACCAGAAACTGATTGTTAGGCCCCTCACCGGGAGGCGCCATCCCTGCTGCAAAAAGAAACTGTGGTGCTTCTATTTCCCCATTGGCTATTCGCGATTGCAACTCCAGGGCCAGATCATCGGGATCACTGCCGGCGGAAAATACAGCCGAAAAACCATAATAGGCATACTGCCTCAGGTTACTAACCAGGTTGTCGAGGCCATAGTATTCCGCACCCCAGCCCTCACGACTCTGATAACCCAGATGGGCATGGGCATCAATCATGGCTGGCATCAGGGTCTTCCCAGCCAAATCGATTACCCTGATGGGAATTCCATCGAGGATCGGAGCCTCTCCCACGCTCAATATCTCATCACCACGAATCATCACGTCGGTGCTGGCAATCTCACTGCCATCGCCAACGATCACATGGGCGTTACGAAACAAGATCGCAGCATCGCCCTGGGCCAGTAATACTGAAGGACTTAAGCACAGTATGGCGACCGCCAGCGCAGCGGTCCTCGCAAGATGTATCAGAGGGATCACTCTGGGCATGTTGCACCTCATTCCAGTCTCGAAACGCGGTTCAGTTTAGCAGAGCACGGGCTGGTCGGGAGGTCTCATTTGGCTCTCTTTTTTGCCCCTGTACTGGTAATCTAGCAAGATCAACCTGCCCCAACCTGCTGGAGAATGAACTTGTCGGGTAGTCAGATCACCTATGTCCCGGAGGCTGAAGCCCTGGCGCTGGCCAGTGATAGCGACACGGCTGGGCTTTGCACTCGTGCACGAGATCTCTGTGATGCGCAGCATGGCAGGCTGGTGACCTATTCCCGCAAGGTCTTTATCCCGCTCACCAAGCTCTGTCGCGACGTTTGCCATTACTGTACCTTTGCCCAGACCCCCAGACACATTGCCAGTCCCTACATGCCTGAAGAGGAGGTTCTGGAGCTTTGTCGCCAGGGCGCGGCAGCTGGTTGCCAGGAGGCCTTGTTCACCCTGGGAGAGAAACCTGAACTGCGCTATCGAGCGGCACGAGAAGCATTGGCGGAGTCAGGATTTGCAAGCACGCTGGAATATGTTGCCCATGTCGCGCAGCGCGTCCTGGATGAGACTGGCTTGTTGCCACATATCAATGCCGGCAACATGACCGCCGAGGAAATTTCCTTCTTGCGCAACACCAGCGCCTCCATGGGCATCATGCTGGAGTCTGCGTCGCCACGCCTTTGCGAAAAGGGTATGCCCCACTATGGATCTCCCGACAAAGACCCACAGGTTCGCCTGCAAACAATGCAACTGGCCGGTGAGGCTAAAGTACCGTTTACCACTGGCATACTGATCGGTATTGGAGAGACGCGGCAGGAACGAATCGAGTCTCTGCTCGCAATTCGCAAACTCCATGAGCAATACGGTCACATCCAGGAAGTGATCGTGCAAAACTTTCGCGCCAAGCCTGATACCAAAATGGCACAGGCGCCAGAGCCTGACCTTGAAGATCTGTTATGGACACTGGCTGTTGCCCGAATCATTTTTGGCGGCAAGATGAATATTCAGGCACCACCAAACCTTAGTCCCGGTGTATTACCGCAATTGGTAGCAGCCGGCATAAACGACTGGGGCGGCGTGTCACCAGTGACTCCCGATCATGTTAATCCCGAAGCACCCTGGCCACATCTGGAAAACCTGGCACGGGAAACTGAAGCGGCGGGTAAATTCCTAGAACAAAGACTAACCATATACCCGGAGTTCGTGCTCGATGCAGATTCATGGCTCGACGCCAGGATATATCCTGCCGTGCTGCGTCATGCTGACAGCCAGGGATTTGCAAAAAGGGACACCTGGACCCCAGGAGAAGCAATAAAGATACCGGACCTGGAAACCCGCCTGCTCTATGCCCGCGACCCCCAGGCTTCTTCCGCTATTCGGGATATCGTAAGCAAGTGTCGCGAGCGGGCAGAGTTATCTGCCGGTGAAGTTAGTTTGCTGTTTGAGGCACGAGGACAGGATTTCAGCTACCTGGTTCAGCAAGCCAATGAGATACGACAGGAAGTGAATGGCGATGTGGTGAGTTACGTAGTCAATCGCAACATAAATTACACCAATGTCTGCTATTTCAAGTGCCAGTTCTGCGCGTTTTCAAAAGGAAAGTTGAGCGAGAATCTTCGCGGCCGCCCCTACGATATTTCCGCAGAAGAGTTGGCAAGACGCGCCCAGGAAGCTTATGCACGTGGTGCGACCGAAGTCTGCATGCAAGGTGGAATTCATCCTGACTATACAGGCCAGACTTACCTGGATATCGTCGCTACGGTGAAGCAGGCCGTGCCGGATCTGCACGTTCATGCCTTCTCGCCACTGGAGGTCTGGCAAGGTGCAGAAACCCTGGGGCTGAGCTTGACCGAATTCCTCAGAGCGCTGAAAGAAGCAGGGCTGGGTACGCTACCCGGTACCGCAGCCGAGATATTGCACGACGAAGTGCGTCAGCAGATTTGTCCCGACAAACTCAACACAGCGCAGTGGCTTGAGGTGATGGCAGCCGCTCACGAGCTTGGTTTCAATACCACGGCAACAATCATGTTCGGTCATGTGGACCGGGCCAGGCATTGGGCTCATCATTTGCTGGCTATCAGGAATCTGCAACAGAAAACCGGCGGATTTACCGAATTCGTTCCTCTGCCTTATGTACCAATGGAAGCTCCGATGTACCTGAAAGGCCACTCCCGTCGCGGCCCCAGCTATCGGGAATCACTGTTGATGCATGCCGTTCCTCGTCTGGTGTTACATGGTCTGATCGACAACATACAGACATCCTGGGTGAAATTGGGTAGTGCCGGCGCCTTGCAGGCGCTCAACGCTGGCGCCAACGACCTCGGGGGCACCCTGATGAATGAGAGCATTACCCGAGCGGCTGGAGCGGACCACGGCCAGGAGTGGCCCGCCCAGGATATTGAAGATCAATTGCAGCGCGCCGGCAGGAAGGCACGCATGCGCACCACTCTGTACCAGGACGCTCCCCCCTCACAACGGCAAAAAGCGTTCGAGGCAAAGCCGCTGATTGCCGTGGAAAATCTCAGTGCAGGTAAACATCAGCGTAGTAAACGCCTGCTGGACTCAGTGCAGACTGCCTGATCGCGCTTTCAATCCGGAATGGGGTACAATCCTGCGCCATTCAAACCATCCAAGTAGCTTCTCAATTCTTATCGGTTAGTAAATTTATATGAAGATTTGTATCACCGGTGCCAATAGCAGTGTTGGCCAGAACCTTCTGACCCACCTTATTCGGCACAGTGATTGCGAACTGGTTGCCGGCGTGCGCTCTGAGCGAGCTTTCGCCAGCCTGCCCCAATCAGAGCAGATCAAGCCAACGATCATCTCGTACCAGGACGAACAGAGCCTGAAGGACGCCATGGCTGGAGCTGACTGTGTCATTCACCTGGCTGGCATCCTGATCGAGAGCAAGCATTCCAATTACGCCAGTGCCAACGTGGCAGCCACAGCAGCAGTAGCCAACGCCGCTGCTCAACAGGGCGTGAAGCACCTCATCTTTATTAGCGTGGTGGGTGCCAGCCCCCAGGCCAGAAATGCCTATTTCCGCTCCAAGGGCAGTGGAGAGGAACTGGTCAAACAGAGTGGTGTGCCAGCAACTGTACTGCGCACCCCTATCCTTCTTGGCCCAGGCACAGCCGGCGCCAGTTCGCTGATTGCTGCTGCGCAAGGTCCACAGACCAAGGTTCTCGGCGGTGGCACCTATACCATGCGACCATTGGATACGGACGATCTCAGTGCCGCCCTGGTCAAGCTCAGTCTCGAACCCGCCGAGGGCAATCGCACACTGGAGCTGGTCGGCCCGGAGCCTGTGCGCTATTGTGACCTGATCAAGCGCACAGCTGCTGTTCTGGGTAACGAAGTAGAAGTTGGAACTGTCCCCGTTTGGCTCGCCAAGTTGGGATCAGCAGTTACCAGTACCCTGAAGGGTGGTGGCATCACACCCACTGTAATCGATGTCATCACCAGCGACGAAGTGGTGGAAGAAAATGCGGACACAGCCATCGGTATTCAACTCACGCCGCTGGATGAAACAATTCAAAGAATAACAGGTGACAAGTAAATCATGACCGAATCCACGGAATCAGAAGTTACGGAAAATCCAGAACAGAACGAAGACACGCCTGCTCCGCGCAAACAGGGCCCACTCGGCCGGATCATTTTTCTGGGCATTACTGCAGCTTGTTTCGTCTACCTCTATTTTCGACTTGCCGGTGCGGCAGCGAGAGAGAATCAGACCCTGGTTGAATACATGGGCAATGTATTCGCAAATGTTCAGTGGATTCCCTGGCTCGTGCTGATGATGGCCTACTCGTTGTTCTATTTTCTCATCGATACACTGGTAGTCACCCGGGCACTGAACTGGTTATTGGCTGACATCAAGTACAAAGACATCCTGCCCATCAGGGCATGCGCCTATATCATCTCAATTTTCAATGAACAGATTGGCAAAGGCGCCATGGCGTACTATTTAAACAAGCGCGACCAGATTCCTGGCTGGGAAGTTGGTTCCGTGATGTTGTTCGTCATGTTCTGCGAGATTTTCTATTTGCTGGTCTGGGCGAGCATAGGTTATGTCTTCGGCGGCGGTGACCTTCCGGAAGTTTTCCAGTTGATGCCAATCATCAGCCTGGGCGCTGCTGTCTTCCTGGTGCTTTGGCTGCTCTATTTCAACGGCACCATACTTCCCAACAATCAGTTTCGCGAACGGCGCATACTCCATGCCTTCCGCCGCGCAACACCCATACACTATGTCAAGTTTTTCCTGCTGCGATCCCCGGCCCTGCTGGCAGCAATCTTTGTTTATACAACTGCACTGAATCTGTTTGGCGTCGAGGCATCATTCCTGACCCTGCTCCCTTACTTGCCAGTAATCTTCTTTGCCGCGGCAGTACCTACACCCATGCGTGCGGCGGCGATTACCTTCTGGGTGATTCTGTTCCCGGAGAACGAAGGACAGATGGCTGCATTCGGATTCGTGCAGCACAACTTCTTCATCTTCTTTAACGCCATCATCGGATTGGTGTTCTGGCGCCGGGCGCAAAGAGAGCTGTTTGGCTAATCTGCTCACCGGCATACGTTTACTGCTGATTCTGCCGGTGGCCTGGTCCATGGCAGAACCAGCATTGATGCCTGCCCTGATGACCTTGTTGTTGATTGCAGTCGCGATCCTCACCGACTATTTCGATGGCATTGTAGCCC
>CAYTLI010000143.1:0-6908 GCA_964438455.1 uncultured Pseudohongiella sp.
GACAGGATGTTGTACATGCCGTAATTGCCTTCGTGACATGCATACTCATAGATCTTGTCTTCGGTGTAGTCGAAGATGATTTCACGCGTGTAGGGCGCGGTATAGGTGCCCGGATCGTGAGAAGTCAGCTGGTATTGCAGAGCGTTATCACTGACTCGCGTCAGGCGCTCTACATTGACCTTCCTGTCTGTGTCAGGTGATGAGCTGCTGGCATCGGAGTAGTTCGTGGTTTCGATGACCAGGGTATCGCCTTCCCACCAGCCTCGCGAGTCGCCATGCCACAGCTTGATCTTCTCGTCCGCGTGGGGCTGTTCAACAATCGGGATGATGCGAGCGTCGTGGGCCATCTCCTGATAGATAACCACTGTGTCTTTGGACTGCACGATTTGCCAGTAGCTGTTGTAGCCAGAACCCAGGCGCGGCGCGCCGAAAGAAAGACAGCGTTCACCCAGTGGGCGGTCGGTCCAGGAATCAGCCGGATGTGCTTCACGCCACTCGCGCAATTCTCTTGCTGCCTGGATAGCCTCTTCGGTGCGCGGCGGAAACTTGCCATTGGGTGGATCAATGATCTGTGAAGTGCGGCGGTGCACAGTGCGCTCTGCCATCCACTGGGAATCATAGTTGCCTGTGGAGGGGTCGTAGGAGTTGATCTCGCCGCTGAATACGGCCTCCAGCACGCCGCCGCCGAACAGGGCATCTTCGCCCGCGGCCATAATTTCATCGATGCGCTGATTGATAAAGACGATGTCTTCGTCGGTGAGGAATTCCTTGTCGCCGAAGACGTCTGGTCTCTCCACCGGAGTGATTGTGTTGTTTTCCCAGACTCCCTGCAGGTCCGGATAGCCGTCGATGGTACGGGGCACATCGTAGTCGCCCTGGGCCAACGCCAGTCCTGGCAGCAGGAACGTTGCAAAAACCAGGGAAATCAATGAGCTAGGGGTTTTCATAGGTTTATCCTTCTAGTCGAGGAATTGGGCCTAGTTTCAACTACTGCCGGCGCTTTGGCAAGCACATTGGGCCGGCTATGAGGGCGTCATATCGGCTGTTGATCCTCGTCAACACGGCAATCTGGTGGTTTCTTAGAATGGACGTGTTGCAGCAGAAATTTTCAGGAGTAATCAGTAATGTCCAGTTTTCGCCAGCTCTTCGTGGTCATCGACCCCACCACAGATCAACAGTCCGCCCTGGCCAATGCGGCGCGCATTGCGTCAGGCGCCGAGGGTGTTTCACTTCATGTGTATGAAGCTATCTATAGTACTCGCGACAATGCTGATGCCGAGGCGCTGCAGCGAGTGGAGATCGCACGCCATAAAGCCTGGGTGGATAGCCTGGTGAAGCCGATTCGTGACTCGGGTATCGGAGTGGAAGTAGAGATCGAATGGGCGCAGAACTGGCGGGATGCGATTGCTCCGGCGGCTGAGCGTGCCCAGAGTGACCTCATTATCAAGGCGGCTTCGGTACACAGTGGCGCTGAAAGGCGGTTTCTGAAAACGGCCGACTGGACTTTATTGCGCAATGCTCACTGCCCGGTCTACCTGATCAAGCGAGATCACGTGGAAGAGTCACTCAAGGTGTTGGTGGCGCTGGATATCAAGCGCTCAGATGATCTGCATAACACTCTCAATGCGAGAGTGCTGGACTACGGCCGTTCTCTGGCTGGAGGAGAGGGCAGCAGTATTCATGCGGTGAACGCCTATGCCGGCGCTGAGAAATACGTGTACCCAGATGATCTTGCCCAGACCACAGGTATCGACCCGACCAATGCCCATTCGGTTGAGGGTGCTGCAGATACCGTAATTCCGGAAGTGGCCGCGGAGATCGAAGCCGACATACTGGTCATCGGTACGGCCAAACGCGGTGGCATCAAGGCGGCAATGGTAGGCAACACTGCGGAACGCATACTCGATGCGGTGACCTGCAATATCCTGACTGTGACTGCGTCCTAGGCTTGCTGGCTCGGTAATGGGCCGGTCGCTACTCGTGAAATCGCGAACAGCACGGCGCCGAGAGCAATCCAGAAGAAGATGATTGACCATTCATGCGGCCAGACCAGGGCGGAAGGGCTGCCTGGGAAATAGAGTGTGCCGATACCGATGGACAGCAATAGCGCGAGATAACCTGTGGCCTTTCCACCCGGTGCCGTATAGGGGCGAGGCAGTTCGGGTTCGTTATTGCGCAGGGCAATAAAGGAAAGCGCTACGAAGGCATAAGCAACTACGATGCCCAGGCCGCCCGCGTTAACCAGCCAAACCAGCGCGGGTCGGCCGAAGAAGGGACTGATCACCGACAACACACCGATCAGCAGAATCGCATTCTTTGGTGTGTGATAGCGCGGGTGAATTTCGCCGAGAAAGTGCGGCAGCATGCCCGCATGGGCCATGGCATAGATGGCACGACTTGCACCCACGATCAATGCATTCCAGCTGGTGATGATGCCAGCCAGGCCAGTCAGCAACAGGATAGTGCCGCCCAACTCCCCGTAGACGATTGCATTGGCTTCGGCAGTGACCAGGTCAGCGGAAGAGAGTGCCTCGCTATCCATTACCATGCCTACGCCGAAGATCACCAGCGCGTACCAGGCAATCGCCATGAGTACCGACATGATTAGAGCAGTGCCAATATCCCGGAAAGGCAGATCGATCTCTTCTGCTGCCTGAGGGATGATGTCAAAGCCAACAAACATAAAAGGTACCATGACTAACACTATGGCTATGCCACTGATGCCATCGATGAACAATGGATCAATGTTACTGGTAGTGCCGGTAACGGTTGCACCGCTAATAAAGAAGAAGCCAACAACCAGGATCATGATGACTACAGTAGTCTGAACGATAGCGACAATCTTGACGCCAAGTATGTTGAGTGTGGTCATGACCACAGCACCGAGAATGCCTACGGCAACCCAGCTTGCATGGACTTCCCAGCCGGCCACCGTCCACAGGTATCCGATGTCCAGGCCTGGTACCAGCGAGCTCATCACTGTGGGCAGCGCAACCGCCTCAAAAGCGATAACTGACATGTAGCCGAGGATGATGGCCCAGGTGCAGATAAAGGAGGCGTGGTAGCCCAGGGCGCGTTCGCTGTAAACGTGTTCGCCGCCAGCAAAGGGCAAGGCGGAGGCGAGTTCAGCATAGGTGAGACCGACGATGGCGATGGCACCGCCACCCACCAGGAAGGCTGTTATAGCGCCCGCTACTCCAGCGGAAGTAATCCAGGTGCCGGTGAGTACTACCCAGCTCCAGCCGATCATGGCACCGAAGGCGAGGGCGATAACGTCTGCCCGGCCGAGCACACGGATAAAACTGGATTTTTCTGAGCTATCTATTGAACTATCTGACATCTTCGATTCTTGCTCTTTGTCACATAATACTACTGTATTTTTAAAGGAAGCCCATCTATTCTTGGGGCTTGTTGATAGTAGCAAAAATAACAAGCAAGAATATCAACGGTATTTTCATGGTGTGGTGCTGAGTGGCGTGCAAAACCCGCTCTCGGTGTGAGGGGTGTAACAAATGCAAAAGCTGATAATGCTGGGACTCTTATCCCTGGGCCTGGTGGCTTGTGTTGCCAGCGACATTCCCAATTTCGAGCGTATGAGCTTTGAGGAATTGGCGGCCTACAACAACGGCCGACCACTCGGACAGATGATTGTGTGTAGCGAGGAGAACCGCTCGTTCAGTCGTGTGCGCCGGCGCCGCTGCATGACCGTGGAAGCCATGTACGGTTCAGCGGATCAGATCAGCCAGCTTGGCGTGCTGAATACAATTCCTGGTGCTTCTGGCGTCGAATAATCAATTAGCAGATGAGAGCTGTCAGCCCTCATCTGCATATCTGGCTACTCACATGGCATTGCGGTCGTAGACCAGCTCGCCGCCTATCCACGTCTTCTCAACTTCAACATCCATGATGCGTTCCGGATCGATAGTCAGCAGATCATCGGACAGCACGATCATGTCGGCAAACATGCCGGGTTCCAGGGTTCCCTTCTCATTTTCGTCGAAGTTCAGGTAGGCACCGAGTTCGGTGTAGGCGCGGATTGCTTCTTCCATGGTGATCATTTCATCGGGCCCATAGACGGTGCCGGTCATGCCCTTGCGAGTAACCGCCGCGTATAGCCCAACCATTGGGCCGATGGGCAGGATGTCACTAGAGATCGCAACGGTAATGCCATGGTCCATGGGTGAACGCAGTGGGTTGTTGTGTTGCAGTCGCCAGCCATCGAGGTTCTCCGCGTAGCGACCTTCCAGTGTATAAGTGAAGTTAGGTTGCTGGGTGATATGAATCCCGTGTTCCGCCATCAGCTCCATGGTGAGTTCGGGCGGACGCATGGAAAAGTGATTCAGGTAGTGACGATGGTCGTCGCGCGGATTGCGCTCCAGAGCGTCGGCGAGTGTGTTTACCACCAACACAATAGCGGCATCACCAATCGCATGGATACCCATCTGGTAACCGGCATCGTGAATCTCATTCAGATGCGCAACCAGCTCTGCCTCGGGCATGTTCAGGTAACCGCGGTATTCGCCTTGATTCACATAAGGCTCCAGGGTGTAGGCGGCGGGTCCGGTGAAGCCACCATCGGCAAAGACCTTGATGGGTCCGGGCTTGAGAAAGTCATTGCCTCCGTCTACCCGCGCGTTCAAAGCATTGATAGCCGCCGGGTCGTACCATTGAAACTGTAGCGAGGAGCGGGGCAGTGGTAGTTCATTATCACTATAGAGATCTTCAAACATCTCGTAGTCACTCACGGACTTCGAGGCGTCGGTGATTGAAGTAATGCCTTTGGAGAGCAGGTCATTGAGGTTAACTTCGAGGCTGGCTATCAGCTCATCGTAAGTTGAATCGGGTACCAGGCGGCCCACAATTTCCTGGCGCTCGCGGATCACACCATTGAGCTCACCATTCTCGTCTCTCTCGATTACTCCGCCCTCCGGTTGTGGCGTGTCCAGGGTGACATCGGCCAACTCCAGGGCGAGGGAATTAACCACTGCGCTGTGACCGCCGGCGCGGGTGAGGGTAACGGGATTGTTTGGTGCTGCAGCATCCAGGTCGGCACGCAGGGGACGACGACCTTCATCCAATTCATCTTCTGACCAGCCATATCCGGTGATCCATTCGCCTTCACCGATCTCTTCGATCTTGGCGCGAATCAAGTCCTGGATCTCAACAATAGAAGTGACTTCGCTCAGCTCGATGTAGCGCTGGGGCCGGCCGCGGATATGGGTATGGGAATCATTGAAGCCTGGCATCAGCATCTTGCCTTCCAGGTCTACGACTTCACGACCTTCGTAGCGTGATGCCAGGGAGTCGTCACCAGTGGCGACGATGAGTCCATCATTTACCACCACCGTGCTGTGGATGGAAAAATTGTCATCCACTGTCAGCACCTTACCGTTGGTGAGCACCAGGTCCACTTCCGTGGTACCGACATCAATTACCTGTTCGGTGACAGGCTCTTCTGATCCACAGGCGACCAGAATGGTTGCAATCAATGCCAGTAAGGCAGCGGGTCGCACATTTATAGATTTTGACATCATAATCCTCGCTTAGCTGAGTAAGCCTTCTTTGCGTACTAATTCCAGTGTCTGATCGAGGCTGGTACTGAACATCTCAATCATCTCATCAACTTGTTCATTGGTGATTATTAACGGGGGGCAGAACGCGATGCAGTTGCCACTCACCGCACGAATCAACAGACCGTTATCCTGGCACAGCTGTTTGGCAGTAGCGCCAACCTTGCCATCCGGAAAACTCTCTCGTTTGTCTTTATTGGCAACCAGTTCCACGGCGGCGATCAATCCCTTGCCTCGCACCTCACCGACAAGGGGGTGTTCCGAGAATTCGCGCAGTCGCTGCTGCATGTATTCTCCAACCCTGGCGGCATGAGCGAATATGTTGTCGCGCTGGTATATCTCTACCGCTTTCAATGCGGCCGCCGCGGCGACGGGGTGACCCGTGTAGGTATAACCGTGACCGAAGATGCCGAGCTGGTTGCTGGGCTCTAACATTGCTTCATACATGAAGCCGGGAATGATCGCTGCACTGATGGGTATATAAGCAGAAGAAAGCTGCTTGGCCAGACTCATCAGGTCGGGTTCGATGTGCATGGTGGTGGAACCGAAATCATTTCCTGTGCGACCAAAGCCGCAGATGACCTCGTCGGCCCAGAACAGGATGTCGTGCTTGCGCAGAACTTTCTGCAGTTCGCTGAAATAACTGTCAGGAGCTACAACCACGCCGGCAGCACCACCGATAGGTTCGGCGATAAACGCCGCAATGGTATCGGGTCCTTCCTGCTCGATAAGCTTCTCAACATCGGCAACCAGACGCTGAACGTAAGCCTCCTCAGACTCGCCGTCCTTCTGGCCATGATAAAAATGCGGACACTCGGCGCGCAGGATACCCAGGGCATCAACCGGCACGTCGAAGTGGGTATGCATCACCGGTAATCCTGTCAACGCGGCTGCTGCCATGGTGACGCCGTGGTAGGAGCGATCGAAGGCAATGATCTTTTTCTTCTCTGGCCTGCCTGTCACATTGAAGTAGTAGTGCAGCATCTTGATCTGGGAATCATTGGCTTCGCTGCCGGAGTTGGCAAAGAAGATGCGCGCGCTGTCTACCGGAACCATCTCCGCCAGCCGATCAGCCAACTCCCTTGCCAGCGGGTGCGTGCGCCCGCCAAACATGTGGCTGTATGGCAGCGTCTTGAGCTGCTGGGTGATGGCCTCGATCATCTCTTCATTGCCATAACCCAGGGCTGAGCACCATAGCGCAGCGAGACCTTCCAGGTAGCGATTGCCAGCCTCGTCATAGACGTAGATGCCGTCTCCACGCACGATGTTGAGCTGTTCGACCTGAGTGAGATTGGTTGTTGGGTAGAGCAATGAAGTCATGCAGCGAGAATAAATCAG
>CAYTLI010000144.1:0-6885 GCA_964438455.1 uncultured Pseudohongiella sp.
ACGAGGGGATGTCCACAGACTAAAAAATTAGGTAGTACGATCAGATTTAGGATGGGATATAGCGTTTATATTTCTTATACTCTGACTGGCTGCGGTCTCGGGGATTGCAGCCGGAGATGATGAAGCTTCCCTGACGTCCCTGCAGCATGAACGCTGCACTGGGCAAGGATGTGCCTGGCTGACAGCGCAGAAATGTGGTTAATTCCTGTTCTCCCAAACAGGGCGCGATTTCTCGCGAAGATGAAGAGGCTGAGCGTGATTGAACCGGAACTTCTGGCGACGACTATCGCCGCCGATCCTCAGTGCAAGTTTCGAAGCGGACCATGCTGGGTGCATTGCTGCTACAGGCAGACCACGGTATGAAAGCGCCGCGGCTGCCCTGTTACGCCATCAGCGGTCTGCCTTTCTACGATCAGTTGGACAGGCTTAACTGGTCGCCTCTACGTCTCATGCTGGTGGTTACGGCGTCGGCGATCCTGTTGCACCTCGCGGCATTTCAGTTCACCGGTGGCTTCGAGGGTAGCGAGAAGATGGTGGCTTCCATCGGCCGATATGGTTACCTCGGCCTGTTTGTCTGGATGGGCGTCCTGCAGGCGCTTTATATCGCAGGTTTCGTGATCTTCTCACGCAGTATCCAGGATGCGTTGGTAGCAGGTCTTGCAAAGCGGGATGACAGCTTCCATGAACGGCTGCCGATTCTGCGCCCACCGACCTGGGCGCGCCTCTTTAATGTTGTGTTGATGACGGTGTTGCTGCTGTTCCTTCTTGAGGTAGGCCTGCTCCGCAGGTTCAACATTTCCTATACAGAACCAGGATCCATCATCCATTTTGGCCCGGGCCCGGCTCTGCTGTTTTTCATTCTCTATCCTCTTGCCGGCATCTCGTTCGCACAGTTTACGGCCCCCATGCGCTATTACGATCAATTTCTGCAGGAGACCGCAAGACGGGTGCGCATCGACATTCTTCGCGTCGCTGACTATGCCGCGATCATCCACCCGGCTGTGATTGTCTTCATCACCTGCTGCCTGATTACCGGCCTGCTGCTGGTCTTCTCCGAGGTACTGCAAGTTGACGAGTTCCGAACCACCGTTAACACCACGCTTGCAATTTTTCTGCCCATTGCCCTGCTCGGAACGGCCAATTTATGTGTGCCGGCGCTGATTCTGCGCAACCGTTTTGCGGCTGCGATCAGTCATGAGAGAGAAGCAGTGCTGGCAGCCCTGGGAGGAGATCTTGACGCGCTGGAGACAACACATCAGGCAAGTGACTTCAACCGGGCAGAGTTGCTCGCCTATCTCAACATCCTGGACAACCTGAAGGAGTGGCCGGTTGGACCCCATATCCAGAAGATCATCCTGTTTGGTTTGCTGCCTCCGGTGGCATGGGTGCTCGCTGCTACCGTCGAAAATGCCTTGTATTGAGTGACCGCTCCTGACATGACAGGGTGAGCCTGCAGGCGATTGAGTGATGCCTTTATTGCCGGGATTATCGATATTCCCGGATTCAGCACCCAGGAGGAGAGAACTCCGGCGTCACAACCATTCGAGGATGCCGCAGCAGCGAAAGCCTATGATCCTTTCGAGATCATCTATAATGTGCCCAGGAGCCAGATGCCGCATATCTACATCGACTCCGGAACCGAGGATGGCCTGATCCGCGAAGCAAGGGAGCTGGCGCAGATTCTTATGCTTAACAACGTGCCGTTTGACTACATGCAATCGCGGGGCAGGCACAATTCTGAATACTGGCGCCGTTCGATTGGGCATATGATGGCGATTCAGTATGAGGTAATGGAGAGGGCACTTGGCAATCGCCCGTGAGTGCAGAACATTCTGGTAGTGGTCAGGTAAATACAAAAATAATGCAGCAGGAAATATTAAGCCCGGAACAAATAGCCGAGTTTCATGAGCGTGGTGTGCTCAAGGTTGATTTTGGCTTTGCGGCGGAACTGCCGGATCAAATTGTTCGCAAAGTAGATTCGCTGTATGAAAACCCCTATCGGGAAAATCCATTGCAACCCACGCGAGTGCAGGATGCATGGAAACAGGTGGATGAGGTTCGTCAATTGGCGGTGGATAGAAACGTGCTTGCGGCACTGGAGCAGCTGGTCGGTCGCAAGGCGCTACCGTTTCAGACGCTGAACTTTCCCATCGGTACAACCCAGTGTGCACACTCAGATACGATTCACTTCAACACCATGCCGGAAGGCTACATGGCCGGTGTTTGGGTGGCACTGGAGGACATCGACCTGGACAACGGCGCTCTGGTCTATTATCCCGGTAGTCACAAGTTACCTTATTACTCAATGCAGGATCTTGGTCTTGAACCTGGTTACGCGCACTATCATGAGTATGAGCAATGCATTCAGAATCTGATTGCCGATGAGAACCTGCAGCCTGAGTACGGTGTAATCAACAAAGGGGAGGCGATCATTTGGCATGCCAATCTTCTGCACGGAGGATCTTCCCGCAAGGATATTGCCCGCACTCGACACTCGCAGGTAACACACTACTACTTTGAAGGCTGCAAATACTACACTCCGATGGAAAGTAAACCCGGTAAACCTTCATTCCGACATCCGTTCTGGATTCCGGATTCAGAATACTTTGAGCCGCCCCTGGCGCCGCATGAGTTGCCACTGTGGAGAAGGGCCGGCAACAAGCTCGGTCGCCTGCTTGGGCGCTCATGATGTGGTCAACTCATGTCTGATCACTCTCTTGTTCGAATCGACGATGCACTCTGTCGAGTCAATCGCCAGTCGGTACTCAATGTAGATTCTTTTGCTATCTCTCCCGGCGAGCACTGGTGTGTTTTCGGCCCAAACGGTGCAGGCAAGTCCCTGCTGGCGGCGCTGCTCGCTAACAAGCGCAGAGAGTCAGCTACTTACGTGAGTTACTCAGCGGATTTTCTGCCGGCAAGGGACTGCCTGCTGGTCTCCTTCGAGGAGCAACAGCGGCTCTGGCAGTTGGACAATCGATTGGATATGAGCGAATACAGCGAGCGGGCAGAAGATCGGGGCACCCTGGTCGCAGACCTGATCAAGTCACCTCGGCAGGAAGCGGAAAACGAAGCGCTGTTTGTCGACCTGGTTACTCAGCTTGGTCTTGCCGAACTTCTGGAGAAAGGTATTCGCTTTCTCTCCTCCGGCCAAATCAGGAAAGTACTTATCGCCAGGGCGCTGTATGCTGCTTCTGGTCAGCAAAACAAACTTGTCATTTTTGATGATCCGCTTGAGTCTATTGATAGAGATTCACGGCAGCGTATAGCGAATTGTATACAGCAATACCTGGGCTCTGGATTCGCCAGCCTTTTATTGAGCAGGAGGCAACAGGATATTCTTCCAGGCACGACGCACCTTGCCCTGATGGATGAGCTGCGATTGCTCGCGCAAGGCTCAACAGGAGAGATACAAACATCGCAAGCATTCGAACAGCTGGTGAGCAGAAAGCCAGAGATTCCAGCACAGCTGCCTTCGCCACCAGGCAATGGCGAAGAAGAGAGCACAGCATCGGGCAGTCACTATATAGAACTAAAACAGGTGAGTGCCAGCTATGGTGATCTACTGGTACTCAATGCAGTTGATTGGCAGATGACTGCAGATGATCACGTGCTGATCGAAGGGCCGAACGGTTGCGGCAAATCCACGCTGCTCAGCCTGATCGATGGAGAAAATCATAAGGGTTATGGTCAGGATGTTTACCTGTTTGGTGCGCGCAAGGGGAGTGGAGAAACTGTGTGGGATATCAAATCCCGCTTCGGCATCGTGTCCAATGAACTGCACAACAAGTACGTGAAAGGCTGGAAGGTCCTCGATGTGGTGGTCTCAGGTTTCTTCGACTCGGTAGGCCTGTATGACGACAGTGGCTCTGCAGAGTGGGATGCAGCTCGGGCCTGGTTACGGACTCTGGGCATCGGGGAGCTGGAGAAACATTACTACCACGAAATTTCGTTTGGCCAGCAGCGCCTGGTTTTATTGGCTCGCGCGATGGTCAAGCATCCGACCATCCTGATTCTGGATGAGCCCTGTGTTGGTCTGGATGACTACCACCGGCAATTAATTCTGGGCACGCTCAATACGATTGCCGGGCAAACCCGAACCCGCATCATCTACGTGAGTCATGTGAGTGATGAGGAGCCGGCCTTCGCGACCCAACGCCTGCGCTTCGTTCCAGCAGCGAGCGGGGGTTTCACCCTGGAGCAGACCAGGATCTAACCCCGGATATAGTTCTCCAGATGCTCGATGGTCGATTGCTGATCATCGATGATGTCTTTCACCAGATCACCCATCGATACCATACCGCCGACTCTGCCATCATTGACGACAGGCAGATGTCGGATCTTGTTCCTGGTCATGATGGAGAGAGACTGCTCGACCCCGTCGCTGGAGGCAACAGAAATCACACTGCTGCTCATGATGTCTTTGACCAGGGTTTGTTTGGATGAACGATCCTTGAGAATTACCTCGCGGGCATAGTCCCTTTCTGAAAGGATACCCACCAGTTTGTCGCCTTCCATGACCAGAAGCGCGCCCACGCGTTTTTCTGCGAGCATCTGCACTGCTTCGTAAACTGTTGCGTCGGGAGTTATAGACCAGATTTCATTGATGGCTTTCTGGCTGAGAATTTGTTGAATCGTATGCATATTTCACCTCTTAATTGTTCTTATCAAGGCGAGTGACAGCAACTAATCCACTCGGGTTACCCCGATATTCGCATATTTTCGGCGCTGTCTGCACCTGTGCAGCGGCCCTGCCTTGATGCATACTTCGGACTGGGCCATAAAGCAATGGGGCGTCATAGAATGAAAAGAAAAAGCAGGAATAGCCTCCTTTTTGCGCTCGCCGCTGTGTCACTGGGCGTCTCCGCACTATTCACCGTGCAGTCCACCGCACAATCCACCGCACAATCCACCGCGCAATCCACCGTAGAGCCGCTTGCCGACCCAATTCCACAGGCTATCGAGAAAGGCGACATACGCGTTGTTGCTGAACAATTCGTACGTCTTCCCCGGACTGTTGATTCCAGTTCGCCGGGTTCCACTAATTCTGCCTGGGCCAGGCTGCAGTACATGTATCCGATTCCGGATGATTCGGGACGACTGGTCATCAACGATCTGCGTGGCCTGCTCTACCTGACCGACCACGACGGTTCTGAACCTGGTGTCTACCTGGATGTGAGGGATCACGACATCGGATTCGATGACACCATGTTTCCCAACGAGACTGGTCTCGCGGGATTTGCATTCCACCCGCAGTTCTCCCAGCCAGGCACGCCCGGCTTTGGAAAGTTTTACACAGCCTATAGTGCGGATTCGGCGAGCGGGGTTGCCAACTACCTGGACGATGATGCTGAGAATCATGAGAGTGTGGTGAGGGAGTGGACTGCTGACGATCCAGGCGCCTCGCGCTTTACCGGCAGAAGCAGGGAGATCTTTCGGATTGGTCAATTTGCCCAGAACCACAATATTGGCAACCTGGCATTCAATCCAGGTGCGCGCGTGGGCGATAGCGACTTCGGCATGTTGTATTTCACTCTCGGTGATGGCGGCGGCGCCAACGATCCCGGTGAGTACGGGCAATCTCTGTCCGAGCCCATGTCCAGCATGTTGCGCATCGATCCTCTCGGTGGCAGCAACGGGGCGGCCTATGGGATTCCTGCTGATAATCCTTTCGTCGGTGAAGCAGGTGTTGCACCAGAAATCTGGGCCTATGGACTTCGCCATCCACAACACTTCTCGTTTGGGCCGGACGGGACCCTCTATATCAATGATATTGGCCAGGCCCAGATTGAAGAGGTGAATATCGGTGTGGCTGGTGCCAATTATGGCTGGCGAGTGAGAGAAGGCACGTTTGCCACTGCTTTCGGCATTGGCGGTGTGCGACCAAATCCCGTGTATCCGCGTCCGGCTGACGATAGTGGCTTTACCTACCCGGTTGCCCAGTTCGATCATGATGAAGGCAATGCCATCAGCAGCGGATTTGTCTACCAGGGTAATGCGATTCCGCAGTTGCTGGGCAAGTATCTCTTCACTGATATGGTGTCAGGTCGAATTTTTTATATAGATGTGGATGGGCTCACTGCTGACAATCCAGCGGAAATATCAGAGCTTCGGGTAATACTGGATGGTGAGGAGGTAAATCTGGCCGAGGCGGTGGGTTTTCCCAACACTTATGCGCGCGGCAATCGTGCTGGATTGCGCCTGGGTATAGACGCCGAGGGAGAGCTATACCTGTTGACCAAAGGAGATGGCTGGGTACGTCGCCTTTCGGCACTAGTCGAATAAATCCCTCTATATTAGTTGTCGTGAATATAACTCTGTTGGCCAATAAGGATGTTGCGAGCTGTCTGGCGCTGAATTATTTACTACGCGGTCTTGAGCAACACCAGCTTTCCATCTTTCTGTCTTCCCGCGTTGGCAGCAAGCCACTGCCTCCCGCCTTGCAGCAACTGAAATTCATTGAGCAGGATTTGTTCAACCAATTATTGTTTCCGGCACAGGCCGTGCGGGATATCTTGCCCGAACAATTGCTTGGCTTTGAGCAACTGGCGCAAGCTGTAGACCATCGCTGCGCTGAACTGAACGATATCAATGGGGAAGCTGGACTGGCTCAGTTCGCACAAACTGAGCCCGACCTGGTGTTATCGATTCGTTACGGAGTGATCCTCAAAGAGGCCGCCTTGTCTGTTCCGGGGCACGGAGTGCTGAATCTGCATTCTGGTCGACTGCCAGACTACAAGGGTGTAATGGCCAGTTTCTGGGCATTGCTCAATGGCGAATCGGAAATTGGTACCACGCTGCATTTTATCGACGACGCCAGTATCGATACGGGCAGGGTGGTTGCCACTACGCGCCTGAAGGTGGATCGACAGCGCTCTTATCTTTGGC
>CAYTLI010000145.1:0-6757 GCA_964438455.1 uncultured Pseudohongiella sp.
CCCGACATCCTGCTCCCAAAGCAGGCGCGCTACCAGACTGCGCTATACCCCGACAAGCTATCCTTCAACTGCCTGAAAAATCGTCAGATTTCAGCAGCCGGGCATAATACTCGTGCCGCGAAGCCCCGTCAATGCGAGGCCTGGGCCGAAACCAGCTATCTGCCCAGTCGCCATGTGCTACCGCCGGTAGCGTCCTCTACCACGATATTCAGTGCAGACAGCTGGTCTCTTATTGCATCGGCCTTGTCCCAATCCTTATCGGCACGTGCCTGATCTCTTGCAGCCACAAGGGCATCTATCTCAGCGGCGTCAATAGTGCTGTCCTCACCCGCGCCCTGTCCCTTGAGGAAATCTTCCGGCGCCACCTGCAGCAAACCAAGGCTACCTCCCAGACGCACCAGCAATGCACCAAGCTGATTCGCCAGTTCGGGCTCTTGTTCACGGATACGATTAATCTCCGACACCATTTCGAACAGCACGCTGAATGCTTCTGGCGTATTGAAATCATCATCCATCGCGGCGTTGAATGCCTTCTCGAAACGGCTATTGGTCAGCGACTTTGCCTGGGCAATGTCCAGGTTGTTAAGGCACAGGTAGATTCTCTCCAGGGCCTTGGTGGACTGCAGCAGACTCTGCTCTGAGTAGTTGATCGGGCTGCGATAATGACTCGCCACCAGCAGGTGTCTCACCACCTCAGGGTGATACTGCTTCAAAACTTCACGCACGGTAAAAAAGTTGCCCAGGGACTTGGACATCTTTTCATCGTCCACTCTCAAGGGCCCATTGTGCATCCACAGGTTTGCGAAAGTTGTATCGGTTGCCGCCTCGGACTGGGCTATCTCATTCTCATGATGCGGAAACAACAGGTCTGATCCGCCCCCATGAATGTCGAAGTTGTCACCCAGCGCACAGGTAGACATGGCGGAGCATTCAATATGCCATCCCGGTCGACCATAACCCCAGGGCGAATCCCAACCCACCCCATCATCTGGCGACGCTTTCCATAACACAAAGTCTCTGGGATCTCGTTTCAGCTCACCTACTTCAATTCGCGCACCTTCGAGCAACTCATCCAGCTTCTTCTTTGACAACTTCCCGTAGTCAGCGAAATGGGTGACAGCAAAATAAACATCGCCATTGTCTGCACGATAGGCATAGTCCTTGTCGATCAGGGTCTGGATCATGCTGACGATGGGTTCGATGTGCGCAGTAGCGCGCGGCTCCTGGTCGGGCCTCAATATGGAAAGCGCCTGCTCATCTTCATGCATGGCTTTGATAAAGCGCGCGGTCACATCGGTGAAGACTTCCTTGTTTTCCTCTGCCCTGGCCAGAATCTTGTCATCGATGTCGGTGATGTTTCTCACGTAGGTGACATCAAAGCCGCGAGAACGCAGATAGCGAACGACAACGTCAAAAGCAACCAGCATACGCGCGTGACCAAGGTGGCAGTAATCGTAAACGGTGATGCCACAGACATAGAGCTTAACCTTGCCGGGCTCAATCGGCTTAAACTCTTCCTTTTGCTGGCTAAGCGTATTGTAGATTCGCATGATGACTGTCGAGCCTGTCCTTAACTAGGACCAGGAGTCTCGTAAAGTAATGGTTCTATTGAATACTGGAGCGTCTTCCCTGGATTCCAGCACATCGTGACAGAAGTATCCTTCCCGTTCGAATTGATAGTTGCTCGCTGCACCTGGCGAGGCCGCCGCAGGTTCAACAATTGCATCTTCGATTACAAGCAATGAGTCCGCATTCAAAACACTGCGGTAGTCTTCAATCTCCCTGGACTCCGGATTTTCCACATTGAACAAGCGGTCGTACAGTCGCACCGTGGCTTTCACTCCCTTATTGGCCGAAACCCAGTGGATTACACCTTTCACCTTGCGGCCTTCTGGTTTTTTGCCAAGAGTATCCAGATCCGCGCTGCACACAAGCTCTGTCACCGCACCGCTGGCATCGGTCATCACCTCATCGCAGCGAATCACGTAGCAGCCGCGGAGACGAACTTCTCCACCCGGCACAAGACGCTTGAAACCAGGAGGTGGATCCTGCTCAAAGTCAGAACGGTCAATATAGATTTCCCGGGCAAACGGTACTTCGCGACGGCCCATCGCCTCATCCTTGGGATGATTAGCCAGGTCGAGCAAGTGCTCCTGCCCTTCTTCGATATTGCTGATCGTTACTTTTAATGGATTCAGTACGCACATGGCTCGCGGGGCCGTTCTATCCAGGTCTTCCCGGATAGCATGCTCTAACATGCTCATGTCGACCACACTCTCGCTACGACTCACGCCGACACTCTCGCAGAATGTGCGGATCGAAGCTGGCGTAAATCCACGGCGGCGCATGCCGGCAAGGGTAGGCATACGCGGATCATCCCAGCCCTGCACGGTGCCCGTCTCCACCATCTCCTTGAGATTGCGCTTACCCATCATCGTGTAGTTGAGCTTCAGCTTGGCAAATTCCGTTTGCTCGGGAAGAACGTAATTGTAATCTGAATCCGCAAGATCGCTTACCGCGCGCAATGAATCCAGGTCCAGGTTGTGCAGGATCCAGTCATATAGCGGGCGATGATCTTCAAACTCCAGGGTACAGAGAGAATGAGTAATGCCTTCAATCGCGTCTGAAATGCAATGGGTGTAATCGTAAGTGGGATAGATACACCACTTATCCCCAGTCTGGTGATGCGATATATGGCGAATGCGATAAAGTACCGGGTCTCGCATATTAATGTTCGGTGATGCCATATCTATCCTGGCTCGCAAACTGTACTCACCATCCTGAAACTCACCTGCTTTCATGCGCGCAAACAATTCCAGGTTCTCTTCGACACTACGTTCCCTGTCCGGGCTATTTTTGCCGGGCTCAGTCAGGGTGCCACGGTATTCGCGCGCTTGCTCTGGACTCAGGCTACAGACAAAAGCCAGGCCTTTTTCGATCAGTTGCACAGCGAAACTGTAGAGATGGTCGAAATAGCTGGATGAATAGCGCACCTCACCGTGCCACTGGAACCCCAGCCAGCGAATATTGTCCTTGATCGCATCAACAAATTCCTGGCTCTCTTTAGCCGGGTTGGTGTCATCAAAGCGCAGATTGCAGTAGCCATTATTCTCTGCCGCCACGGTGAAGTTGAGACATATGGATTTGGCATGACCGATATGCAGGTAGCCGTTTGGTTCCGGCGGGAACCGCGTATGCACCCTGCCCTCATGTTTTGCATCGGACAGATCCTGGGCAATCATGTTGCGGATGAAATTGGAAGGTGCCGCTGAACTGTCAGCAGTTTTATCAGAATCAGTCATTATTGCTCTGGCAAATGTGTGTCAGTGGGTCGTGAATGGGTCGTCAATAGGTCGAAGGTATGGAAGATTTAAGCTGAATTTCGAAGGGCTTTCTCGGAATTGGCAAAACCCGTATTATAACGCGTCCTGTCCCATCTAGTTAATCCTGCGGAAGAAAATCATGATTGTTCTCAATACTAATCTGGGCGCTATTACCATCGAACTGGACTTCGAACGCGCACCTGTGTCGGCCAACAATTTCCTCAAGTATGCGAAAGAGGGATTCTATGATGGCACGATCTTTCACCGGGTGATCGACAATTTCATGATCCAGGGTGGCGGCTTTGAGAGCGGAATGCGCCAGAAGGACAATGGTGAACCGATCCAGAATGAGGCGGATAATGGCCTTTCAAACACCGTTGGCACCCTGGCGATGGCAAGAACGCCAGATCCCCATTCGGCGACTTCCCAGTTCTTTATCAACGTCAATGACAACCTGTTTCTTGACCACCGGGACAAGAGCAATCAGGGCTGGGGCTACGCCGTATTCGGCCGGGTGACTGAGGGCATGGATGTGGTCAACAGGATCAAGTCCTGCAATACCGGCTCCAGCGCTGGCCATCAGGATGTACCCGTAGATGAGATCATTATCGAATCAACTGAAGTACACGAAACAGAGTCAGATTGAACAAACCCATTCTTCTCATTTCCGACCTGCATCTGGAAGACGCCCGCCCGGATATCACCAGGACCCTGCTGCATTTCTTGCAGCAGCATGAGGGGGAGTGTGAGGCGCTGTATATTCTCGGCGACCTGTTCGAGGTCTGGATCGGGGACGATGAGGTCACACCTCTGTCTGAGGAAATTGCACAAGCCCTGTCAGCATTCAATGCTGCTGGCAGCGATATCTACCTGCTTCACGGCAACCGGGACTTCCTGCTCGGAGAGGACTATGCAAGCCATTGTGGCGCCAGACTTATTCACGAACCATTCGTATTAGCTAGTGGTGACAATGAATTCCTCCTGCTCCACGGCGACGTGTTATGCACCGACGACAAGGAATATCTTGAATTCCGCTCCATGGTGCGTAGTCCAGACTGGCAGGAACAGTTCCTGGCCCAATCAATTAGCGCCAGACGTGAATTCGCCCGGCAAGCCCGGGAGCAGAGCCGGGCCGCCACTGCCGACAAGTCCATGGCTATTATGGATGTAAATCAGCAAGCCGTATTGGCACTGGTCGAGACTGAGCAGAAGACTCGAATCATCCATGGCCACACTCATAGACCCCAGGTCCATAACTTCGAACTGGACAAGTCGGTTAATGGCGATACATCGGCCACGAGAATCGTATTGGGCGACTGGGACAAGAAAGGATGGTTTGCAAGCATCGTCGACGGCGAAGCAGACCTGCAACACTTCCCCCTGCTTGCTGGAGTTATCTAGCGGCGCAGTTAACCCGTGCTCTTGTGCTCGGGCGAGGGCTCTTTGTAATAGCGATCCAGGTGCGCCTGGCAAAGCACCAGCAACTCTTCTTCTATCTTCTCACTTAATTCAGCAATACTGAGATTCTCAAATTCAGGCAGTGCATATGCACCGTATTGAGAAAGGTCATCAATCTTCTGATGATGTTTCTTCAACAAGTTGTGCAACCAGCAATAGGGAGACAGGCGCTCATCGAAAGGTACTCTTGCTTGCTCGAGACCCAGTTTCAGGTTTGGGATGCTGAAGATGCGCAACTTGTGCTCAACAATTTGTACAACCAGTTTCTCGATGCGCTTCAGCACGGCGACTTTCGATGAATCGTCATAAGTATTCCACGCTATCACTTCGAAGCCATAGCGTTTACAACCGCGGCACACCGTGTCACCCAGGGAGGTTGTGGAACAGATTCCAATGCAAGGTGTTTTTGTACTCACTGACCAGACAAACCCATTTGACCATTGTTAAAGAAGCGAACTGTCTTGCTTATGGTTCGGATGAAGAACAGCAGACTTTAGCAAGTTTCACTGGATTGTAAACTGCCTGCAATCTTGCAGCCCCGGTCAACTTTTTCTGGTGTCTGATCAGCATTGCCCACTGCTTCCAAGTTCGGTTTCGCCCCGGGGCAACTGGATTTTTTGCTGGTTTTACAATAGAATACGTGCGCGTTTTACGCTCCCGCCCAATACCTGCAAACAGTTTTATTGCTTAAGAACGAGGAAGCAATTGTGTTAGAAGCCTACCGAGAACATGTTGCAGAACGAGCCGCCGAAGGCATCGTTCCCAAACCACTGACAGCCGAACAGGTTGCCGCACTGATCGAACTACTGAAGAACCCACCAGCAGGCGAAGAAGAATTCCTGTTGGACCTCTTGTCCAACCGTATACCCCCTGGTGTCGACGAAGCTGCCTATGTTAAGGCGGGCTTTCTTTCTGCTATTGCCAAAGGAGAAGCAGAATCCCCATTGGTAGACAGGGCTCTCGCCACCAGGCTGCTCGGTACCATGCTCGGTGGCTACAACATCGCTACGCTGATAGAACTCCTGGAAGATAGCGAGCTGGGCGATGACGCAGCCAAACAGCTTTCCCATACCCTGCTTATGTTCGATGCTTTTCACGATGTGGCAGAGAAAGCCGACGCTGGCAATGCCAACGCAAAGGCTGTGTTGCAATCCTGGGCTGATGGCGAATGGTTTACTTCAAAGCCTGAACTGCCCGAGAAACTCACCGTTACCGTGTTCAAAGTTCCCGGTGAAACCAACACAGACGACTTATCACCGGCACAGGATGCCTGGTCCCGACCCGATATTCCGTTGCACGCCAAAGCCATGTACAAAAACCCTCGCGAAGGCGTCACCGATGCTCCCAAGCAAATTGAAGAACTCGAGGAACTCGGCCACCCGGTAGCACTCGTTGGCGACGTGATGGGAACCGGCTCCTCACGAAAGTCAGCAACGAACTCCGTACTGTGGCATATCGGCAACGATATTCCCCACATTCCTAACAAGCGTTCTGGCGGTGTTTGTATCGGCGGCAAGATCGCACCGATTTTCTTTAACACCATGGAAGATGCCGGAGCCCTGCCCTTCGAATGTGATGTAGATGGCATGAACACCGGCGATGTTGTAGACATCGATGTCTACGCCGGCAAGATCACTCGTCACGATGATGGCGAGCTGGTAACCGAATTCGAACTGAAGACCGACGTGTTGCTCGATGAAGTTCGTGCCGGTGGACGCATTCCATTGATTATTGGCCGTGGCCTGACCCAGCGGGCGCGCGAACATCTGGGCCTCGAGCCTTCCGATTTGTTCCGCGCACCGGTTGCCGGTGAAGACTCTGACAAAGGTTATACGCTGGCCCAGAAGATGGTCGGTCGAGCCTGTGGAGTCGATGGCGTACGACCCGGCAGTTATTGTGAACCCCGCATGACTACGGTTGGTAGCCAGGACACTACCGGCCCCATGACCCGGGACGAACTCAAGGACCTCGCCTGC
>CAYTLI010000146.1:0-6755 GCA_964438455.1 uncultured Pseudohongiella sp.
AATGTCTGAACTGTGCTGGCTAATATCAATACCGTGCACAGCCATGGCTGCGACTGCACCGGGATTAAGGCCATGAGCCTCCAATCCGGCAGAGCTCACTACGATGTCGAGTTCAGGCGCCTGTTCTGCAGCCAGATGTCTCGCCCAGGCTTCAGCCATCTGCGAGCGGCAGGAATTTCCCGTACATAAAAACAGTATATGCATATGGTCCTCTGCCGCTGCAGCAGATCGAACTAGTCGCGGCTGGTCACTTCCAGTAAATGGTATCCGAACTGGGTTTTTACCGGCCCTTGTAATGAGTTGATATCGGCGCTGAACACCACTTCATCAAATTCTTTAACCATCATGCCTGGACCAAACTGGCCGAGGTCACCGCCCTGCGCTTTCGAGGGACAGGTGGAGTGGGCACGTGCAATGTCGCCGAAGTCTTCACCGGCTTCGATGCGATCTTTCAGTTGCTGGCATTCTTCTTCGGTATTCACCAGGATATGGCGGGCTGTTGCAGTAGTCATGTGAATCCCCTGTAGAGTTTCAGCGCATTATGCCCGATCGATTGTGATTAACACAGCCTCGGCAGCACATCTGGCGGTCTTGTGGTGTGATCAGTTTCAGATCATATGCAGCGAATCAATGGTGGTGGGAAGTAATCTCACTCCACGCACGCCGTGAACCCATCCATGGGGGCTCGGGCGCGGCATCCCTGCCGCGCACGGCGTGTCCTGAGTTTACTTCCCACCACCATTTCGTCTCGTGCTCCATGCAACCTCAGTAATCGCCAGATGCAGCTATATTGTATTAATCATATAATTAGCAGCCTGCAGTAATTCCTACATTGGTACACGGAAGACCAATTCCCAGAACTGCAAAACCATTGATTTACTCACTGCAAACACAGGTTGCCTAGCTATGCCATTGCCTGAAGCTTCTCCAAGAAGACATGCCCACACCCGCGCCATCGACTACCGTGGCTATGAACGCGAGGACGGCCTGTTCGACATCGAAGCCCACATGACCGACACCAAGACTTATGAATTCAGCAACAAGTGGCGCGGTACCGTCGCTATCGGTGAACCGCTGCATGAGATGTTATTGCGGGTAACGATTGATGAGACATTCGAGATAAAGGATATCGTCGCGGTGACTGACCATAGCCCGTTCGAAGTGTGTCCGAACATTACCCCGGTGTACAAGAACCTGGTGGGTATCAGGATGGGGCCGGGCTGGCGCAAGGCGATTCGAACCAAGGTCGGTGGCGTACAGGGTTGCACTCATCTCACCGAACTGCTGTTCCCCATGGCGACCGTGGCGATGCAAACTATCTGGCCGATACTGAGCCAACGCAAGCGCGGCAAGCCTGTGGAGGAACAATCGCCCAAGAAGCGACCGATCGTGCTGAATACCTGCCACGCCTGGTCTACTGACTCACCGGTGGTGAAAGACAATGCCCCGGACTACTACACCGGAGATGACTAGCAGACGCTGGTAGCTACTTGTTGTAGTAGAGAGGAATAACCACCGACACAATCACACCTTCGCGGTCGGGTCGATTCTCCGCGCGAATCTTGCCGCCATGAAAATCGGTTATCAGACGCGCAATGTGTAATCCCATTCCCAGGTGGGGTTGATTCTGTTTCTCCTGCGGACGCACAGAGATCATTGAATCGAACAGGCGGTCTTTCATCTCTTCCGGCAGGAAAGGCCCCGCATTGGTTACCTTGAGCACAACATGGTCTCGCAGGGCGCGGCAATAAATGGTGATAGGTTGATCCTTATAGGAAAACTCCACGGCGTTGGCTATCAGCTTGTCCAGAAGCTGTGCGATGTATTCAGGCACACCGTTGATGTAGATCGCGTAGTTCGGTAGATCAAGTTCAAACTTCGCTTCAGTGTAGGCCAGCTTGTAGCCTTCGACACAGCCACTGACCACTTCACAGAGATTGATTTTTTCCTTCTCTGAAGTTTGCAGCATCTGTTCCAGACGTGTGGCCTCACTCATATTGGTGAGGATCAGGTTCAGTCGCTTGATGCCTTCTTCGGCGCGCTCGATATAAACCGCAGACTCCTCGCTGTTTTCCGCCATACCGAGATTTTCAATCGAGGAACGTACTACCGTCACCGGTGTGCGTAACTCATGGGAGAGTCGTGAAGACATGTTTTCCAGATACTTGGTGTACTGGGTCAGGCGCTCAACGATGTTGGAGAAGCTTCTCGACAGGTCTCCGATTTCATCGGAGTTTCTGGAAGGCACAATCGTGTTCTGTACGCGACCACTGTCATCAATGATGCCTTCCGCCTGGTTACGTAGCCCGCGTATGCGAGTCGATATTCTGGAGGCGAAAAAGAAAAGGCCAAAGACGACAATAACCATTACCGCGAGAATGGTATTGAACAACTGCTCCAGTGCCTGGTTACGAAAGCTACGCAGGCCGTTCATGTTCTGATCGACAACCACAGCGCCCATGACTTCATTGTTGGCGATGATCGGATGTGCGGCTTCCAGCAATCGCGTCTCTGTGTCCGCGAGGGTGCGGAACTGGGTCATCGGTGAACCCTGCAACGCGGAATCAATATGCGCGCCGTCGCGCGTCACATCCGAATAGAGCTCATCGATGAAGTCGTTACTGGGCTTGGAGAGAATCCGATAGTACAGAGGGTTGAGAATCTTGTCCTGCACATAGAGCCAGTACTTGTTGGTCTGGTTTTCTTCGGGGTCAGGGCTGATCAACAATCCTGTTGCACTCTGAATATCGCCTACAGTCAGCAGCACACGCCCGCTTCTATCCACAACCTGGATGCGCGAATTATTGTGCCCCATACCAGCGACGATGCGATCGATTTCAGGAGTCGGCAAGCGCAAGGAACCAAGCAACTCGCTATCATCAACGCGATAAGTGGCGACGACGGTATTCACATCGCGCGCAACAGAATCGTCGACATCGAAGATGGCGAAGCCAAGGCGATCACCCAGCATCTCCATGGGTATACGCAGCTCTACCGCATAACCATTGTTAGTGTCATACCACTGCCCGATGATGCGTTCCTCGTATGTGGGTTCACTATAATCGGGTCGAACCTTAAAAGGATAGATCGGTTCTGCCTCATAGGGTGCTATGACATAACGATTCACTTCGTTGCCTTCCCGCGACAACATGGTGATCTGCAGGAAGTCACTGCGATGCACGGTCAGAGCTTCCGAGTCACGATAGACCACATGATCATCGGTCACTTTAAAATACGCATAGAGAAACCCGTTGTAGTCTCCCAGCATGGTTCTGAATTGCAGGGTCTCTTCCTTGCTATAGGGTCGCACTGGATTCAGCGAGGTGCGCAGATAATCCCGCGCGTCATAGCCAACTTCATACTGCTGGTACTCGCCCCAATCGCTCAGCGAGCCATCGACCAGGGAGATCGGCGAGTAAATTGGATAAACGTAGAGATCCTGGCTACGGGTGGCTGGGCTGTAGTTGCCCTCGTTAAATAACTCGGGTCGTTCGTTGAGTGCGGTAGCCAGCGCCTGTGCTGTACCAAGAACGGTTTGTTCCTGTCCACGGCGCAAGACATCTTCCATTTCCAGAATATATTGATAGCCCAGCCAGGGAATAACGAGCAGGAAACTGGACAGGAACACCAGTTTTGATCGAATACCGAATGGACTTTTCAGTGCCAGGCTCATAGTGGAGATCAGAGTTTATTATGTGCTCAGAGGAGCATCGTGATTAGTGAGTGGGTGCTGCCTCAACGTTCCAGCGATACCCCATGCCATAAACCGTTTCAATACAATCGAAGTCTGCATCGAGTTGCATGAACTTCTTGCGAATGCGTTTGATATGCGAGGTGATTGTGCTGCCATCGACAAAAATCTTGGATTCCTGCATCAACACCTGGCGACTCTTCACGTGTCCGGGATATTTTGCCAGCGCGTGCACCATCCAGAATTCTGTTACCGTAAGCGGTATCGCCTGCCCATCCCATTGCACGGTCAAGCGACCGATGTCCAGAGAGAGCTTGCCGCGTTGCAACAGGTTTTCCGGTGACGGCGGTTGGTCGATCACGTCGAGGCGACGAAACAGCGCAGCGATTCGCGCGGTGAGGTGAGGCAGGCTGATGTCCTTGGTAAGGTAGTCATCCGCTCCCATGCGCAGCCCACTCACCGTATCGAAATCATTGTCGCGGGCAGTGAGGAAGATTATCGGCAGGGTGTCGGACAGGGAGCGCAGCGACTGGCACAGGGTGAAGCCGCCATCGATCTCATTCTCCAGGCCAATGTCTATGATCGCGAGGTTGGGCAGGCGGATATCAAAAGCCGACATGGCATCCTTACGGTTCGCGTAAGTCTGCACTTCATAACCCTGCTTGCGCAGCACATCGGCGTAATTCTCACGAATTGCCGCCTCGTCCTCCACGATTGCGATTCTTCTACTCATAGCTCTCACTTGCTCTTAAGGTGTATCCGTACTTTTCATTGATTATCAGTGATTTAGCGCGAATATACCCCATTTGACGCGGGAAGCGCAGGATTGGTTTGGCAAGGGTAAACATTGCCATGATTCTGCCATATTTAATCACCACATAGCCCCAATACATCCCGCCAGCCGTAAGAAACACCCTGTTTAATAGGCCTCCATAAGCGGAGGTACGGTCTGTCGGCCTCCCTTCAGAATGAGTTAACAGCGCATTAGATGCTTTTTAACGAAGTTTATTCCCCTCCAGCACAAGGAATTACGGCTATGATCACAAAACCTGGATTGCTGCTCGCAGCTCTCGTCTCCTTCACCATCGTCGGTAGCAGTTATGCCGATGCCAGACCAGCGTCTTATGACAAGGACCTGCCCAGTCAGGAAGAAACCACTGGCTTCATTAGCGGTGCCGCAATCGGTGCTGCGGTTGGCGGTCCTCCCGGCGCCATCGTTGGGGCAGCATTGGGCGCCTTTCTTGGTGACGGATGGGTAACGCGCAAGGACTATGACGAGATGCAGGGTGACTGGGTTGCCATGCAACTGGAAATGGACCGCATGCGCAAGGAAGTCTCCCTGCTCGAAGAAGAAAAACAGATCGCCCTACGCGAACTGGATGATCTGCGCAGAAGTCCGACACAGGTTCTGCCCGCTTTCCTCGACAGCGGCCAGCAGAATCCCCTGTTCGACAACACCGCAATCTCGATTCATTTTCGTAGTGGATCAAGCAACATAGAAGACCACTACCAGGATCAATTGAGCGCGCTTGTGAAACTGGCGCAACAACTCCCCAACAGCGCACTGGAAGTAACTGGCTACGCCGACCGTAATGGCGAAGCAGCAGACAACCTTAATCTTTCCTGGCAGCGCAGCAACTCAGTGAAGCAGTTTATCTCCGCGCTGGGTGTTGAAGAGTCAGAAATAAACTCGGTTGCTTACGGTGAAACGCAACCTCTGCATAGCACCCAGAGTTTCGAAACGGATTTCTTTGACAGGCGTGTGCTGGTAAGACTGATTGACACCAGCAAGCAGATGCTGACCCAGGGTCAGTAGACAGATTCCCGGTCGCAGAGAATGAACGGAGAAGTTCGATGAAAGATGTGAGACTCGTGATTGGTAACAAGAACTATTCTTCCTGGTCCATGTGTCCCTGGTTGTTATTGAAGATGTTCGATGTGGACTTCGAAGAAATCCAGATCGCTCTGTACCAGGACAACACCGCAGAGAAGCTGGGTCCGTACTCGCCATCGCTGAAGGTCCCTGTACTGCTGCACAAGGAGGTTACGGTATGGGATTCACTTGCGATCTGTGAATACATTTCGGAAGAGTTGATAAACGGCGGTGGCTGGCCTGGCAACCCGAAGCGTAAATCCTGCGCGCGCTCAATCAGCGCGGAAATACACTCCGAGTTTCCGCATCTGAAAGCGGACTGGCCGATGAATTGCAAAGCCTCCTATCGTCTGCAACCTTCGGATGCACTGGCAAACGAGATAGCGCGTATAGATGCAATCTGGAGTTGTACACGAAGGCGTTTTGGTGAGACAGGAAATTATCTGTTTGGTCGCTTCTCCATCGCCGACTGCATGTTTGCACCGATAGCGGTTTGTTTCGATCGTTATGGCGCGGAACTGAGCACCGACGCCAACACCTATCTGCAAACCATGATGGACAACCCGTTTGTGCAGAAATGGATTACTCTTGGCAGACGCGAGAAAGAGCCTCTTTCAATTGCCTACGCCAGTACGGCCTGAGGCTCAATCACAGTAAGTTCAGCAGGATAAGAAAAGGCTCCCCCGGAGCCTTTTCTTTTGCCTGAAATTTGGTTCTGATTCCTTTAACGATTGCTGGCCCCTGTCGATAATTCTCAAAAAAGAAGGAGAGAGATGCCCCATGTCAGCCCGCGATGTGATCCAGTTCTGGTTCGAGGAGATCGAGCCCAGGCAGCGCTTCAAGAAAGATCCCGAATTTGATGCCCTGATACGCGAACGATTCGGTGAGACTCATGAGCAGGCCGCTCAGGGCCTGCTCTATACCTGGCGCGAGCACCCACTGGACTGCCTGGCCGAGATCATCGTGCTGGACCAGTTCTCCCGCAACATGTTTCGCGACACCCCGCAGGCATTTGCTTACGACACGCTGGCATTGGTGCTGGCCCAGGAAGCAGTACGACGCAAGTTCGACAAGGAGTTGGAGGACCGGCAGAAAGGCTTTCTCTATATGCCGTTCATGCACAGTGAATCGAAGGAGATTCACGAGATTGCGGTGTTTCTGTTTGATCAACCCGGGCTGGAAGACAACTTC
>CAYTLI010000147.1:0-6750 GCA_964438455.1 uncultured Pseudohongiella sp.
CCACGCATCGCGAGCTGTCCCCAGTTCGCAATTGACTGCGAGTAACCACAGCGCTGGTTAGAAGAAAAAATCGCGTCAACCTGTTCGAGAGTCATGCCAGGAACGGGGTTGTCTTTGTGCACGAAAACGGCCAGGGCATCGATGGCCACAGGTACCGCTGTTGGCTTGTAACCGTAACGGGATTCGAAGGCTTCGATCTCATTGTCCTTCATCTCGCGACTCATGGGACCGAAGTTGGAGGTACGCTCAGTCAGGGCGGGTGGCGCCGTCGAAGATCCTGCGGCCTGCACCTGGATATTTACATTTGGATAGAAACGCTTGAACTCTTCAGCCCAAAGCGTCATCAGGTTAGCAAGGGTGTCGGAACCGACACTGGAGAGATTCCCTGACACTCCGCTTACCTGGGAGTATTCGGGAATCGAAGCATCGATCTCCGCCGCCACAGCCAAACCGGGCGCGAAGGAAGCTATTAATAGAAAGAAGAATGAAATGCGCCTGAAATTAGCAATCATGCCCGGCCTCAGCGTATCAAAATGAAGTGGATTAGTTAGCTGAGACTATAGGGAAAGAATGTGACAGAAATATTACAAATCTGGCAATAAAGCCCGGGGCAGCCTATTTCGAGGTCAACAGCAGCAAGCGGTTGCCAATGCGCTGGGAGACATCCGCAAGATCGCCTATGAGCACGATGATTCGGTAGAGAAACATGACATCCACGGGAGGAAGATCAGCTTCCAGCTTCATCAAATCGGCCCTGACTGTAACCTGAGAGGCATCGCTCTTGTTCTCAATCTCGTTGAGTCGATCCAGCAGTGTTTGAACGAGGCTGATTTCTTTGCCGGAGAAGCCTGTTTCCAGCAACTCGTCCAGCTCTCCTATAGCATCCTTCGCCTTGAATGCCGCATCCTTGCTGTGCTGAAACATTTCCAGCATGGGGCTTGCCAGGCTGTCCGGAAAGACCATCTTCCTGCCGAGCATCAGGCCGGCAATATCCTTGGCCTTATTGGCCAATCGATCCTGAATCGTAAGCAACTCGATTACATCTGATCGTGCAAAAGGCATCCACACGGATTTCGGCAGGTTTGCACGGATTGAGTTCTTGATTTCGTCTGCCTCATTCTCGGCCTCAACAATCCGGCCTTGCAGAGAGGCTGCTGTCTCCCAATCTCTCGCAGAGGATGCTTGCAGAAATTCTTCCAGCAACACAATGCAATGGCAGACCTTGCTCATGTGTTCCTGCAAAGGCTGGATTGGAGACTTTGCCAGCAGATCCATTATTACATTGGACATAGGGTTTCACCTGAAAGTAGACGATGACTGAAATTCTATCCAAATATAAATCGGAGTAGATAGAAGAATATTATTGAGAGCACCGCGCCCACCGGCAAGGTGACGATCCAGGACAGGAAAATCTTGCCCACGACTCCCAGATTTAATGCCGAAACTCCCCGGGCAACGCCGACCCCGAGAACTGCGCCGACCAGAGTATGGGTGGTGGAAACGGGTATACCAGTGCCGGAGGCAATCACCACCGTTGTTGCGGCTGCCAATTCTGCGGCAAATCCCCGGCTCGGGGTCAGTTCAGTGATATTGCGCCCGATAGTGACTATTACTCTATAACCCATGGTCGCCAGACCGGCAACGATACCTGTAGCGCCCAGCAACAAGATCCAAGGAGGCAGAGATGATCTGGTATCAAACACACCGCCGCTCTGGATCACACCGTTGATGGCCGCTAGCGGGCCGATTGCATTGGCCACATCATTCGAACCGTGGGCGAAGGCCATAGAGCAGGCGGTAAATATCATCAATACACCAAACAGTCGCTCCAGGCTGGCAAAGCGGTTATCAGGGTCCTCATCTGGCACGTCCTTGATTCTGCGCAGGATAAAGAAACCGATCAACATGGTCACCACCCCTGCCCCTATCGAATAAACTACCGCCTGCCCAAAACTCAGGTCGAGCCCGATGTGCCTCAAGCCCTTGATCAGAGTCACCATGGCGATGGTAAAGCCAACGAGGAATATATAGCCGGGAATATACTTTTTGGCATTCGCGAAGGGGTCATCTGTGTCCAGCACCAGCCATTGCACACTGAGAAAGAGGAAAAATGCTATGGTGCCCGAGAAGACTGGCGAGATTACCCAACTGGCAACGATCGATACAACCTGTCCCCAAACGACTGCGTCAGCAGAAATTCCCACCACTGCAAAACCGATGATCGCTCCGATAATCGAATGAGTGGTAGAGACGGGCCATCCCCGCAATGACGCAATAAGTAACCAGCAACCGGCAGCGAGTAGTGAAGCAAGCATGCCATAAACAAGCAACTCCGGATTGGCATCGAATCCCGCGGTCTCAGCATCGATTATGCCGGATCGGATCGTTGAAGTGACTTCTCCACCCGCCAGATAAGCGCCCGCAAATTCAAACACCATGGCAATTATTATTGCCTGCTTGATCGTTATTGCTCGGGCTCCAACGGATGTACCCATCGCGTTTGCCACATCGTTTGCACCAACACCGTAGGCCATAAAGAAGCCAAACAGGCATGCGAGTGCGAGCAGTACCATTCCGTACTGGGAAATTACTTCTGACATTTACTGGATTCTCGTGAAAGGGTCTTATTGTTCTCGTTATTCTTGTGGCTGCTCAATTTTTGTACTACTGATTCCCTGGCTTCGGCGCGAGACACCGACCTCTGAGCATGCAAAAGGAGTATAGGTATATTGTCAGCCAACAAACAACCAGTAAAAGCCACTGGGCGACGGAAAATTGGCAAGATTCACCACTACTTGGCGATTTACACATGAAGCTGGGGCTCAGGAAACATGGAATGGGTCTGAGAATGTGCGTCAGGCGCCCGCCTCATGGGGCCTGGCAGCACTTTCAGTCAGATTGGCGCAATTGTTGCTGAATCAACAGGAATATGGCGATGAGCGCCGGGCTGGCATTCGGCTGGAGCCAGATGCAGAATCAATTAACGGGAGGAGGTATGGAAATGCCCTCGCAAATGGACGAATCCAAAACCGAAACAACGGACGAGCAGGAAACTGCTACTGAATCCAGCTCACCGACCGAACGGAAATACAGCAGCGAAGAGGTTGCCGAGATCATCCGTCTCAGCCTGCAGGACGAATCAGGCAACAAAGATGATGCTGTCGATTACGAGGAACTGATCTCCATCGCCAGGGAAGTTGGCGTGGACAGTGAACGAGTAGATCGTGCCGTAGAGCTATTGGAAGATGAGCAGTCAGCGCGGGACAAGGAGCGTTACCTGTGGGCACGATTCCGTACCCACTGCATACTGTTCATCGGCGTCAACCTGTTCTGTGTCACACTCAATGTATTCGGCAGCAGTGATACAGCCTGGTCACTCTACGTGATCTTCGGTTGGGGATTGTTTCTGCTGGGCCACTATGCCGGACTTCGCTATGCGCCCGGGTTCGTGGAAATTGCCATGGAGCGAACCGAGCATGTGGCAAACGCCAAGTACCGCCAGTTTTTTGAAGACGACAATATCGTTGGCTTTACAGTGCCGGATCCGATGGGGTTGTCTGAGTCCCAGGGTGTCGTCAATCTGGAAGACGACAGGATCATCATCGAATACCAGACCCTGGATACGATGCTGGGTTTTTTGAAAACCAAAGTTAAGGTTGCCGAGGTTTCAATAAAGGACCTGACCAACGCACGCATCGAACAAGGGTTGTGGACTACCGATCTGGTGTTGAGTGGCAAGAACCTGCGCTGCTTCGGCAATACACCGGGCAGTGCTGGCGGAAAGTTACGATTGAAGATTAATCGACAATCCCGCCGTGCAGCGGAGCGCCTGGTGTCTCAGTTGCGTGAGCAGCTAAATCACTAGGCACTCTGCGGAAGTACCCGATCAATCCTTGTGGACGTGTATATCCATTTGTGGAAAGGGAATGCTGAGGCCTTCTTTCTCGAAGTTGCGATAGACCTTCTCATTCATGTCGAAGTGAACAGCCCAGTAGTCTGCGGCGTTTACCCAGACCCTGACCACGATATTCACCGATGAATCACCGAGCGTATGCAGCGCCATGAATGGCTCTGGCTCTTTGAGGATGCGTTCGTCTTCCGCGATAAATTTCTTCAGCACTTCGTAGGCCTTGTCCAGGTCATCCCCGTAGGCGATGCCAAAGGTCCAGTCCACCCTGCGGGTTTGTTGTGCCGAGTAATTGATCAGGGAACCAGTGGCCAGCGGACCATTGGGAATCATGACCGTCTTGTTATCCGGCGTGGTCAGGATGGTAATAAAGATCTGTATCTCTTTTACTGAACCGGAATAACCCTGGGCCTCGATGAAATCTCCAACCTTGTAAGGCTTGAACAGCAGGATCATCACGCCGCCAGCAAAATTCTGCAGCGTGCCCGACAATGCCATACCTACCGCCAGGCCTGCGGCACCGAGAATGGCAATGAAGGAAGTCATCTCTACGCCCAGCATGCCGATGGCCGTGATATAGACCATGACCTTGAGCAGGATGGAAACCAGGCTGCGAATGAAACCGGTGAGCGAAGGGTCGGTATTGCTCTTTTCCAGAAGTTTGCGAATCACACCGACAACAAGCTTGACGATGTAGAGACCGATGACGAGGGCAATGAGGGCCGAGACGAGTCTTAGTCCGTAGGTGACTGCCAGGGCGGAAAGTGCGGCGGTATCGAATTCCATATTTAGTTCCTAATGCAAATTCATTCTCGCCACTGAAACATATATTCCAGCAACGAATTTCTTCGGCGTCATTATAGATTAAAAAACTCGTGCGCAAACAGGGGTTTGCTTCCATTTGGCGAAGTGTGTTTAATAACGCCCCGATGACTGAATCCACCATCAAAAAAGTTCTCATAGCCAATCGGGGCGAGATCGCCCTGCGCCTCGTGCGTGCCTGTGCGGAGCAGAATATCCGCTCTGTGGCGGTGTACACAGAGCCGGACCGCTATGGACTGTTCGTCAAGCGTGCCAGCGAGGCATATTCACTGGGTAGCGACCCCCTTGCCGGCTATCTCGACCCCTTGCGGATTGTGAACCTGGCGGTAGAAACCGGATGCGATGCCATCCATCCCGGTTACGGATTTCTCTCCGAGAATCCCGAACTGGCCCGACTCTGCGAAGTGAAAGGGGTGAAGTTCATCGGCCCCAGCTCCGAGGTCATCCAGAAAATGGGAGACAAGACTCAGGCGCGCAAGGCGATGATCGCCGCAGGTGTGCCGGTGACTCCCGGATCAGAGGGGAACCTGGCTGATGTGGAGGAAGCGCTGGCCGAGGCGGAGCGAATTGGGTACCCGGTGATGGTGAAGGCGACTTCCGGAGGCGGTGGACGCGGTATTCGGCGCTGTGATGATGCCGAGGATCTGCGTAAACAATTCCCTCGGGTAATTTCCGAAGCCACCAAGGCATTCGGATCTGCCGAAGTGTTCATGGAGAAATGCATCGTCAATCCGAAGCATATCGAAGTGCAGGTGCTTGCAGACTCCCAGGGCAACGTGATTCATCTCTATGAGCGCGATTGTTCAATCCAGCGACGTAATCAAAAACTGATTGAGATTGCGCCTAGCCCACAGATCGATGAAGACCTGCGCAATCACCTGGGCGAACTGGCAGTAAAAGCAGCGCAGGCCGTGGGCTATTGCAGTGCCGGCACGGTGGAGTTTTTACTTGCCGGTGAAGACGTGTACTTCATGGAAATGAACACACGCATTCAGGTGGAACATACTATTACCGAACAGATTACCGGCGTAGATATCGTGCGCGAACAGTTGCGCATTGCCGAAGGTAAACCGCTGTCTTACCAACAGCAGGACATCAGTTATCGCGGCTACGCAATTCAGCTACGCATTAATGCAGAAGACCCGAAGAATGATTTCCTGCCCAGCTTCGGTCGCATCACCCACTATTACGCACCGGGAGGACCCGGCGTGCGGGTCGACACTGCAATTTATACTGGCTATGAGATACCACCCTACTTCGATTCCATGTGTCTGAAGCTGGTGGTCTGGGCATTAACCTGGGAGGAAGTCGTGCATCGGGCACAACGTGCCATCGACGATATGCGCCTGCATGGAATCCGTACCACGGCAAACTATTATCAACAGATACTCAAGCACGAAGAATTTCAGAACCGGGAATTCGATACCAGCTTCGTGGTCAATCACCCGGAACTGTCAAAATATTCTGACAAGCGTCATCCCAGTGATGTCGCACTGGCCTTGTCGGCTGCAATAGCAGCATACGCAGGCCTGTAAGCAGAGCAATAAGAGAAACAAAGGACCCATCATGAGCAGCAAAAGCATCCAGGTTACAGAAGTCATTCTTCGTGATGCCCACCAGTCACTGATCGCGACACGAATGCGAACGGAGGACATGCTGCCAATTTGCGACAAGCTCGACACCGCCGGGTTCTGGTCCCTGGAGGTATGGGGTGGCGCTACCTTCGACGCCTGTATTCGTTTTCTTAAGGAAGATCCCTGGGTACGACTGCAACAACTGAGAGCTGCGCTGCCCAATTCCCGATTGCAGATGCTGCTGCGCGGGCAAAACCTGCTGGGCTACCGACACTACGCGGATGATGTTGTTGCTGCCTTCGTACAGAAGTCTGCCGACAATGGCATTGATGTGTTTCGCGTTTTCGATGCGCTGAATGATCTGCGCAACATCGAAACGGCCATGCGTGCAGTTAAGGACAGTGGCAAGCACGCCCAGGGCACTATCTGTTTTACCACCAGCCCGGT
>CAYTLI010000148.1:0-6672 GCA_964438455.1 uncultured Pseudohongiella sp.
CCCTGCGTGCCTGATTCCAGGCGTCCCTCCGTTCGAAAGTGCATGCGACCGCATTCTGCTCGTCCTCAGTCAAATCCGGATGCCAGGCGGCAAACAGAAGATTCACCCGCGTTTTGTCACCCCTGTTCCAGCTCTCATGGAGATAGGCATCGTCGAACAGGAACAGCTTGCCTTCCTGCCAGGGATAGGTGTTGCCCGCGACCTTGATCGCTGAATCTTCAGGATTGAGCAGCGGCAGATGCGCTGTCATATCGGTGTTCGCCAGGCCGTAGTGCGGCGGTATGTGTTGTTGCGCTTCCAGCACTGAGAACAGCGCTTCGCGCGGTTGTCCGTAAGTCTCGAGCAGGGGGACATTCGCGAGTCTTGAGTGGGTGACGGGCACCTTCGCGATCAGGTCTTCAAATCGTTCGTTGTGTTTGTACAGATGTAACGAGGACCAGATATTGGAGTTGACCAGCGCCTGCCATTGGGAGTCAAGAAACGTGGAGCCGCTATCTATATAAGGTTTACCGCTGACTTCCGGATCCTGCCACAGCGTAATGAATTCTTCCCTGATCTGATCGGTCGCCGCTTCCAGCTCAACGCACCAGGCATAGTTGGCAGCATCGAATACCGCAATTGGAGCAAGATCCGGTACATAGAACAAATGGGGCCGTTGCTCTGCATCACGATACTCAAACTCCGTATCATGGGTTGCGCACCAGACAGCAGCGTGGATGCGTTCAATGTCGGCCCCCGGATTCGATTGCTGAAATTCTTCCATCGCGCTCCTGTGCAGTTGGGTGAAGTGGGCACGCAAACTCTTGTCCGCATGCTCGGAGCGTTGTCGCATGTCGGCTGGCACCTCAGGGTTTCGCCAGGCATTCACAGTGTTGGGAGTGATATCTGCGGCAATAGAATATGTCTGCACAGCAGCTTCCAGCTGGCCGAGTAAGGCGCGCGCATAGCCCAGATAGAGATAGGGTGTCGGGTTGCTGCTATCCAGCAATAGAGCCTGTCGATATAACGATACCGCTTGTTCCAGGCGCCCGGCATGCTCTGCAGAAAATCCTTTGCCGCAGAGTTCAAACTGTTGAGCCATCGTTGGGCTCATGCTTGCATCAGTCATATCAGGATTATGCTCCAATCGCGCATTTGCTACCATCACGGTTCAAATTCCAAAGGCAGCAGTATCGATGGATCCCTGGTCTCTCTATTGGCAAGGCGAAAATCTGCAGAGTTGTATCGCGGCGCAGTCGGAAAGCGACAGGCAACAGCTGGCGTTGTTTTGGCAGCAGGTGGCTGAACAGCTTGAGACTTCGGCACAGGTCCTCGATCTCGCCTGTGGTAACGGCATTGTTGCATTGCTGTTATTACAGGCCAGCCCTGATCTGCAGATAAGCGCTGTTGATCAGGCCGATATCGCGCCAGAGAGGCTCGCTGGTCAATATCCTGAATTGGGCAAGGTCAACTTCCACGCAGGTACCAGTGTTACCAGCCTGCCGTTCGCTGATCAATCCTGTGATGCCGTCGTAAGCCAGTTCGGCATAGAGTACGCAAATCTGCAGCCGTCCAGCACGGAGGTTGCGCGAGTATTGCGTCCATCAGGAATGCTGAATTTCCTCATCCATCATCAGCAAAGCGCCATAGTGCAGCCAGCCATGCGACACCTGGAAGAGGTCTCGGGCTTATTGAGGCAAGGCGGGTTGGTAGATATGGCTCAGCGGTATTGCGCGGGTGAGATCAAGCTCTCTGCACTGGAACAAAGTGGTGGGGAGTATCTTGACAGCTCTGCCTACCAAACCAGCAAAGTCAGTGGGCAAATATTCAGTGGCATCGACCATGCTATCGAATTGCTCAATAGCGGTGGAGCTTCTGGAGAGGGTAGTGCCAGGGAACTGGTTGCCACGATGCAAACCAGGCTACTGGCCGATCAGCAGCGTCTGCAGCAGATGCGATCGGTGGCACTCGATGATTCAGCGATATCCGCCTGGATGGACCGCTACACGGCTTTGGGTCTGGACATGCTCGAGCCTGAGCCGTTGAAGATTGAGAGCGATGAGGGAGAGCAGCTGATCGGTTGGCATTTGTCGGGCAGAAAAGGCGTATAGCGGAACCGCTGCCAAAAAAGAGCTGAATACAGCTGGTGAATCCGGCTATGATTACGACTTTTTATAATTCGAGAAATACAGGTTATGAGCGACGACGCAAAAATTGAGGGTGGATATACGACTCTGCAGCTACCGGAACAGAGCATGTTCCTCTACGAGAAGCCGCAGATCCTGACCAGGGAAGATCACGGTTCGCTAGGCATTTCGCCACCCGAGAGACCATTTGATTTCGCCAGCAAGACCAACACCATCCCTCTGGTAGCAAGTGAAATTTCGTCCGCTCAGAAGAGTTATCCGGTGGTATTTGCCAGTGGTGATCAGCCACAGATATTTGCGGCAGTGTCGGTAGTGCAGGATGTGAATATGTTCGTCGACGACCAGGGACGCTGGGCTCCATCTCACTATATTCCAGCCTATCTAAGACGATACCCCTATGCTCTCGCCCGTGGGGAGAATGACAAGTTTGCCCTGGTAATAGACAGGGCCTCTCCCGCAATAACCGAGGACGCGCAATTTCCATTTTTTAGTGATGATGAATTGGCTGAAAATACCAGCAAAATGGTGGAGTTCTGTCAGCAGATGGAAGCGGAACGGCAACGAACGATTGACTTCGTCAACAAGCTAAACGAGTTGGAACTTCTCTCATTACAGGAAGCAAAAGCAGGCGACGGGGAGAATCAACAGGCGTTTGCCAGTTACTACGCCGTGAATCCTCAAAAACTCAATGAGCTTGCAGGAGATACACTAAAGGAGTTGCATCAGTCGGGCTATCTGTCATTTATCTTTGCTCATCTGTTCAGCCTGGAAAACTGGGGCAAACTGCTGGAGCGCCGACAGTTTTTGCTCTCTAATAGTCAGCAGTAATCACATCAAACGCGATGGTAATCCGCGGATCGGTGCCTTTGATTGGCACCGTGCCGTGCCACATATAGGAAGGGAAAAGCGCAAGTTTGCCGGGTTCGGGTTTTACAAACCGTTCGGCGGTTGCGCCCGGCACATTAAAACGGGGCTCACCAAATTGTAACCACCCTGCATGCTCATCGGTGGTATCAATTTCCCCAGGTGTTTCTGCATAGTAAGCCGAGCTCAGCCATCCTTCCGGGTGCACATGGTTTAGATGAAAACCATTCTGCCTGAGGCACACTGACCAACAACCTTTCAATTTAGCTGTTCCATGATTGCGGGACAGAAGCGGATGCTCGTCGTCGTCCCGCAGGCTTGCTCTGTAATTGGCTATTGGCTCCTCGATACAACTCAGGAAAGACTTGATCAGGGGGTCACTATCCCAGATCAGGCTGGTAGGGGTCTGCGTGCCATGACGCAAACTCTGGTCCAGGGGATGGGCAGTGAAGCGATGGCGCTGTTTGAGCACCGCCAACAAGTCCCGGTTAAACTCTGCCGTGGAGCTCCACCCTTCCGGTGGATTCAGGTAGTGTTCCTGGACAAATTCATCGTAGTTGTATAGCTCGTGGTATCGAGGATCATGAAGTAATCTCGCTGCCGTCGCCTCCATCGCGATATACCATTGATCCAGTGGATAACGACTGCGACCCAGCGCAATCAGTGGCTTGGCCTCGTCTGCTCGGCCCAGGCACATCAGCGCGTCGATCTTCAGCGGCAGCGATCGATGATCATTGCCATCCATGCGTTCAGCGATCTGGACGTTTTGCAGTGCGGGCGCAAATTTACCTGACAGCGTTTGCGCGGCAGTCAGCGCATAGTGAATTCCGGCATCTTCTCCATAATTTCTCAAGTAGTCGTTGAGGATATTTTCGGCTAGATCGAATTCCTCAGCGCCCTGTAACAAGGTGGCGAAAGATATTCTCAATCCAGTATTGGCAGGTTGCCTGGAGATAGAATTTTGATAGGCGTTGGTGAAGTCCTCATCGCCACGCATAAAGCGCAGTTTGGTGATGAGATCCAGAAGTTTCGTGTCGGTGGTATCTGCATTGATCGCATCCATCAGCATCGACTCTGCCCGCTCATACTCACCTTGTGCCATCAAGGCTGTAGCATAGTTCAGCTGGACTGTGGTTCCTCGTATACCATTGGATATCGCATGGTCCAGTCTCTCTATGGCTTGCGGAATTCGATTGATCTGTACATACATGGCTCCCAGATTATGACTGGCAGCGCCATAGTCAGGATTTAGTTGTAAAGACTTCCGATAGGCTGCTTCGGCTTCATCAAACCGTTGCAGGCCGCGCAAGCCATTTGCCAGAGCAACCAGGGCCTCGTGATCTGTTTGTTGTTGGTTCAAGAGGAACTGTGCGTGATTAACCGCAGCAGAGTGGTCTTCGTTGTCATTGCACAGCCTCGCAAGGGAGAGGCGGGCAGGGCGAAATTTTGGGTCGATCTCGAGCGCATTCTCGTAACAGGTGCTTGCTTCGGAAATACTGCCTTCACTGCGGTAGAGATTGCCGAGGTTGCTGAGAATGTCAGGCCGCTTTGCATCTAATTGCAGGCAGGTTTTGAAATATTTTTCCGCTGTCTTCGATTCGCCTTGATTCTTGTGTATCAAGGCGAGCAGGTGAATGTTGTCAATCGATCTGGGTGCCTGTTGTTGAATCTGCAGGCAAATTGCTTTGGCTTCCTCAAGGCGCCCCTGGTTGAAGAGCGTGGCGGCAGTTTGTAGCGACTGTTGTAGATTCATGATTTAGTTGGCGAGCACTGAACCAATGGGCTATCGATGCAAGTAGAGAGCGATTGACTATCGATACCGAAACCACCCGGTGATTGACAACCTTGGCCGTTTCGCAAAAGGAGAGACCAGGCTCACGGCATGTTTGTTGCCAATGAGGAATAGTGAGAGTGAGTTGAGTTTGGGAACAAAAACCTGTTCTACATTATTGTCTTCATCATAAAACATAAGATTGCCGCCCCAATCCGGCAACCAGTCATGGGTCAGGTTGAAAACGAATGCAGCCAGGCGGTTCTTGTCAGCCAGGTTGTCGTCATGGGAAGTCAGGAAATGACCCGGTTCATAGCGCGTCGCCTGTGCATCGGCAAATTCAATATTGTCCAGGCCGGTGATTCGGCGAATGCTGCTCAGCACCTGCTCGCTGTTAACGAATTCCAGGAAGTGCTGCAGCAGAGGATCACAGTTTCCAGACTCGACCAGGTCGAAGATGGGGTAGTTTTTATACATGTATCCGAAATCATTCTGCGCACTGGTATAAATAGACTGCTTGAACTCGTCTTGATCCGATGCTCCCAGACTGTCGAATCCGGTAGCCGAGATATCATAGTGCTTGCCCTGATTTCTGAACACGAGATTCCATTCCTTGCGGGCAAGAAGATTCTCGGTGATCGCGATTGCGCTCTCCTTGCTGAGGATATCTGCAATGGAAATCTTTCCCTCGCGCTTGAAAGTCTTGGCAAGGGCCTTTTGGTTCAGGTCCTTATTGAGGGAGAAGCTGGGGAGTTCGGTCTGTGCAGACATGTCGTGCTTCGAAGTTGGGTGTGAAAACTAATCTATTCTGCACTAGTCATAGTGCTGAATCGAGATTCATTCTACCCAAGATTGAAACGCCATGCACACTGATGTTGAGGTGGTTGTGCTGGGACTTAAAAAGTCGGCAGGCCTCACCCGGGGAGAGCAAGGCCTGCCATAACGCACACTTTCAAGAACTAGTTAGTTGCAACTCGCTTGTTGAGTTGCGCAGCCATTTCTGTGACTTCAGAAAGCGCAGTGGAGACTGCTTGCTCATAGCACTGACGACTTTCCATCATCTGGCGAATAGTGCCATTTCGGCCGCTGGTTTTACCTGGTAGGCCACAGACCTTTTCAGCAGCGTCACGAATTTTTCTTTCTACCTCGGCGAATCCATAATTGGTAATCACTTCAGAAGGATCATAAGTGATCTTTACTTCCTGAATTGAAATTACATCAGACTGCACGGTGGCACTGGCTAATGCAGGAATCGCTAATGCGACAAGACATACAAATGGCTTAACAAATTTATTCATCACTATCTCTCCTAAAAATGAGTTTGTTGTCCTGAGTTGTGTACGCTATTTAATGTCTTTGACGATGGGGTATTACCAAAGGTTACAAAATATTTATTTTTTTATGCCGCTGTCGCTTCTCTCGACTATTACTCTTTATGTGTACCGATTACTTACACATCCAACTCAATGGCGAGTTGCGAATAAAACTAGCAACGAGAGACTCTGGAAACAGGACTAATTAATGAAGGAAATGTCCAGAAAAGCTATTCGGGCCGCAGGGGCACATAGATGCTGGAGCAAAGTAGTTTGGACAGGGCAAAGCTAACGGTGATCACATTGGGATAATGTGATCGCGTGGAGGTTTTCGGGAGGTTTGGCCGGCTTTATTCGATCCAGTTGCCTAGCCAGTCAAGCTGGGCTTGCTGTCGGACTTGCTCGTTACCCACCCGGTAGCAGACGCGGCGGATGAGGCGAGAACCCAGTTGTGCTTCATCTTCACAATAGATGCGATCATTCGGCTCCGCCTGGGCATTGTACTGCTCGAGCTGTGAATCCGTGAGGACAGGCACATCATCCCGCTCAACGTCAGTTGTTGTGCAGGCTGCGACCAATGTCAGCGCCGACAAACCGA
>CAYTLI010000149.1:0-6627 GCA_964438455.1 uncultured Pseudohongiella sp.
CAAGGGCGAATAACATGCCATCGGTAGCGTGGGAAATGAGTTTGTCCTGGTAAAGGAAAACACCCCGGCCGCGGTGAATGGTAAGCCGCGTATTGCCCTGCATGATTTCTTCGGCGATCGGGCGAGAGTACTGCCAGAGCAGATCTCCGCTTGCTGCATCATGAGCAGAATATTTCTCATCGGAATGGCGAATATAGAGCACGCCATCATAAACAATAGGCTCGACTTGCATGCCGTTGCTGCCGGGAGCGGCCGGGGCGAATGCCCAGGACCAGGCGAGGCGAAGTTGATCAACGTTAGCGCGATTGATCTGATTCAGTGGGCTATAACCCCAGTTTGCATAATTTCCCCGCCACATCAGCCAGTCTTCCGGTGCAGGATTATTGAGTTGTTGTTGGGTGAGCGGTCGAAATGTTGCGCCTGGCGATTCCTGGGCAAGTGCATAGGTAACGCCCAGGCAGGCACAAACCAGTACTATTGTTATTCTTGTTGCAGGCATGATTTTCACCTGTTGTTCGGGAAGTGCGTTCTGACAGTGTATACGAACTGGCGCATCTTGGCTCCGAATAGCTGCCGGCGCGAGTCGGTCGGGCTGTATCAGTGCTCTGCTAAATAGGATAGGCTCCCAGTGTTGTATCAGGAGCATAGATTGATGGCGGGGCTTTTCAAGGTTGAGATGAAAGTAAGAGACTATGAGTGCGACATGCAGGGCATAGTCAACAATGCCATCTATCTCAACTATCTCGAACACGCGCGCCATGAATATCTGGAATATCGAGGCACGAGTTTTGCGGAACTTACCGACCAGGGAGTCATCATCGTTGTCGTTCGCGCGGAGATCGACTATCGCCAGTCCCTGCGTTCAGGCGAGCAGTTTACCGTCTCGGTGCAGGCCCAGAGGCCGAGCAAAGTGAGGCTGGAATTCATCCAGGAAATACACACGTTGCACGACCAATCTCCGGTATTAAAGGCGCGCATCATCACCACTGCAGTCAATCGGCGTAATCGGCCCTATTTTCCGGCTGAACTGGAAGCCCTTCTTTAGCGTTTAACCATACAAAAAACCCCCGCGGGGAGCAGGGGTACAAAGGGCATTAGGTAACCGCGACTGCGATTGCAGCGCGGGTTAATTAGAAGAACCCGGGGACCTGTATTTTCTTTCATCACGGATTCCTGTTTCTCCAGGGCCGTCAAATCACGGGACGAACATTGGCTGCAACCGAAACACAGTCACTGGAGCAGCGATTGCGCGCTGTGGAAGCCGCGAAAACCGGCAGCTATGAAAAGCGTACGGAACATATCAATGATGCCGGGGAGACGACTTTCATCAATCGCCTGATTCTGCAGGATTCCCCCTATTTACTGCAGCACGCCCACAATCCCGTCAACTGGCACGCCTGGGGAGCCGAGCCTTTTCAGATTGCCAGGGAAGAAAACAAGCCTGTATTTCTCTCCATAGGCTATTCCACCTGCCACTGGTGTCAGGTGATGGAGGTAGAGAGCTTCGACAACGTCGATGTGGCGGCGCTGCTAAACAGGCATTTCGTATCGATCAAGATGGACCGGGAACAATATCCGGATATCGATGAAATCTACATGACGGGTGTGCAGTTGATGACTGGTCACGGCGGTTGGCCAATGTCCAATTTCCTGTTACCCGATGGCCGACCCTTCTTCGCCGCGACATATTTTCGCCCCGAACAATTTCTGCAATTGCTTGGGCAGATAGTGGATGCCTGGGAGCAGAAATACAGTGAGCTGGAAACCAGTGCGGCCAGTATTCATTCAGCCATAGGCCGATTGCTGAACGCAAACAAGGGTGCGCAGGCGCTGGATACAAATGCCTACAGCAACTGTATGCAGGCGCTGCGGCAGAGAGACGATATCAATCATGGTGGTCTGGCGGGCGCGCCAAAGTTTCCGCAGGAGCCCATTCTGTTGTTGGCGCTGGATCAGGCAGTCCATGAAGGCGATGCCTGGGCGCTTGATTTTGTCAACAGGGCGCTGGATGCCATGGCGCGTGGCGGCATCTGTGACCAGGTTGGCGGGGGCTTCCATCGCTACAGCGTCGACGAGAATTGGCTGGTGCCTCATTTCGAGAAGATGCTCTATAACCAGTCCCAGCTTGGCCTGCTTTACTGTGACATGTATCGGCTTACGGGCAATGACTTTTTTCAGCGAACTTTAAGCAGAACTCTCGATTACGTTGTGCGGGAAATGCAGTTACAAGAGGGCGGGTTTTACTCCGCTACCGATGCGGATAGTGAGGGGTCAGAAGGCACTTTTTTCCTCTGGACGCCGGCACAGATCGGTGTAGTGCTGGAGCATACCGATGTTGAATTGATCATCGATTGCTTCGGCATATCCCGAGCCGGTAATTTCGAAGGCGCCAATATTCCTCATTTTGGTGATTCAATTGCAGAGCTTGAGCAGCGCCATGGCATTGATGTGCTGGCGCGCCTCGATGTATTACTGACCAGGCTCTACCAGGAGAGAGAGCAGCGGATTCATCCCCTGCGTGACGACAAGCTTATTGTTGCCTGGTCTGCAGCCATGGCGACCACCCTGGCCAGGGCTGGACACGCTCTCGACAGGGCCGACTGGCTGCAGTCTGCCGAAGCTGCGATTGACCTGATGCTGGCGCGAAACGCCAAGGAGCCAGGTCTGCTCTGGCGGATCTATCTCAATGATCAGGTCTCGGTAGCGGCGCAACTGGAAGATTACGCCAACCTGATACAGGCATTGCTTGCGCTATACAAGATCACTGGAGATAGGCAGCGACTGACTGCGGCCCGCCATTTGATGGATGTGGTGGTGGCGGAGTTCCACGATGCCGAGTCCGGTTTATTTTATCTGAGCCCAAAGCAGCAATCGGGTCCGCAATTGGTGAGATCGAGCACGGCGAGCGACGGCGCAACGATTTCTGCGGTTGCAACATTGCTGGAGAATCTATGGAACCTGGAAAATCTGTCAGCGCTGCTGGAAGATCGTGCCGCGGGCACAAACTACCGGCAGCTGCGCCAGCGTTGCCTGTCAGCGCTTGCTGCTGAAGTAAATGAGAATGCATTGAGTCATTGTTCTCTGCTGCGCGTGTTTCGTCTGTCTGAGGAGGGAAGCAGAGAAGCCATACAGTACGCCGCAGATGGCCTGGTTCGCGCAGAGATCAGGAAAACGCTCACGGCTGAACAGGCAGCAGTGCAGGTCTTTTTGTCCTGTGCCAAAGAATGGCATCTCGTCGCTAACACCGCAGACACAGACACAGCAGATCTGTTGCCAGTGACCGTGAGTGTAGGAGCGAATGAGACGAACTGGCAGATCGCGTCAATTGACTATCCGTTGGCGAAGGAAACCATGCCGCAGCCGGGTAAAGATGTTCCGGTGCCGATCTATGCGGACGACGTTACTATTACAGTGCAATTACAGCGCACTGGTGGTGAGGATGGCTTCAGCCAGAGTATCAACCTGGAAATCGAATTGCAGGCATGTGGTGAGGAACACTGCCTGTTGCCGCAGACCCTGCGATTTCTGATCTAGCTCACTGACAATCTAGGGTGCAAACTCCACTTCTTCGAAATCAGTTGCCAGCGCAACGGTGAGCTGTTGCCTTGCCGCGTCGCGTACCTCGGGCGCTGGATTGAATACCGATTCGAAGAAGCTGACGATCGCCAGCTGGGTAATCATTTGTTGTCGACCGGGATGGGAAGTTTCCGGAAATCCATAGTCACAAATACCAGGCATATCCGACCCCATCTCGATTACCGGGGAGGCGGCGCTCATGCTCTCGAACACCGCATTGGGGCTGTCCCCCAAAACGGCCATCACCGCCTGGCAGGCTATGGTGTCAGGATTAGCCATGAAGCGAAACATGGGGTCGGAAATTCCTGCAAACCCAAGATGCGAGCCGCCATCGATGGTGACCAGTGAGGCGTTATTATTGCGCTGCACGATGTCCGCTGCATTGCGTTGGTGCTCGATGAGGGCATCGGCAGTGCCGGCGATGGCAAGGAAAGGAATATCGGTGGAATTGAAGAATGCAGGCAGAAAAGGTGCAGAGGGGCCGGCAATGGCAATTGCCGCGGCGATGCGTTCGTCACGCCATTGTGGGTGATAGGTGGCCAGGTAGGTGGTCAGACCACCCAGGCTATAGCCGGTGAGGCCGATACGGTTCTGATCAATTGTCCCGGCAAACGGTTTCTCACTCCCGTCGAGGCCAAGGATGGAATCAATCAGGAATGAGATGTCGGCTGGTTGATTCACCACGTCGTTGCCATTGGCGCCACCCTCGGTACTTCCCGATGTGAGCGGATAGTCGGCGGCGGCAACGATATAGCCACGACTCGCCAGCGCCTCCATGGCATAGGCTATTTCGCTGCGGTTGGAAACGATGCCATGGCTGTGAATGATCAACGGCAACGCACTATCGGATGCTTCCGGATACCAGATTGTGGTTGGGAAGCTGCGCGTCGGCTTTCCGGGAACACCCCGGTTCTCGCTGGTTGGCCTGCTTTCGTCAACGAAGAGGAACTCAGCGCTGCTTACTGAATACTCTCCCGCCTGCAGCCATTCGGCACTGGAGGAGCTGCGATCCGGTTGCCTTGGTCCGGTCGCTACGTAGATGACTACAGCTGAGAGGAGCAGGATCAAGGCGAATCCGCCTGCGAACTTCAGAATTTTTTTCAACATGGGTAACTATTACAGAAGCGTATGAATATTTAATCGCTATGGTAACTCAAGTCGCGGCAAGGTTGATCAGCCATCCCAGTAAAACAATCTGCGGCACAGTCAACAGAGGCAGAAACAGGGCAATCTTCAGCGAGCGAGTAGTGTCTTTCAACACCATGATCTCGGTGTAGTCGGTAGCTACGCCGCCCATCAGGAACACGAAACTATTGCCTGGCGCCCCGGCTCGATTGAGGATGTCAGCAGCAATCGGCGTCGAGCCTTCAGAACAGACTTCCAGGATGGTAGCTACCGTGAGAGTAATCGCCAGGCCGATGAGGCTGGGGCCAAAGAAAGACTGAAACTGTTCCGGCGAGATGAACGCGCGCACAACGCTGGCGAGCAGGACGCCAAACAGGATCCAGCGCATCACCATTTTCGATTCAACAACGCCGTCGGCGAACGCGGACAACAGCGCGCTTGCTCCCAGATCAGCCTTGCTCATCTGCTTCCTGGCCTCAGGCCAGAATCGAAAATCCTGCGGCAGATCCGACTGATTGGGATTGGCGGGCAGGGTGCCACGGGTGATCAGATAATCGAAAATTGCGCCGGTAAGTAAAGCGATCATCATGGAGAGGGCAATAAAGGCCAGAGTCCAGGGCAGCCCGATTAGTGCAATCAGCACCAATGTCAGTGAGAAAGAATTCCAGGGGCTGGCGATGAGAAAAGCCATCACCTGTCCAGTGCTCGCTCCCCGTTCATAAAGCTTTGCGCCAACCATCAGGATTCCATGACTGCACAGGTCCAGCAGCACCCCCGCCAGCGTGGCACGCCAGATACCATTGAATCCCTCGCGCGTACCGAGTGCGCTCATGACGAATTCCCTCGGTACTTTCGCAAGTACAGAGATCATGACTATGCCAATCAACACGCCCCACCAGATTGTGTTGACCAGTTCAAAAACTGAATGCGAGAGCAGCATTAGCCAGTCTGTTGCGGAAGCCAGGTCTGGTAATAACAAGTGAAGTGAATAGAGTAGGAGAATTGCGCCAAGGCAGATGCGCAATAGCCAATCGGGGCGTTCAGCACTCCCATGGCAGGAGGGCGTGACCGCGCCTTCGTTGGCTGAATCCTGCGGATGGCAATGCTGCTCAGACATAACAGGGGAGAATATTTGGAAACGGATTCAGTGTAAAAGTTAGAGTGACTCTAAGGTCAACCGGGCTTATTTGGCTGGTAATAGTGGGCCAATTGGGCTAGTTTCCCGGTCATATATGTTGATGTATCTGTTTCGCCTGGAAGTTATATCAAGTGAATCGCAAGTCACGCCATAGTTCAGTCGCCCTGCTATTAATCGCCCTGTTGCTGGCGAACAGCTCGTACGCGCTGGAGATAATTGCCCATGACAGTCATGCCCATGATCCGGTCGGTCATGCCATGGAGATGGATATGACGGCAGGCGAGACCATGACAACAGATACTGCAGGCAGCGACGATTGCCTCTGCGATGAAATCTGCTGCCTCAGTTCCATGAATCTCACTGCTGCTGATACTGGCAGTCAAAGCCTGGTCTCCGTCTCCTGCAAGGCAGGTAGGCCAGACCTCTATCAATCCGTCTTCCTCGATCCCTATACGGAGCCACCCACAGTCTAACCACAACATTCTGTTTTTGGTTTTATTGATGGAGGTAGGCCGTGTTCGTGCGCGCAATTTGTTGTTCTTTATGTTTCTTCGCCGTTCCCGTTTTGGGAGCGACGGTCAGCTACGAGCTGGATATCGACACACGTACGATTGATGTAACCGGAGTCACAACAGAAGCGCTTGCGATCTCAGGGCAGATTCCTGCGCCAACATTGCGAGCAGAGCTTGGCGACACGCTGCGCGTTACATTTAACAATCATCTGGACGAAGCAACTTCGATTCACTGGCACGGCATCCTGTTGCCTGCCGATCAGGATGGTGTGCCGG
>CAYTLI010000150.1:0-6591 GCA_964438455.1 uncultured Pseudohongiella sp.
CATCGAAACCCATGTCCATGCCGCCCATCTTTCTGCCGCTCCGTATCTGAAGGACTACCTTGGTGGCAAGATTGCCATCGGGGAACACGTCACCACGGTGCAGGAAACATTCGGCACGATCTTCAATGCGGGCCCTGAGTTCAAACGCGATGGTTCGCAGTTTGACCATCTGTTTAAGGATGGTGAGACTTACAAGATTGGTAATCTGGAGGGGCAGGCCATGCATACGCCTGGTCACACACCCGCCTGCATGACCCATGTCATCGGCAACGCTGCTTTCGTTGGCGATACCTTGTTCATGCCTGATGCAGGCACGGCGCGGGCGGATTTTCCGGGTGGCGATGCGGCAACCCTGTATCGCTCAATCCGCAAAATCCTTGATCTGCCCGCCCGCACCAAGATCTACATGTGTCATGATTACGGCGCTGAAGGCAGGGAACTGGAGTACCAGACTACGGTTAAAGACGAATTGGAAAGCAACATCCACGTCAATGCCAATATCAAGGAACAGGATTTTGTCGATATGCGTGAGGCGCGGGATCGAACCCTGGCCGTACCGCATCTCATCCTGCCTTCATTGCAGGTGAACATGCGTGCAGGTCATCTGCCACCGCCTGAAGGCAATGGCAAGATCTTCCTGAAGATTCCTGTAGACGCGCTACGTTAAACAACGTTGGGGAACCAGCTATGAAATCAATCACCGTCAATGAGCAGTTGAGCGTATCGGGTCAACTGTCCGCAGAAGACGTGCGCCAGTTGGCAGATTCGGGTGTCGCGGTATTTGTTTGCAATCGACCGGACAAGGAGGCAGCCGAGCAGCCTTCTTTCGACAGTTTGCAGGCAGCGGCTGAGGAATGTGGCGTGGAAATGCACCACCTGCCTTTCAAATCCGGCGCCATGGAGCAAGCGCATGTAGACAGCATGGTGAGCCTGCTGAAAACAGGCAAGCGATTGCATGCATTTTGTCGCACCGGCAATCGCTCTTTCTGCCTCTACGCGGCAGCCCATGCGCAATCTGGTGGATCGAAAGGAGAAATCCTCGAGCAGTCCCAGCGTGTCGGTATTGATATCAAGGAAATCATAGAACCCTATTATGGAGAAACTGCAAGCACAATGAGCAATCAAGACAATGGTGCGGCAACGCAGGCGCAGGCAAAGCCGTCTTTTGATGTCGTAGTTGTGGGTGCTGGCTCTGGTGGCATCGCCGTCGCATCGAGCCTGTTAAAGAGAGAGGGTGATCTGCGCATCGCGTTGATTGATCCCGCCGAAGAACATTTCTACCAACCCGGCTGGACCATGGTGGGTGGTGGTGTATTCGACGCGAAGAGTACGCGACGCACCATGGAAGAACTGATTCCACGAGATGTTAGCTGGATCAAGCAAGCCGTGGTTGCATTCGATCCCGAAGCAAACGAGGTCGAGCTGGATGATGGCAGCAGGGTCTGCTATCAGCAGTTGGTTGTTGCGCCCGGATTGAAACTCAACTGGGCTGGCATAGAAGGGCTGGAAGAGACTCTGGGAGAGAATGGCGTCACTTCAAACTACTCCTACAAGCTTGCCCCTTATACCTGGGAACTGGTGCAGGGCCTGAAGAATGGCAAGGCCCTGTTTACCCAACCACCTATGCCGATCAAGTGTGCGGGTGCGCCGCAGAAGGCCATGTACCTTTCCTGTGATCATTGGCGTCGCTCAGGCGTGCTTAACAATATCGATGTGGATTTCCTGAATGCGGGAGGGGTGTTGTTTGGCGTGGCCGACTATGTGCCCGCTCTGCAAACCTACATCGATCGTTATGGAATCAATACCATGTACAACCATCAGTTGTTCAAGGTTGATGGTAAGAACAAGCTGGCGTATTTCCGTGTCGTGGCAGGGGATGACGAAGGCAAGGAAATCGAAAAATCCTTCGATATGATTCACGTCTGTCCTCCCCAATGCGCTCCCGACTTCGTGGCCAGTAGTCCGCTGGCTGGTGCAGGAGGCTGGCTCGAAGTGGATCAATTCAGCCTGCAGCACAAGCGTTACGGTAACGTCTGGGGGCTGGGTGACGTGATGGACACGCCCAATGCCAAGACCATGGCAGCGGTGCGCAAGCAGGTGCCGGTAGTTGCCCAGAATATTGTCGACAGGTTTGCCGGCAAGACAATCAATGGTGGCTACGATGGTTATGGATCCTGTCCCTTGACTGTCGAGCAGGGCAAGATCGTACTCGCTGAGTTTGGCTATGGTGGCAAGATAATCCCGACCTTCCCTACCTGGGTATTGCAGGGCAAGAAACCAACCCGTTCTGCCTGGGTGTTGAAGAAAGACATCCTGCCGGGAATTTACTGGAGTGCCATGTTGAAGGGCAGGGAATGGTTAGCCCAGCCCCAAGACCTGGAGCGCGTAAAGTCCTGATATGGCAGGCCTGCCAGTGACTTTGCCAATTGCGAAATGGTTGAGTCGCTACACGTGGAATCAGCTGACCAGCGACGCGATAGCTGCGCTAATTGTTGCCATCATGTTGATTCCACAATCGTTGGCCTATGCGCTGTTGGCGGGAATGCCGCCAGAGCTTGGCCTCTACGCCAGCATCCTGCCGCTGATTGCTTACGCAGTCTTTGGAACCAGCAGCACCCTGTCTATTGGTCCCGTGGCGATCGCTTCTCTGATGACCGCCGCGGCATTGGCAGATGTGGTAGAGCAGGGCACTGCAGATTATATTGCCGCCGGCGTGACCCTGGCGGCACTCTCCGGATTGTTGTTGCTGTTAGCCGGGATCTTCCGTCTGGGGATCCTGGCAAATTTTCTTTCCCATTCCGTGGTGTCGGCGTTCATCACCGCCTCTGCCATTATCATCGCACTCAGCCAGCTGCGTCATCTCATCGGTATTGAGATGCATGGGGATAACCTGATCGAGTTGATTTCCTCCTTGCTGGCGGGGATCAGTGAATTCAATCAATACACCGCCGCGATCGGTCTCGGTGTTCTGGGCCTGTTGGTGCTGTTGCGTGCCACCGGTGAGTCGGTGCTGGTGAAACTTGGGCTGGGTAAACAAAGCGCCAACATCCTGTTGAAGACGGCGCCAGTTTTTGCCGTGTTGTTTACCATCTTGCTGGTGTCCTGGCTGCAACTCGAATCGCGGGATGTGGCCATAGTAGGGGAGGTGCCTGCGGGCTTGCCGGGAATCAGCCTGCCAGGCTTCTCCCTGGACCTGGCACGTGAGTTGTTACTGCCGGCGGCACTGATCTCGCTTATTGGTTACGTGGAGTCGATCTCGGTAGGGCGAACACTCGGCGGAAGACGTCGCGAGAGAGTGAACAATGACCAGGAATTGATTGGTCTGGGTGCGGCAAACCTCGCTTCTTCCGTTTCAGGCGCGTTCCCGGTTACCGGTGGATTTTCCAGGTCGGTAGTCAACTTCGATGCCGGTGCAGTGACCCAGATGGCGGGTATTCTGGCAGCCGTACTAATCGCCCTGGTTTCATTGTTCCTGACGCCGCTGTTGTACCACCTGCCGAATGCTACGCTGGCAGCCACTATCATCGTCGCAGTTGTCTCGCTGATAGATTTTTCCGTAGTGAAGAAGACCTGGCGCTTTTCCAGAAGTGATTGGTCGGCAGTGGTGATTACCCTGGTGATGACCCTGCTTGCTGGAGTGGAAGCGGGGGTGAGCTGCGGTGTGCTGTTGTCACTCGGCTTGCATCTGCTGCGTACTGCCAAACCCCACATAGCAGAAGTGGGTCTGGTTGAGGGCTCAGAGCATTTTCGCAATGTGCGTCGCTTCAAGGTAGCGACGGTTCCCGAGATTCTGACCCTGCGCATCGATGAGAGTCTTTTCTTTGCCAACGTAACCGTGCTGGAGGAACTGGTCTACAAACATGTGTTTGAGAATGACCAGATTGCCCACGTCATTCTCATGTGTACCGCCGTCAATGAACTGGACTACAGTGCGCTTGAGACGCTGGAAGAGTTAAATCAGCGCTTGCTTGAGGATGGAATCACCTTGCACTTGTCTGAGGTGAAGGGTCCGGTGCAGGACAGGTTGCAGCGCAGCAACTTTTTTAAACATCTCAGTGGTCGCGTCTATCTAAGTCAGCACGAGGCATTCCGCGACCTGTTGGCGCGTTTCAACTATCAGCTTGATTCTCATCCCCATCAGGATTGAATCGTACGTGCGACAACTTGAAGGTAGGTTGTAACTGAACGACTTCCGGGTCTGGTTCCAGGCGCTGGCCGGTCTCACCCTTCTGGTCATATTTGATCTTGTTTAATACGTAGCGCATCGATTCCAGGCAGGCCTTGTCACGATCGTTGCCCTCGATAACCAGCCATGGACTGTCCGTTGTCGACGTGCGCTCGAACATCGCTTCCTTGTACTGGGTGTACTCGTCCCACTTGGCCTGGGCCAGGGCATCGACTGTGCTCAGCTTCCATTGCTTGAGCGGATTCTTCTGCCGCTCTTCGATGCGCTTGGCTTGCTCCGTCTCATCGATTGAGAACCAGAACTTGATCAGGGTAATGCCATCTTCCTTGAGCATCCTCTCCAGCAACACCACCTGTTCCATGAAGAACTTGTATTGTCTCTGGCTACAGAATCCCATCACCGGCTCAACCACTGCCCGGTTGTACCAGCTGCGGTCGAAGAAAACGATCTCCCCTGGATTCGGTAATTCCTTGAAGTAGCGCTGGAAGAACCACTGGCCAGCTTCCTGCTCGGTAGGTTTCGCCAGCGCCACGATGCGGTAGTGGCGGGGATTGAGGAAGCGTACGAAACGCATGATCGTGCTTCCCTTGCCCGCGGCGTCGCGGCCCTCGAAGATAATTAACAGGCGGCGTTGGGACTCGCGGATGGATTTCTGCAGGCGCACCATTTCCACCTGCAGATCGAGGAATTCCTGGTCGTTTTCGAGTGCAAATAACATAGTTGAGATAAGCCGTATTCTAACGGGGTGAATGGTATCAAATTTGACCCATAGCAAAGTTACAGTTTAGACATTAATCAGCTGATATTTGGCGGCCTGGTTCGCTACAATGTCGGCGCGGCGAGAGCCTAAACCCTGTGAGAGTGATTCTATAGGATATGGAAGCAATGAAATTACTGGAAAGAATGTTAACCCTGCTAATTGGTTTATTAATGCTGTCGGCAGCCAGCCTGGTCCAGGCGGATGAGGAATGGCCAGCAGAGCCACCTGCCGAGGCGCCAGCCCATTGGGGGCCGGTCTCTATCAACTTTGAGGAGATTGAATACCCCTGGCCAGTGCAGTTCCTGGAGCTGCACCGCTATGGCGAGAATATGCGCTATGCCTACATGGATATACCGCCAGCAGGTCGTGCCAATGGCCAGACGGTTTTCTGGCAACATGGCGGCAACTTCTACTCCGAAGCCTACGCCCCCACTCTGAAGATTCTCTCCGAGGCAGGTTTCAGGGTAATCGCGGTGGATCGCATCGGCTATGGCAAATCCTCCAAGGCCTTGATCCCCTACAATTTCAATTTTGTCGCAGCAAACATGAAGGCGTTGCTTGATGAGTTGGGCATAGAAGAGGTTGCCGTGGTTGGGCATTCGATGGGCGGCATGGTAGTGAGTCGTTTTGCCATGTTGTATCCCGAAATAACCAGTCACGTGGTCATGGTGAACCAGATCGGTCTCACTGACTCCAGGCAGAGTCGCCCATGGCGAGACCCGATGGCCGGTGAGCCAGGTACGCCGACCTATCAATCCATCCTGCGGGGCCATCAGCGTTACTACCACGATTACTGGCCACCCCAGCAGCTGGAGTTTGTGCGGCGTTCATACGGACAAACCATGTCCGGTGGTTATCCGCACTATGCGCGTGTGCGCCAGATGGTAGGCGCAATGATGTATAACGATCCTGTGGTCTATGACTGGCAACACATTTCCAGCAAGGCACTGGTTGTCGGTGGAGCGGAGGATCGATTGGCGGACGATTTTGTGGCCAGAGCAAACCATGTTAACGATGAGCTGCAAAACTCGACCATCATCCTGTATCCAGACGTGGGACATAATCCGCACATGGAACACGCCGAGGTATTTCATGCGGACCTGATCAGGTTTCTCGAATCGGACCCGGAGCAACCCGCGAGCGAATGGCGCTAGCGCGAGACAAATAGCAAGTACTAAAAAGGGGTCGGAGAGATTAATTATCTCCGACCCCTTTTTTTGTTGGGCAAGACTGCTGTCTTATTCTTCGTCGCTGTCGATAGGTGTGCCGTCGCCGTTCATGCCCATGACTTCATAGCGACGCCAGCCGGCAAGAATACCTAACAAACCATGATTGCCTTCGTGGCAGGCGTATTCATAGATTGGACCATCCATGCGACGCATGGGAACGCTGGCTGACCAGGGCTGTTCCCAGGTGTTCGGGTCATCAATGGTGAATTCATAGTCCAGGGTATTCTCATCCTGCCAGGTGAAGCGTTCTTCAATCTTCATTGCTGGCGAAGTATTTCGCCATCCGTAGTCCGGATAGAAGTCCTGGCTTCTCACCACCAGGGTGTCACCCTCCCAATGAGCGATGGAGTTTCCTGCCCACTGACGGAAGGGTGCAGAGAAATCATCGGCGAACGGGATAATACGCGCATGGTGAA
>CAYTLI010000151.1:0-6583 GCA_964438455.1 uncultured Pseudohongiella sp.
CAGGTGTTTATAGACGAAAAACCCGATTTTTACAGCTTCTCAGAAGACACTGAAAAACTGACTGGCGAAGAATTGTTCGCCAAATTTGCTCCACCTTCAGAGTAGATCTAGTCGGTGACCACTGGCAGTTTTGAGGGCATGCCCCACTCCGCCCAACTGCCATCATAGACGGAAAGATTGCGATAGCCTGATTCCCAGGCAGCCAGCGTGAGGATGCAGGCAGTGATACCGGAACCGCAACTGGTAATCACTTTCTGTTGTTCACTGGCCAGGGCGTTAATTATCTCTTTCAGTTCGGCGACAGGCCGCAGACGATTGCCATCCAGCAACCTGCCAAAGAACAAACTCCTTGACGAAGGCATATGCCCTTCCCGTACACCGGGCCTGGGTTCCGGTTCGAGACCATTGAAGCGCCCTTCCGATCGAGCATCGAGTACCTGACAGGCCTCGGTATTCAGCGAGGCAAGAACCACCTCGAAATCGCAGAATAGATTCTCATCTTCTCGAGCTACAAAATTGCCTTCAGATTCCGCAATCGCATGCTTACTATCAACCCGGTTCCCTGCAGCCAGCCAGCCAGGCAGACCGCCGTTCAGGACTACCACACGCTCATGACCCATGGCCCTGAACATCCACCAGGCGCGGGGTGCGGCATAGATGCCCACATCATCGTAGACCACGAGCAAATCTTCATTGTTGATGCCCAGCTCCCTCACCTTCTGCTGAAACAACTCGGCACTGGGCATCATATGCGGCAGTGAGCTGTCTGGTTTACAGACCTCTTTGTCGTAGTCGAATCGCCTCGCGCCAGGAATAACCTGCAGAGTCTCGACATTGATCGAGTTAAAGCCGGGCACAACCGGCGGTACCGAAGCATCCAGCACTACCAGATTGTCATCGTGCAGATGAGCTGCCAGCCAATTGGTATCGACAAGCGCGCTTTCTGTTTCCAGGTTTGGATTAGACATAAGAATGCAAACGGAAGAAAGTTAAAGCCGCTCCAGGAACTCCCGCAGCTTTGCTTTCAACTTTTCCGTGTTCTCAGGGCCGATGCGGATGAGCTGCTTATGCACTTCCTGCAGATTTTCGATACTGGCATCGGCATACAGATACATCACCGATGGCTTCACCAACTGGTACGGCCCTTCGATCTCAGTAGTGCGCAGCACATTGTTGATTGCAGTGCGCAGAGTTGCATCGAAGTTGCTGTCACGAAATCCAATCTCGGCATAGGCCTGCTGAAACAGGGGCGAGAGCAGGCGATATAACGCCATTGATGCGTCCGGATCGAGCGCGACAAACGTATCGACGATCTGGTCGAAGCGCGCATGCGCGGCCTCTTCCATGACAAAGAGGTTGTCATCGATGTTGCGCACCGGCATTTCTACGCCGAGCGACTTGTACGGCAAACCTGTCTGCGGAAAAGCTCCGCGACTGATGTTTTCCACGAACACCACAAATTTACGAATGATCTGATCTTCTGCGAGGAGGCTGACTACCGCAGCTCCATTCTGCAAACCGCGCAGCTCATTGAAAACAAAAACATCGCTAACATTCAGATTGGGCAATTGCACAGCGGGTGTTGCAGCTGACGTATCGACTGGCGCGGGCTCAGTCTCTTCCACTACTACTTCAACCGGCGGTTCCGCGATTGTAGGCTCGGCAGCTTGAGCAGGTGGTTCTGCCTGCGGCTGGATACGAATGCGCGGCAGCACGCTATCGTCCTGTCGTGTGCTGGCAGGTGCTTCGTCGTTCTCAGGCCTCGGAGCCGGCTGTACTGGTGGCGCAATGACAACTGTCGTGGTGCCTTCGGGCGATTCCCAGGTGGCGGCGAGATAGACCAGCCCCAGCAGGCTTAGCACCGCAACTCCCATTATTGTCAGTAATCCGGTCTTGGACATTAGCTTTGCTTGCCCACAGGGCAAGATACACAAACAGGTGAAAGGAACAGTAATTCTGGCACAGGGCCGAAGCGGTCACAACTTGGAGGCAGCGCGCCAACTTTTCCCTGGTAGATGCTCTTTAGACACTGCGTTGGCGAAAAAGTTTTGCTCGCACAGCGGTTGCGATGGACATAAAAAGCCCGGTCATCTCTCGATGACCGGGCTCTAGTTCGGTTTCCAGTAGAGAGTTCTACTTTCTCGGGAAATCCAGTTCTTCCATCGTGCGAACCAGGTCCCGTCCCGCCGTTGCCGGATTGGTTTCCTTGTCTATCTTCATGATAGTGCCATCGGCATCGATGTAATAAGTCCATCGATTGGCAAAACCTGAATTACCCAGAACACCATAGGCGCCTGGCATATCCTTGCTGGGGTCAGCAAGGATGGGAAACCCGGCTTCGTGCTCGTTGGCAAAAGCCGTGTTGTCTTCCAGTGTATCTACACTGGCCATGAAGTATGCAACGTCGAAACTCTGAATTTCTCTGGCACTGTCACGCAGCGCTTTACATTGCATAGTTCAGCCGCCGGTAAAGGCTTTCGGGAAGAAGGCGATGATCACAGGCTTGTCACCAGCGAACTGGGACAGGCTATAGGTCATACCATCTGATGCGGGCAGCGAAAAGTCTGGCGCCTTATCACCGACCTCCAATGCAGCCGCGAATTGGCTTCCCAGTGCAACTGATGCCAATAAGGCAGTCATCAGCAGTCTGGAGAGGCGCTTGGCTAGGTGAGACATAGTGTCCTCCATAGATCTATAGAGTCCGAACTCAAGCAGATCGGACCTGCCCTTTGTACCGCGGGGCAGAATAAATTTCCAGTCAATTCGTGTAATAAGGCACGCAATCCGGCGCTTGTAGCGGCACCAGTTTCAGAAACTACGTAGACCGCGGCTGCGCACGGCCTGTGATTCTGCCAATAGCGCCGTAATCTGTTGGTCCAGTTGCAGTCTTTCGCTGGCACTGAGGGAAGGATTGCCGTCCCGGATCAGGGCCATGCGCTCGATCACCATATCCACTTCCCGGGTGTGGCGATTGAGGGCGAATCGCTTGGCCTCCCGCTGAGACTGACGGTAGCGTGGATTCTCCACCTGTACGTTATAGCACTGTTGCACGATTTGCCCTGCAGAGTTGCGCCGGTTCTGACAACGGACCCTCGTGATATAGGGCGGCGCGGTACCCTGGAAATAGTTATAGGGGGTGTTCGCCACCGAACGGGCCAGGCTCAAATCCGCCTGGGATTTGCCATATAAAAAACGCAACAGGTCTTCGCTGTCCACGTCCTCGGCGAGTTCCACGTTTACCAGCAAGCGGCCGTAGAACCGGCTCAGGTCTTCTGCTGTGTTCATCAACCCGGTATTGCTGAGCTGCAATAAATTCTCCCGCAACACACGCAACTTCCACTTGCCGTAGTCGTCTGCAGCGGCCAGATAACTATCGTCCTCCGGAGAATACACACGCGAGGCAATATGATGGTCCAGGTGCACCAGGTCATCTACCTCGCGCCAGTCCTGCTTGCGAACATTGTTGCGAATCAGCTCATCGATCAGCGGCAATTGCTGTTCGCTATAGAGTCCTGTATTGATGCGCGCAATCTGCAAGGCTTCGGTTAGATACCGAGTCGCCTCATCGTAGTTTTCCAGTTCCACAAACAATCGCGCGATATCAGCATTGGCCTCAATCAGGCTCGGGTGATAAATACCCTGCTCACTCTGCAAGTCCTCGATAGCACGCTGACGCTGTTCCAGCTCCGGGGTCAGCTCAGCGGCGCGCGCAGCCAATCGCGCCTGTTCCTCTTCATCGATAGCTGCGGCCTCCGCGGTTTCTTCTTCAGTCGCCTCAACAATGACCTGATCGCTATCCACCGTATCAGCTTGTTGCGCGCTCAAAGGCAGCGTTCCGCCAAACAGGAAGCAGAGCAAAAGCAGGAGCCGTACAGAGCAATTTCTGGGCAAATCGATATTCATCGGTTTAGCTTTATACGGAAATTCACATGAATCAATACTTAATCAGCTCACCCCGCTGTCAGAATCGGTGGCGATATGGCAATATCACGTTATCTTACTGATATAACTGGATATTTGCTTCACCAAGACTGGTGCCGGAGGGAGAGCTGATTTCAGCGGGCAAAAAAAGAGCCATCGTGCAGGGGAAGTTGCACAACGGCTCATTTCCCGGAATCAATCCATGATTCCGTACGCTTACCCACGTATTTGCGCGATCTAGTTGCCTGGTTGGTTGTCCATATCCAGGGTGAAACTCGCTTCCACCCCATTTACGTCAACTGAATACGTACCCGCTGCCAGTCCCAGAACATCAAGACTCACGTTTAATTCAAAGGGATCGATCACGGCAATACAGGATTCCGCTGGTCCTAGCACAGTTTCGGCCAGGACCACGGTAAACTGATTGTTCTGGCGCGCCACTGCAGCCGGCAACAGTTCCACACAGGGAACGGACTTGTTGCCACTGACAGCGAGACTGACCTGCACCGGAAACGACTCCATGATCAAAACATCCACGCTATCTACCCGCACCAGGTTTTGTTGTTCACCGGCGACCACGGTGAGGGTGCCATCGCCATTATCAGCCAGCTTCACATCGCTGTAGTAAACGGGACTGGTGCTGTCGATTAACGCGGCCTGGGGAATTGTCAGCACATTGTCAACAAAAGTTGCAGGCTGTGCATAAGCCTGTTGCAGTAAAAGTGAGACTGCACTTACCAGGAGTAAATTCTTCACTTGTTCCACCCTAAATAGAAAATTGCGACAAGCTCGTTAAAGCCCTGCCGAGAGGGCGCACTGTAGCCAATTGGCGGGCGACCCGCCAGCGCCTGCACACCTGGCGGGTGACAGCGATCACAAATAGCCTGGAAATCGCCGAATGACGTCGCTTGCAGCGACATTTGGCGCAAACACAGTGGCACAATCGCGCATCTGACCCTGTGCGCGCCGGCGCGCACCGGTCCGCCTCCAGACCCGATGACAAAAGGCCCCGGCTGGGTTACTCTCGTGCTGATTTCTGTGAATCTGCCGGCTGCAGACGCAGCCCCAGAAGCCGAGAGGTAACAATAATGACAAGCACGCGAAATCCCCTCCTTTTTATTAAACCCATCGCCCTTGTTTGCAGCATTTTGCTGGCCAGTTTTGCCACAGCGCAGGACACCATCGAGTGGACAACATTGGGCAATGACTTCGCACACACCCGCTCCACGCCTGCCGATCAGATTACACCGGAAAATTTCGATCAGCTTGAAGTTGCCTGGACCTGGGATGGCGCGAGCTTTGAGGCCCAGAGCGGTCGTTCAACACCGAGCTATATCAATGGCCGCCTGTACACGGTTGCCGGAGCGCGCCGCCATGTGGTCGCTATCGACCCTGCGTCTGGTGCCACGATCTGGTCCTATCGGGAGCCGGATACTGGCCGCTGGGAATACTCCATGCGCGCCGACTACGGCAAGGGTGTGGGCTATGCAAATATTGAAGGCCGCGACATCATTTACACCATCTCTCCAGGTTTTTTCCTGACCGCGCTGGATGCAGAAACCGGCCGGCCCCTGGAAGGATTTGGTGAGCCTGTACCCATTGATGGTTTTCCAGAGACCGGCGTCGTTGACCTGCTGAAAGATCTGGGACATCCCTATGACCCTTATGAGGGCATACCTCTCGAGCGTGGCTATATCACTTCATCCTCACCGCCTATCGTTGTCAACGACACTATCATCGTGGGTAACTCAGCAGAACAGGGCTATCACCAATCGCGCATCGAAAACGTGCCAGGTGACATTCTTGGATACGATGCACGCACTGGTGAGTTCAAGTGGAAGTTTAATATCATTCCACAGCCGGGTGAGTTCGGCCATGAAACCTGGGAGAACGACTCCTGGCAATACACCGGAGATATTTCGTCCTGGGCTCCCATTTCAGCCGACCAGGAACTGGGGCTTGTCTATATTCCAACCAATGGTGTCACCATCGACTACTACGGCGGCCACCACCCTGGTGACAATCTTTATGGCACCAGTCTGATTGCCCTCGATGCAGCAACCGGAGAAAGAGCCTGGCACTTCCAGATGGTGCACCATGACATCTGGAACTACGACACGCCAACGGCACCGATCCTGCTGGATGTGGAAACAGACCAGGGATCAACACCCATCGTCGCCCAGGCTACCAAGCAGGGATATACCTACGTTTTTAATCGGGAGACCGGCGAGCCTGTCTGGCCAATAGTTGAGACGCCGATGCCGGCATCTACTGTTCCCGGGGAACAGTTGTCAGCAACCCAGCCCGTCCCAAGCAAGCCTGCTCCTTTTGAGTATGTTGGCTCCAGTGAAGAGCTGCTGGCGGACTTCACCCCCGAGATCAAACAGCAGGCACTGGCCGCCGTGGCCGAATACATCATGGGGCCGGTGTTCAACCCGCCGATCCAGCGTGGTCACGAATCTGGCAAGATTGCCGCCCTGATGTGCCCTTCTGGCGCGGTGAACATTACCCATCCGCCCGTGGCCGACCCCGATAGCGGTGTGATGTACATCATGTCACGCTATAGCTGCGGCAGCCGCGTGCTGGTCACCGGTGAAGAAGCTGATACCTATTACGAGGCGCCTACAGGAGTGACCCTGTCCCGCTATGCGGCAGCCAGTAG
>CAYTLI010000152.1:0-6494 GCA_964438455.1 uncultured Pseudohongiella sp.
CGCTGTTTGGTCATTGCAACTGAAAAGCCGTCACGTTAGCTATGGCACGTGCGATCAGGGGATTTTTGATGAGGAGAGATTGCCAAAATCAAAGAGGAGGGACTCCAGTACAAGTTGTGGATTTGGGTTGGCCCCCGAGGAGACCTGCCGATAGGCATTCAGCGCCTGTTGGTGATATGCCAGGAATTTTGCCAGTAGGCTTTTAATACCTTCCGCGTCCTTTTCCCTCGCCCCCGATGACAGTTTGTCCAGCACTTCAGTCAGTTCAGCTGCCGATCCATCTGCATCGCAAGCTGTCATTTTCCTGCTAAGTGTAGTCACAGTTTTCAAGATGCACGTAATCGCGGTTGATTCTCCGAGTTTTAAGCCTGCACTTACTACTGCAACGAGAGATGCTCTGCCGAGTAACAGTGCATAGAGTTTGTCGGTGAAATCCTGTTCCGCATCCAAAGTGCCTGTCCTGGACAACTCAAGCGCAGCTAATGGTCGGTTGTCTACCGCTGCCAACAAGCGATCCGCATCTTCACTGGAGTCAACATGTTCATGTAGCCAGGTTGACGCTTCTTCAAACGCTGGCACCGAAAACTGCAGTCGCTGACATCGACTACGAATGGTCGCGGTGAGCATGCCAGGAGCTTCGGTTAACAGGAAGATATAACTGTTGCTCCCTGGTTCTTCCAACGACTTCAGCAAACCATTGGCTGCATTCACATTCATATGATGGGCATGGTTGATGATCGCGATCCTGGCACCGCCACTGTGGCTGCTCCTGACCAGGAACTGTGAAAGGCCACGGATCTGGTCGACCTTGATGTCGCGTGATCCTTCTTCCGGTTGCAGTAAGTGAATATCCGGATGGTTTGCCTGCGCGCTGAGTTCACAATCCCGGCATCGACCGCATGGACCTGTCTTTGTGCGCTTGTGGCACAGCAGATAGCGAGCAAATTGTTGCATAAATGCCAACTTACCCAGGCCGACAGCACCAGCAACAAGATAAGCATGTGCCAGTTGCCCTTTCTCCTGCTGGCTGACCAGACGCTGCCACTGTGACGATTGCCATGGCAAGGGAATCTGCTCGATCAGGCCCTTTAACTCCGTCATGGCAGCCTACCCGCCAGTCTTTCTGCCAGTGCCTTGCGAATTTGCTCCGCAACAGCATCTTCATCAAGGGAAGCATCAATGACCAGGCAGCGCTGCTTATCTCTGTCTGCAATAGACAGATAGCATTCGCGCACCGCATGGAAGAAAGACAGTTGTTCGCTCTCGATACGGTCAAGCTCGCCCCTGCTCCGCGCTCGCTCCAGGCCTGTTTCAGGATCAAGGTCCAGAATAATGGTGAGGTCTGGTCGCAGGTCTCCCTGTACGATATTTTCAAGAGATGCTATCAGCGAGTTGTCCAGTTTTCTTCCCGCCCCCTGGTAGGCATAAGTGGCGTCGGTGAAGCGGTCGCACAGGACCCATTTACCACTTGCAAGTGTAGGCTCGATCAATTTGCGCAGATGTTGTGCCCTTGCGGCAAAGACAAGAAGCAACTCTGCTGTTGAATCGAACTCTTCTTCCTGTTTATCGAGCAGCAGCTGTCTTATCTTTTCAGCTATTAAAGTGCCACCTGGCTCTCTTGTGAGCAGATATTCCACGTCATTTTCTTTCAGAAAAGACCTGACCACCTCGATGTTGGTGCTTTTACCAACTCCTTCCCCTCCCTCGATGGTAATGAACAAACCACGCCCTTTCTGCATTACTGTATTCCCACTGCTGGCTGATTTAACTGATAGCGTGCTACGGCAGCGTTATGTTCTTCCAGGGTCGCCGAAAAATGATGTCCTCCATCGCCCGTGGCGACAAAGTACAGGTAGTCGGATTCAATTGGATTCAGGGCAGCCAGCATAGATGCTTCACCCGGAAGTGCTATAGGAGTAGGAGTAAGCCCGGAATTTCGATAAGTGTTATAGGGAGTGTTGGTGTTGAGATCTGCACGGGTAATGTTGCCATTGTAGTTTTCGCCCATGCCATAGATAACCGTGGGATCCGATTGCAAGCGCATTCCCTGCTCCAGTCGTCGCACAAAAACACCGGCGATGTGCCCTCGTTCACTGCCCACTGCTGACTCCTTCTCAATAATCGATGCCATTATCAGGGCCTGGTAGGCGTTGTCATAAGGTAGTGCGCCAAGTCGATTATCCCAGGCGGCATCGAGAAGCTGCTGTTGTCTGTCACGAGCCATCCTGAGTATATCGAGATCAGAAGTTCCGCGCGTAAAGAAGTATGTGTCAGGGTGAATCAGGCCTTCGGGGTTTGGATAGGGCAAAGCCAGCGCTGCTGCGATATCTTCAGGCGATTTGTTCGCCAGGGTTTGTTCCACCTGGTTCATATCTGCCAATGCCGCAAGTGCTTGCCAGAATGTCCAACCCTCAACGAATGTCACTCGATATTGAATGCTTTCGCCGCTAACCAGCAGAGCGAGTAAATCATTGATACTCATTTCCGGCTCTACCTGGTATTCACCAGCCTTGATTGCATTCGCCACGCCCTGCCAGCGTGCTGCCAGCGTGAATAATCCACTCGAGTCCAGGACCTGTTGCGCAACCAGGTCGTTAGCCACGTGTGTGAGAGAGCTGCCGGGGGAAACGACAATGACTGCGGGTTCGCTCAGGCTTTCTAGCGGCGCATAGAGGGCGCTGCGTAATAACAGCAGCGAAGCAGCGGCAAGCAACAGGCAGCCTGCAACAAGGAGTGCGAGCCTGCGCCCGCTGATCAATCTAAAAATGCGCTCCATCTGGCCAGCCAGGCTGAAAAGACCCCAATAGATAATGGGTCAAGTCTAGCATGATCACGGTGGAGATCAGTCAGTACTACTGATAGCGAGAGAAGATGAGACTACCGTTGGTGCCGCCAAATCCGAATGAATTGCTCAGCACCTTTTCCACGCTTTGCTCGCGAGCTGTGTGGGGAACATAGTCCAGATCACACTGCTCATCGACATTATCAAGATTGATGGTCGGTGGAATCACCTGATCGAAGAGCGTCATCACCGAAATGATTGCTTCTGCAGATCCGGATGCACCCAGCAGGTGGCCGATCATCGACTTGCTTGAGCTCACGCACAAGGATTTGGCGTGGTCTCCGAAGACCGACTTGATAGCCTGGGTTTCAGCCACATCGCCGGCGATTGTCGAGGTGCCGTGCGCATTGATACAGGAAATGTCAGTGGGATCCAACTCTGCGCTGAGTAACGCGTTTCGCATACAGGCAGCAGCACCCTCTCCTCCTGGAGATGGCGAGGTGACGTGATAGGCATCCCCACTCATGCCAAAGCCACTCAATTCGGCATAAATTTTTGCACCACGTTTGCGCGCGTGCTCTTCTTCCTCAAGCACCATGACGCCAGCACCATCACTGAGTACAAATCCATCCCTGTCCTTGTCCCAGGGACGACTCGCCAGTTCTGGTTCATCGTTGCGGGTTGATAATGCGCGAGCGGCGCAGAAGCCTCCAAGCCCAACCGGAGAAGTGGCCATCTCGGCACCACCCACCAGCATGATGTCAGCCTGGTTGTTGTCAATCATGTTCGCCGCCAGGCCGATGTTGTGAGTTCCTGTGGTACAGGCAGTGACAACTGCGATGTTCGGGCCTTTCAGGCCAAAGCGGATCGACAAGTTACCGGCAATCATATTAATGATGGAACCGGGTACGAAGAATGGTGTGACCTTACGGGGACCTGATTCATGAATCAGCAGGGATGTGTTTTCAATAGAAGTGATACCACCAATACCTGAACCTACCGCGACGCCGAATCGCTGTGGATCGAAATCACCTTCTCCAAGTCCGCAATCAGCCATGGCCTGTACGCCGGCAGCAATACCATAGTGCATGAACGCATCCATGCGCCTGGCTTCTTTCGGCTCCAGAAACTTTTCGCACTCAAAATTCTGCAGGGAACCACCGAAGCGAGTTGAAAAGTCACTCACATCGAAACTGGTGATGTTGGTGATACCACTCTTGCCGTTTCGAATGGCGTCCCAGGAAGTTTCCACATCATTACCGACAGGTGTCAGTAAACCCAATCCAGTGACGACAACTTTGCGCTGCTTCAATTCAGGGGCTCCTAGTTATTTGTTCCCAATAAACAAAAGCTACTCCAGAGCATTCCAGAGTAGCTTTGCGAGAATTCATTTAGTGGGGTTTACAGGTGCTCGTTGATGTAATCAATAGCAAGTTGGACAGTGGTAATCTTTTCGGCTTCTTCATCAGGAATTTCAGTTTCAAACTCCTCTTCTAGTGCCATTACCAATTCGACAGTATCTAGTGAATCAGCGCCTAAATCTTCTACAAATGAAGCAGAAGGTTTTACTTCGTCTTCCTTAACGCCAAGCTGTTCGCAGACAATCTTCTTAACGCGCTCTTCAATGCTACTCATAACTATTATTAGCTCCTAACACTTTGTTTTTTAAGGCTTTATTTCAAGCCTATCTTCCACGGCTGCAGTAAATCCATCCGTCCGTGTAAATTAGGGATGCGATTTTACCTCTATTTACCGCCATTGTAATGTTTAAATTGAAAACTGTTCTGTACAAAAATTAACCAGCTTTTTGCAGGTCAACTCATATACATGCCGCCGTTCACGTGCACGGTTTCCCCGGTGATGTAGCCACCCTCGGGCGAAGCCAGAAAAGTGACTACCGCAGCGATTTCATCTGGTTGCCCCAATCGACCCAGCGGTATCTGTTCCAGCAGGGCCGCAGCCTGCTTCTCAGGTAGATCCCTGGTCATATCAGTGTCGATAAAACCAGGCGCGACTGCATTGACAGTAATTCCTCGCGAACCAATTTCCTTGGCCAGCGATCGCGTAAAGCCCTCTATGCCCGCCTTGGATGCGGAGTAATTTGATTGGCCGGCGTTTCCTGAAGAGCCAACAACAGAACTGATATTGATGATGCGACCTTTTCTGGCCTTGGTCATGCCTTTCACACAGGCTTTGCATACCCGATAGAGTGAGGTCAGGTTTGTGTTGATAACGGTATCCCACTCTTCCGGCTTCATGCGCATCAACAGATTGTCACGAGTCACACCAGCGTTGTTCACCAGTACAGTCGGTGCACCAAATTCCGCATCGATCGCACTGATGAGTGCGGCAACGGAATCATCATTACCAACATCAGCCGCAATACCCTTACCAATGATGCCAGCATCCTTAAGATAGCTGGTGATTGATTCCGCACCCTGCTCTGTCGTTGCGGTACCAATGACCGTCATTCCTGCTTTACCTAACTGCTCGGCGATTGCGCGACCTATGCCGCGACTCGCTCCTGTGACCAGGGCAACACTGGTGTCGTCATTCATGTTCTTCCCTCTTTGGTGTTTCCAAGTTCGCAGTTCAGGCAGACATTTCAGCCAGCGCACTGTCCAGTGCCGCCTGGTCGTCACTGCCTGAACAAACCAGTTCGGAATCGATACGCTTGATGAGTCCACAAAGCACTTTGCCCGGACCGATCTCCACCAGGTGTGAGACTCCTGCCTTGGCGATAACCTGCACGCAGTCTACCCATAACACCGGTGCGTAGAGTTGCTTGATCAGGTTCTGCTTGATGGCTTCGGGATCTTCGGTGATGTCAGCATTCACGTTCTGTACCACTGGAACCTTAGGTCTGCTGAGAGCAATATCTGTCAGTGCCGCTTCCAGTCGCTCTGCTGCGGGGCGCATTAGTTCACAATGGGACGGCACGCTCACGTTTAATGGCAGCGCCCTCTTCGCTCCCGCTTCCTTACAGAGCTCTATCGCTCTTTCGACAGCATGGGCTTCGCCGGCAATTACAGTCTGCCCGGGAGAATTAAAATTGGCTGCTGAGACTACACCCAGCTCCTCTGCCTCATCGCAGATCTCATTGATCTGGTAATTCTCCAAACCGACGATGGCTGCCATTTTGCCGCTGCCTGTCGGTACCGCCGACTGCATGTACATGCCGCGTTGATGCACCACCCTCACGGCATCCGCGAAGTCGATAACACCTGCGCAGACCAGTGCCGAATATTCTCCAAGACTGTGACCTGCGAGGATGGAAGGCGACGCACCGCCACGCTCTTGCCATAAACGCATGATGGCGACGGAAGCAGTTAACAGCACCGGTTGTGTAATCTCGGTCTGATCCAGGTTGTTATCTGAATCGTGCTGACAAATCTCCCAAAGGTCTTCTCCAATTGCAGCTGAAGCTTCGACAAAGGTGTCAGTGATGATGGAACTGTTGGCTGCCAGTTCAGACAGCATGCCAAGTTTTTGTGAGCCCTGGCCTGGAAAAACGAATCCGAATTTTTGCATAAGCTAGACTATTGTTTTTATCTATTGTGCAGCCGCCGCCGCATTTTCCTGAATAATGTCAGCAACCCTGACGGCAATCAATTGGGGAACTGCATTCTCCACTTCATGGATCGCCTGTTGTATGGCGTAGAAGAAACCTTCCCCTGTCGCGTTCCCATGACTTTTCACGATACTGCCTTGT
>CAYTLI010000153.1:0-6451 GCA_964438455.1 uncultured Pseudohongiella sp.
AGAAGGCGCAATATTCCGGGCTGCCATCCAGTCTTTGAAGTACCTGGCATCGACGTCATCGCCTTCGCGGAAACCTGCAGGGCCGACAATTTTCTTCAGGTTTTCAATGAGATTCGACAAAAGACAATCTCTTTGGTTTGAATCAGTAATTAAAAGTCGCCGGATGGTAACATAGCCCTTCCGACCAGTGCCTTTCACGGAGCATGCCATGCAAAAAGTAGGAATTCTGACAGCTATATTGGGCCTGCTAAGCGCCTGCACCTGGGTGCAACTCTCCAGTGCCGGTGAGCAGGTGGAAATCCGCGCCATCAACCAGGTGCCCGGTTGCGAACGCCTGGGTCGTGCCAGCTCCACTACCATGGACAGGCTGATCCTCGTGGATCGCAGTTCCGAACGCCAGCAAGAAGAGCTGTTCACTCTGGCACGCAATGAAGCTGCCAATATGGGCGGCAATGTCATCGTCGCGACGACCAATATATCCAATGGTCGCCAGCAGTTCGACGTCTTCCTTTGCCCCTAAGCCAGTAAATCCGAGAGTTTGAAGAGATTTCAGCATTCCGTTTGACTTCGCTTAGATATTTAGATAATTTTCTAAATATCTAATTTGAGATGCTCAATCATGCAACAGGTTTTAGAGGCCATTTCTGATCCCACCAGGCGCAAGATCCTGGACCTGCTCAAGCAGGGCCCAATGTCTGCGGGCGAGCTGGGTGAGCACTTCGATATCAGCGGCCCTTCAATGTCGCATCACCTGGGAAAGCTGAAGTCTGCCGACCTGGTGGTGACAAATCGTCGCGGTCAAAGCATCTACTATTCCATCAACACCAGCGTCTTCGACGACGCCGCCCAATTTGTCATTGGGTTTTTCCAAGGTAAACAGGAGTTGGAATCATGAATTTCATTCGAGCCAACCTTCTCAGTCTGCTGGCACTAGTCGCCCTGGTACTGACCAGCGTCATCTTGAGCAGCCAACTGCCCGATCAAATCCCCTCACGATTCTCGTTCGAAGGCGAGTTGCTGGATTCCAGACCGAAACTACTCATGTTGATCCTGATGCCAGCGGCTTATTTTGGACTGATGATCTCGGTGAATGTCCTGATAGGAATTTCTCCGCGCAGGTTCTCCATGCCTAATAGCAAGCGCGCCATGAATCAGATCGTGTTCGGCATTGGGCTGCTATTTGTCTTCCTGCACTATGGCATGTTGATGAATGAAGGTGACTATGGACTCTTCGTGCACTACTTCTCCATTGGCATGGCTGCATTTTTGGTTGTCACCGGCAATGTATTCGGCAAGACCAAACGCAATTTCTTCCTTGGCATCAGGTTGCCCTGGACCATAGACACGGATGCGAATTGGCGAGCAACTCACCGCCTTTGTGGTAAACTCATGGTGATCGCGGGCGTCACCCTGTTCATTGCCAGCTTCTTCTTTACCTCCATAGTGTTAATGCTCATTCTGGCTCTGAGCCCACTGCTGATCGCCTCCGTTTACTCGTTAGTCTATTTCTTTTCTTACGAACGCCATTCTCAACCCAGTGACGAGGATGAAAATGAACCGGATTTAACCGAGGCACGACCTGACTAGATTATTGATCGGACTACTTACAGGCTGATTTCAATCCCACTCCAGTAAAATTAAAAGCAAGCTTATGGAACAGATACTACTCAGACTCAGTGACGCATTCGCCCAGGCGCCGAACAAAGTCTTGCGCTTCAAGTCCTTCGTGCTAACCGGCCTGATTGTTATCACCGCACTGATGGTGTGGGGAATCTTCAATCGAACAGAGCTGGACATGACTACCGACAGCTTCCTCGATCAGGAAGACCCGGCCATGTTCGCGCTCAATGAATATCGCCGCCAGTTCGGCAGTGACGATTCCGTTTTTCTTGTTTACCGCGCCAAAGACGGCGACGTGTTCTCTCGCGAATCCCTGACTGCGATCCAGCAACTGACCAATGATTTGCGCTTCTGGCAGGAGCTCGATCCGGCTGACTATCCAGAAGAGATCAACGGGGTTGCGCTGGATTTCGAAGAACTCAATCACATCCGCCGGGTGCAATCGATAGCCAACATCCGCTTCCAGGAAAATGTCGGCGACACCTTGCTGTCCAACCGCCTGGTACCAGCGGAACTGCCGGAAAGTGATGAAGAACTTGCCGAAATAAAAGCGCGCGCCCTGACCCAGGAAGACTACCTGCTCGCCTTCTATTCCGCGGACGCCCAGTACGGGGCGGTGATGATTCAAACAGACTTCGGCGCGCAACCGGTTGATGACTACGTGCCTGCTGTCGATGCAGAAGAAATAGTGCTTGATGACAGTTTCATCAACTTTGACACGTTCGACGCAGTTGATACTTTCGCCGATGACAGTTTCGACCTGGAATTCGATGAGAGCGCCGAGATACAGGAAGTATCATTCGAACCCGTGGACATGCTCGGCTACACCGCCTTTCATGTAGTATCCAAGGCGCTTTACGACAAGTACTCAGATCAGTTCGAGTTCTATCCGGTCGGCAATCCACCGATGATGGAATTCATGATGGATACCCTCACCCAGATGGAAGTACTGGGCATCCTCATGGTACTGATTTTTACTCTGCTGCTTTACATCCTGTTCCGATCGTTCAGTGCCGTGCTCTGGCCGATGGTGACCATCGCTGCCAGCATGGCGTGGACCTGGGGCATTACTGTATGGCTGGGTGTCACCATCTCGCAAATGATTTCACTAACCGTGTTGCTGGTATTCGCCGTGGGTATCGCCGACTGTGTGCACGTGATGAGCGCCTATTTCACTTACCGGCGCGGAGGCAAGGAGCACTATCAAGCATTGTCTCTGTCCTATGGCAAGACCGGGCTCGCCATCATGGTCACCACAATCACCACCATGTGTGGTGTACTGGCACTGACCACATCAGATCTGTTACCCATCCAGGTGTTCGGCTTCATGTCTGCTGCCGGTGTGTTCATGGCGTTCTTCTTTACCATAGTCCTGCTACCTATCTTGCTGGACGTCTGGCACCCGGGCGCACCCAGCGCCAACGACGCCAGCCTTGCAGATCGCCTCGGCAAGCGCTGGAACAATCTTTACATGGGCAAGAAGCTGTTGATCGGCATCATTTATGTCGCAGCTGTTTATGGATTTCTCGGCCCCTTTGTAGGCACCTACATCACGTTAATTACCGGCCTTACCTATGTAGTCGTGAACTGGCAGACTTCGATCCTTTCCTATGTGCCTTATATCGTGGCGCGTCGACCCTGGGTGGTGATCAGCATTTTTGCTGCCGGCTTCCTGCTCTGCGCCTATGGCATGACCCAGATCCGCATTGATTCCAACATGACGGAGCTGACCAAAGAAGGCAGTTCAATTCGTGTCGCCTATGAAACCGTGGACGAGCACATGGCCGGGGCCATGTCCATGGTGATCATGGTAGATACCAAACAGACTGACGGCATGTACAACCCACGCCTGATGCAAGCCATCGATGAACTGCAGACGCGCATTGAAACCCGTTACGCGGATCAGGTAACGCGCACCAACTCCATGGCCAACATCGTCAAAGACACCTACGAAATCATGAGCGACGGTGATCCGGCTTACTATCGTGTGCCCGATGACGAGCAGATGATTTCCCAGCTGCTTTATCTTTTTAACAGTGCCAATCCGGAAGATCGTCGTGCGCTGGTGTCAGACGACTATAGTCGCAGTCATATCACGCTGAACATTTACAACGCCGGCTCTTACCAGTACCAGCGCTTCTTCGATGAGATTTCTGTGGAGATTGAAGAAGTATTCGGACCACTGGAGTCGGAATTTCCAGAACTGGATGTCTATCTCACGGGTTCCATGGCCTTGCTGATGCGCATGGCAGACGAGGTGGCAAACTCACAGTTCTCCAGCTTTACCATGGCGATCGGTGTCATCAGCCTGATCATGATCATCACCCTCGGCTCTTTGCAGGGCGGCGTGATGGCCATGGTACCCAATGTGATACCTGCCCTGTTGGGCTTCGGCCTGATGGGCATCCTGGGCATTCCGCTGGATACGGATACTTTGCTCATCGCGCCGCTGATAATCGGTATCGCGGTCGATGACACGATTCACTTCATGACTCACTACCGGGTCGAACTGATCAAGACTGGCAGTGTCAGTGAATCACTGAAAACCACGATCAACGATGTGGGGCAGGCGGTCATGTTCACTACCATGGTGCTCGGCCTGGGATTCGCCCTGCTTAGCTTTTCCGATTATCTGGGTATGGCGAAGATGGGATTCTTCGGCTCTGCGGCCATATTCGTCGCATTGCTCTGCGATCTGTTCCTCATTCCGGCTATGATTATGATCTTCAAGCCCACATTTGGCGTCAAAGATGCCGACACCCGAATTACCTTTATGGAGAAAATGGCATGAAGCTGAACATTCACCAGACAGGCATCGCACTGCTTTCCTCTATCGCTTTCACGCTGGGTGCCAACGGACAGGAACTCACGGGCATGGAAATCATGGAGCGGGTCGAGGAATATCAGCGCGCCACTTCTGATTCTGCCTTTAACAGGATGCAACTCTCCACCTGCCGCTTCGGCATCAAGGACAATCGCATAACCTGTGCGGAACGGCCGCGCGTCAAGTCACTGGAATCGGTGGGCAAGAACTATGGGCCAGAAGGCAAGGACACCAAGAGCGTCACTATTGTGCTGGAACCCGCTGCCGAACGCGGTGTTGGTATGCTCGCCTATGCCTACGATGACACAGCCCGGGATAACGAGACCTGGCTCTATCTCTCGGCCCTGGGCAGAGTGAAGCGCATTGCCAGTGGTAACTCCGATGATGATTCGGAACCTGCTTCTGTATTCGGCTCGGAATTCACCACGGAAGACACCGATACGGGCAAGCTGGAAGAATATGAGATCAATGTTCTGGAAGAAACCACAGAGGCCGGTCGCGATGTGTGGAAGATCGAGCTCATTCCTAATGAAGAGCGGGCGCGCAAGTCACGTTACTCGCGCACCGTTAACTACGTGGACAAAGAACGCTACGTGGTGCTCAGGGTTGAGATGTATGACCAGTACGACAACGAGATCAAGCGACTTCTGGCTTCCAGGGTAGAGCTGGTGAATGACGTGTGGATGGCGCGCTCGCTCACCATGATGAACCTGGTCAGCAATCGCCTGTCCAACATGGCCATTGTCGAAATTCACACCGACGTTGAGGTGGAAGATGAGTTTCTTACCACACGCACCTTAACAGATGTGGCCTTTCGCGAAACCGAACTGGAAAAGCTCCGTCAACAGATCAACTAAAGCTCCACTATGAACTGGTTCCGCATTCGTCATTGCGGCCTTGTTGCGTGCCTGGTCTGCACTGCCTCCATAAGCCATGCCCAGCAGGACGCGCCCCTGGTCCTTGATCCCGATGTCAGCTTCGACCCTGATGCTGATTTTGGCTTCGATGATGACATCTTCGGCGGCGCCTTCGACGATACAAGTGATGATGAGCAAGCATCCTGGCTGGATGACTTTACCATCCGCATCAGCCAGCAAGTCTCGGGCCAGGTAAACAATCACAGCATCGATTTTGGCCAGTTCGGTACCTTTCCCAAGCAAGCCGATTTCGAAAACAATCGCCTGCAGGTAAATCTCCGCTACCAGAATCCGTTCGCGCCAGGCTGGCTATTGCAAGGCAGCGCCTGGTATCGCGTGTACTGGGACCAGGACTACATGGCGGACAATGATGACTATGATAATCGTGAAGGCCAACTGAACGAACTGTTCATTCAATACAGTAGCGGCGCGCACAGTTTCAAATTTGGCAACCAGACAGTGGTGTGGGGAGAAACCGTCGGCAACTCGGTTCTCGACATCATCAATCATACAGAGTTTCGCGATTTCACTATCATCGATATCGAAGATGCACGCCTGAATCAGCCCATGTTTATCTGGGACTACTTCGGCGATGACAACAGCAGCAGCTTCTCCAGCTTCATCAACCTCTATCCCGAGTTCAATCCGGCACCGGTGAGAGGCAGTCCGCTGTTTTTCGATCCCGGATACACGCTGCCAGACTATGATCGCGGCGGCAAAGTGCTGTTGGAGGCAGGCACGCAATGGAAAAAGTCATTTGAAGGCAGCGATATCGCCTTCATGGCAGCCTATTTGTACGAGAATCAGCTTCGCTATGACCCTCCCCTCCCTGGCGAACAAAGAGCCCGCCCTGACATCAATGATTTTCTCTTGCTCGGATTCAGCGCCAATCGCGCCATAGGCAGGCTGCTGTTCAACTTCGACCTGGCATTCAGCCACAATATATTGGCAAACAGTTTTGCCTTCCCTGGCGCCAATGCGCTCACCTCACCGGTCAATATCCGCAAAGACCAGATCGGCACGTCCTTTGGTTTCGAGTATGCAGTCGACAACGAACAGAATGTCAGTCTGGGTATCCAGGCACAGAAAA
>CAYTLI010000154.1:0-6433 GCA_964438455.1 uncultured Pseudohongiella sp.
ATGCCCTTGCTGGAAGCCATGATTGCTACGGAAATCAGATTGGGTAACTGGGAAACTGTGTCCGATCATCTGGATCACCTGCTCACCCTGGCCCAGGCCAACTTTGGTCCTGATTCCGATGAAGTGGTACAGGCGCTGGAGAGGCAGGCTTCCTGGTACCTGGCGCGTGTCTACCTGGATAGGGATCGTGATCGCGCAGAGAATTTCATGGCAGCCAGGAATATCTATGAAGACCTGCTGGACATGGCAGAGGACAGGTACGGCGAAGAATCACCCGAGCTGATTCCCTGGCTTTACAAGCGAGCCCACAGTTTGTCGCAACTGGTTGCTTTACTGAACTCCGAGGGCAGCCTGCGCATGGATGCTGTCGATGAGACTATCCGTGAGGATGGCGAAGGCAGGCTGGTTACCCTGGGCCAGCGCAGTTTGTTTTCGACCACTGGCCGCTTTGGACCCGCCAGCCGTGTCGCCGTCGTCAACGGACAGGAACCTTTCGGAGTCGCCTACATACGCCTTGCCATAGGTTATATCGATGACATCCGGGATATCGCCGAGGCCGAAGGTGATTGGGAGACCTGGGCCATGGCGACTATCTACCGGGGTGATTACTCTTATCTGCGTGGCCGCAACACTGGCCGCAACAACTATCTGGAGGCGATGGAAAAATTACAGGAGCTGGGGATTCATGAATCCCGCCTGGAGAAATATTTCAACACACCCATGGTCATTCCCATGCCCCGGTTCTATTCCAGCTTTGCAGAGCTGGAGGCTTACCAGCAACAGCTTTCACAAGGCTTTAGTTTGTTGCCAGACGAGGATGATGAAGAGGAAGAATTCGATACCGATGAACCCTGGCGCCAACCTGTCCACCTGGGCGGATTTATTGGTTGGGAAGATGACATCCCGGCGACCCAGAGGCCCTCGCTGGAGGATCCAATATTCGCCGTGAATCTGCCGGTAAATACTGTTGACCTGTCTTTTCGGGTAAATGCTGTGGGCAGGGTTTCCGGGGTCGATGCCCTGCGTATCGAACCAGACGAGCGGCGGGTTCGCAGCGATGCGGTGCGAGCCGCGCGGGCTCTGCGGTTCCGGCCAGCCCTGTATGAGGGTCGAGCGCGTGCCCGCAGCGTTCAGATGCGCTACATGATACTGCCTGAGTAATACTACGGGCCTTTAAATCATTTAATTTGCCGGCTGGCTCTGCTATTTTCTGCCAGCTAAAAACAACAAGCACCACACCACGAACAGAGGATGTGCAAATGAAGATTCATTCAATTCATAAATCAATTACCAGTCTGTTGCTGTGCGGTTTTCTCGCCGCTTGCGCCAGTAGCAGTAATCAGCTCGACATGGCTGCTTTGGAGGGTGCCGAGATATTCAATTTTCGTGCTCCCGAAGAAAAGGTATTGTCCAGTGGCCAACCCACGGTCTCCCAGCTCGGAATCGCCGCACGTTCAGGTGTGAAGCATGTGATCAACCTGCGCGCGCCTGGAGAGCAGGATGAGTTCGATGAGGCGGAAGTGGTGGAATCTCTTGGCATGGAGTACTACTCCATTCCCGTTGCCGGCGGTGCCGGCGTGACTCCCGAAAATGCGGCATCGCTGCAAGCCCTGCTGGAGCGCTTTGAAGGTGAACCTGTGTTGGTGCATTGTGCATCTGGCAACCGGGTTGGTGGTCTGATGGCACTCAGTGCTTTCGCTGACGGTGCCAATGCAGATAGTGCTATCGCAGAGGGCCAGCGCTGGGGTCTGACTTCGGAAAACCTGGAAGCGGCAGTGCGTCGCAACATTAGCAACAACTAGTTCGATCACACTCAACGGAGACGGTTATGAGCGAATCAAAGACCAGCGGCACGGTTAAAAAAGTCTTGCTCGCCGATTCCCTGATCTGTCTCGTCGCCGGAGTGGGGATAGGTGCAGTTGCACTCGCCGGTCCACTGGCCGTGTGGTTGGGTATGGCAGATTTTCGCTTTGGCTTCGGTCTGCTGCAGTTCGTCAATACCTGGTCAATCTGGGTTGCGGGCGGCGCATTTATCATCGCCATCGCCATCGTAATTATTGGCCAGGTAGCCAAGGTGGATGGCGCAACCCGACTTGGAGCTTACGCCTTGATTGGTGCGGTGAGTGCCGGCCTTGCCTACTATATCCCGGAAACCTTCCGGCCGCCGGAAGGTACACCGGCAATTCATGATATCGCCACCGATCCCTATCGGCCCCTGCAGTTTGAAGCGATCGCGCCCCTGCGTGTGAATGCAGCAAACAACATGGAGTACGGGGTGATGGAAGGCATTACGCCGCGGGAGCATATCGATATGCAACTCCAGGCATATCCGGATATCGTGCCCCAGCGCTTTGAAGATTCAGTAGAGTCTGTGTTCAATCGGGCCATGGCAGCGATCGATCAACTCGGCTGGGAAGTGGTACATGCTGATGTTAACCAAGGACGCATTGAGGCTACGGACACAACGTTCTGGTTTCGCTTCAAAGATGACATCGTGATCGAAATCACCACCGACGGCAGGGATTCAATCATGCAGGCTCGCTCTACTTCGCGAGTAGGGCGAAGTGATGTGGGCAAGAACGCTGCCCGCCTGAGGGAGTTCTTCTCGCTGCTTTAAAGCGAGCTTGCAATAAAAAGGGCTCTGAGAAATTACTTAATCAGTAATCTCTCAGAGCCCTTTTTATTTTCTTTGGATTCTAGTCCAGCTGGGCAACGATATCGTTGAGTACGTCGACGATGGCAGGGTCGAACTTGCCTGAGCGGACATACTTGCCCATCTCATTCATCGCTGCACGACCATCCCAGGGATCGCGATAGGGACGCTTGGAGGTCAGGCTTACATAGGCTTCAGCTACCGCCAGGATGCGCGCACCCTGTGGAATATTTTCGCCCTTGATGCCGGCAGGATAACCAGAGCCGTCATAATTTTCATGAGAGCATTCGATCAGCTCCAGCATGCGTTCGTTCTCGTATCCGGCGTTGCGCAGCTTGCGCACACCTTCACGAGGATGCATGTGAATGTGGGTGAAGTCGTCTTCGGTCAGGCCGCCGTTACGGTTCAGGATGTTCTCCGGCACGATTGTCTTACCGATCTGGCCAAGATAACCGGCTTCCAGTACGTCGTGCTTCTCCTGATCGACCAGGCCCATGCTGTCGGCAATCAGGTACGCAGTGATACCAATAAGTTTTGAGAATCCCACCGAGCCATCGATACACTCCACCGGCAATACCAGGTCTTCAGGATAAGAAACCAGCTTGTTTAGCTTGGGTTCAAGGTCAACTAATAATTGCTTGGGCAGTTGTGTTGCGTTGTCCAGCGGATTTTTGAAATCGACAACTTCATACAGATGCACCGTACTGCGCCTGCCGCGTACGGTCACATCGCGTTGTTGTTCCAGCACCACTGCATTGTCTGCATAGGCAACTTTCACGTCCGCATTGCCAGGTTCGAGCTCCATAGCGGTTTGCAAATGTAATCTGGCCTGCTCCGGGTCGTTTGCCTTGAGCAGCAGCTTCGCTACCTCGACGCGTTTGGCAGTATCATTAGGATTAGCTTCGATTTCCGTTAACAGGGCATTGATTGCTTCAACCACATGGGCATTTTCAAATTGGGTGTAAGACGCCAGGCCAGACACCGGGCGAAAATTGAAAATGTCGTTGCATTCCTTGAAGGTCGCTTCGTCCACAGTGACGCTGCCGGGCTCACACATGCCTTCGATGCGTGAAGCCAGATTGACTGTGTCGCCAAAGGCTGTGAACGACTGACGCTTGGCGCCAATAATGCCGGTTGTTGCTACCCCGGTAGAGATACCGATGCGCAGTTTGAATGGATAATTGGATTTACGCATGCGCTCCTGCATTTTCCATGCGGCAGAGACGGCGAGAAGGGCATGCTTCTCATAGCGAATCGGCGCCCCGAATTCAGACATGATGCCGTCACCCATATACTTATCGATATGCGCGTTATAGGTGAGCAGAATATTTTCCATGTCTGCCAGATATTTGTTCAGCTCGGTGATCACCACTTCGGCTGAGTGTTCTTCCGAGTACTGGGTGAAGCCTTTTAGATCAGAAAACATGACACTGATGCGACGATTCTCAGTGCGGATGCGGTTCTCGATCATTAGCTTGACCACTGCCGGATCCATGGTGGAGTAAAGCGCTTCTTCCACCTTCTCCTTGTGAGCCCTGATGGATTTGGTTTTTTCTTCCAGTGCCTTTGTGCGTTCCTCGACCTTGAAGTCCAGTTCCGATTCGAACTCGCGAATCGTGGTCATTGTTTGTTCCAGCAATTCTGCATTACCGGTAGCCTCAGCCTTGGCGCGCAAGGCTTCAGTCATCTTTTCCTGTAGTTCCCGGTGAGTAAAACCAACAATGACAGCAGTCAGGATCAGGAAGCCTGCCCAGGTCAGGATGAACGCCCACAGTCCAAACAGGTCGATCTGCCCCATGAATCGTTCGGGATAGATACTGGCAAAGATAACGATGGTCAGGAAAGTGAAGAAAGCACCCAGCACTCCTGAGCGGATTCCCAGGTAGTAAGAGCTCAGCAGTACAGGCAAATAGAAGAAGTTCAGAAACGACAGTTTGGCATCAACAAACCAGACGATCGCGCTCACAAAGGTGAGGATGACGAGAATAAAAACGCCTTCAAAATTATCGATTAGGTACTGCTTTAGTGAATCCATTGAGTCTTGCCTGAGTCCTTACAGAGGTTGCCCGCGATCCACAGGAGAATTGGCTGCATTATAGCGATGCAGCAAGCTCGGTGGATGATCAATGCGGGGTAATTTGCGGTTTATTTTTGTTCTCTTGCCTGTGCTCCCGGGTGAAGCCGGGTAAGATTTAAGCACTTTTGCCCCAAGCTAACAATAATCGCCGCTCAACAGGGTGACGCGGTTCGCAGAATCTTCTCCGACTCCATTTACCGGTATTTCGTCACATTTCATCGATACAAAGCTTGCTTTTTGGGCGCGCGACACTATATTTGGTCCGACCAATTTGGTCAGACCAAAATATGATGAGATCAGGCACTCCACGGTAGACCCATATGTCGTCGCAAAACTCGAAAAGCAGCGAAATCGCCGGCGAACTGCGCAAGGAGATCCTCAGCGGACATTTCCGTGAAGGGGAGCGTTTGCCGTCGGAACGGGATCTGTCGGCCAGGTTTGCCGCCAGCAGGGGCGCAGTTCGTGAGGCGTTATCGCAGATTGACCAGTTGGGCTTGATCGATATCCAGCCAGGCGGCGCGCGGGTGCGACCACTGAATGAGGCGCGAATCGCGGTGCTAGGCCCGCTATTGGCGATGCAGGACGTGCCTGATGCCAAGCTGCTGGAGAACTTCCTGCAAACATTTGGCGCCCTGTCCGCTCTGACCGCCGAAGAGGCGATCAGTCGCGGGACTGACGAACAATTGAACCGATTGCGACAACACGTCGTAACACTGCAGGACCTGGTAGATGATTTCGCCGGACAGCAGCAGGTTTGGCGGGATTTCTTTGCCTGCCTCAGTGACGTTGCGGACAACCTGGTGGTGCAGCTCATCGGCAACGACCTGAAGGCCCAGTTCATGGAGCAGGCGCTGAAGCTGGGGATTGCGCCGGCTATTCGCAAACGGGTCCTGGTGCAGATCATCAGGGATCTCAAGCGCGCGATCGACAAGCGCGACAGGGAGAAGGCGGGAGTCGCCCTTCGAATTTATTTCGAAGAGTTGAATATCTCCCTACAGGAAGTGCTGGCACAGATGGATACCCAGTACCAGCAAGCGGTTGGCTAGAAACAATTAACCTGCTGCGTCATCGCAAGAGCCGACTGAAGCAGCTTTTATCAACGTATAAATGCAGAACATATAGAAGAAGGAAGAGTAAGGAGTCTTTGCATGAAGCGAGTAGTCATTCCAATCGGCATATTACTGGGTTGTATCCTGGTGGCCGTCTTCCTGATTCGTACACCGACTCAGTTGCAAGAGTCCTCTCCGGAGATTATCCCGGTATCCGTTCGGGTTGCAGAGGTGCGCCTGGATTCAGTAGATCTCATCGTCGAGTCGCAGGGCAAAGTTCAGGCTTCGCGCACAGCCAGTTTGTCGGCGCCAGTAGCCGGACCCGTTGAATGGATCAGCCCGACACTCGAGGCTGGGGGTTATGTTGAAGCCGATCAGGTGGTGATCCGACTCGAGGCCAGCGATTTCGAGACAGCGCTTGCGCGCACTCGAGCATCCATGCAGCAGGCTGAGGCTGAAGCTACCCACGCCGCCACGGAACTTGCTCGCATAGAAGAATTGGCGGTGCAGCGCCTGGCTAGTGAGTCGCAACTACAGGATGCGAGGAGACAGGCAGATGTCACCAAAGCACGACTCGCTGATGCAGAAGCCAGTTTTCGCCAGGCGGAGCTTGATGTCGAGCGCACGCAGATCAGGGCGCCTTTTAATGCGGTA
>CAYTLI010000155.1:0-6423 GCA_964438455.1 uncultured Pseudohongiella sp.
ACTGTTCCTCGAAGTGGCAGAGCTGGCGTGGCAGACTGGAGCTGTAATTTTTCTGCATGCGCTATATGCTGTAGCGCTATACCTGCAATATAAGAAGCAAGAAAGAAGAACAATAAGGACTAACTAATTTCCATGGAAGCCACCGACTATATCGGACCGCTGTCCCTGATCCCCGCCGGCATCGCCATCGTGCTGGCCTTTGTCACGCGCAATACGGTTTTTTCACTCGCCGCTGCCTGCCTTGCCGGTGTGCTCGTTGCCGGGGAAGGCTTGTTGGGTTTTCCAAATCTTCTGGTAGGTGCCCTGGGTAATGAAGAATTCTCCTGGATTTTGCTGCTGGAATTCTGGATCGGTATGCTCATTGCTTTCTTTCAGCGCACTGGTGCCATACTTAACTTTTCCCTGTTCATCGAGAAGCGGGAGATGTCGCGCAAGCGGGTGCAACTGATCTCCTGGTTCATGGGCATGTTTGTTTATTTCAGCGATTACTTCAGCCCCCTGTTTGTCGGCGCCACCATGCGCACTTTATCTGATCGCTTTAAAATTTCCCGGGAGAAACTTGCTTATATCTGCGACTCGACTTCGGCACCGGTGAGTATCCTGGTGCCATTTACCGGCTGGGCAGTTTTCGTGGCGGGCCTGACAGTGGGTATGGGGCCGATCACCGATGTGGGTGAAGCCATGCGCGTGTTCATCATCTCGATACCGTTCAACATATATCCGATCCTGGCGGTTGCAATGGTTGGGCTCATCGCCAGTGGCATACTGCCGGATTTCGGCCCAATGAAAACTGCCGAAGTGCGCGCTCAGAACGAAGGCAAGTTGGTGCGTGACGGTGCGCAACCGTTAATGGGAGATGAACTCACCGGCATACAACCGGCAGAGGGCATCAACACCAGCCTGTTCTGGAATTTTATTTTTCCCGTGCTGCTGGTCATTGGCTTCGCGCTGGGTTCTGTGATGCTTACCTCCAGCGCCAAGCCGATGGAAGCTTTTATGCTGGCAGCATTTTCCGCAGCCATCATCATGCGCATACAGGGGATTCCCCTCAACGAAATTACTTCCACCGCCATGCTCGGTATCAAGGGCATCATGCCGGCGGTGGTGATATTGGCGTTCGCCTATGCGCTGAACGATCTGTCGGCGGCGCTGAACACTGCCGACTACATCGTTTCCATTACAGGGTCCTGGCTCACGCCGGCCATGTTGCCCATGCTGGTGTTCGTCATCACCGGCTTCGTTGCTTTTTCCACGGGCACTAGTTGGGGCACCTATGCCATCATGATTCCCATCGCCGTCCCGCTGGCCCTGAGTTTCTCCGGCGGTGAACTCTCTCCTCTTGTTTATGCAACTTTATCCGCGGTAGCAGGCGGCGGTGTCTTCGGCGATCATTGTTCGCCGCTTTCCGATACTTCGATCCTGGCATCCACCGGTGCCGCTTCAGATCATATTGATCATGTGAAAACCCAATTGCCCTATGCAGCAATCATCGGCGGCATAAGCATCGTTGCGTACTTGCTGCTCGGGCAGGGCTTTTGACAGGTGGCAATCAAGCTTTATCGTTTTTGAAGGTAATAAGTCCGGGACACCAGGTTTTATCCGGGCAGCTGTTCCAGAATCCGGAGGCATAAAAAGTTTTCGGCACATTAACAATCATAGAAACTGAATAAACAAACTCGGTAGAGTCAATTTTCGAGCAGCAAATAAAGCTGCTCCCAAATTGGCTTCTGGTCTTAAAAGGTGAATCAAATGCAAAAAGAAAATTTTGAAAGCAACTCACGCCGGGCAATGTTGCTCGGTCTTGGATCCATGGCTGGTGTCGCCGTCGTTGTACCGACCCTGGCCAACGCCCAGTCCCGTGGCTCTCGGTTCCAGCCCAGCAGGCACGCAGCGGATGCGTGGATGGATGAATTACCGGGCGATCACCGTATCTTTATCGATACCGCAACGGGTCGCGGTGGGGCCGAAGGTCTGCTCTATGCCAACAACCTCAACGCGGCAACTCAATCTGCCTACGCAGGGGAAGACAGCAGTGTCGCAATGATTCTTTGCTATCGTCATTTCTCTACACCATTCGCATTCAATGACGCCATGTGGGAAAAGTATGGGGAAATTTTTCATAGCGTGACGCAGATTGCCGATCCCGATACCAATGCCGCGCCACGTATTAATCTGTTGCGTTCAGAAGCCTACGGACTGCGTGTGCCAAACTTTGGTATGACTATTGATGCCGCTAGTGAGATGGGGGTGAGTATTGCGATCTGTGATGCGGCGACGCAGTTTTTGTCGACTCAAATTGCGCCCGCTACCGGCCAGGAGCAGGCTGCTGTTTACAATGAGCTAAGAGCGAATGCCGTGCCGGGCCGTTTTGTCTCCGCAGGAGTCATGGCGCTAACTCGTGCACAGGAGTATGGCTACAGCCTGCTTTACGCGGGTTAGCCTTTGCTGGTTTTTCTGGCTATGCCGAGCACCAGGCCAAGCTGAACCGCGAACGCGCCCAATACAATCAGCGTCAAACCTGTCATACCAGCGATCAAAAAGGCGAGCAGCGAAATGCTCCCGTTCATCAAGGCATAGGGGAGTTGGGTGCGAAAATGCTCGATCTGTTGGCAGGCTGCGCCGGTGGAAGACAGGATCGTGGTTTCTGAGATGGGTGAGCTGTGATCTCCAAACAGTCCACCCGACAACACTGCACCCATACACACATAGAGTGGTGCGCCTATGGTCACTGCAGTGGGAATAACCAGTGGAAACATGATGGCGAAGGTTCCCCATGAAGAGCCAGTGGCAAAGCTGATGATGGCGGAAAGAATAAACACGATGGCAGGCAGCGACCACACAGGAAGTGATGCCTGGGCAACTGCGGAAATATAGTCTGCCGCACCCAATTCCCTACCCAGGTCAGACAATGCCCAGGCCAGCAGCAGTGTTACCGCTACCAGGGTCATGCCGGCCATGCCTTTCAGGTATACATCGATACTCTCCAGCAGCGCTCGCACCTTCAGCATCGCCATCAATCCGATCAACACAGTCGCTGCGCTAAAGTAAGCGGTGGACAATCCTGCACGGAACGCGGCGCCGGAGACTTGCTGGAAAGGAAAGCCAAGGGGCACCAGCAGCAGGCAGAGCACAAGCGCCAGCACAATCAGTGGCGCCCATACCAACACTGGTTTCGCATTGGGGTGTGTGTACGCAGCAACTTCTTCTACTGCTTCACCGCTTTCGGCGGCGGTTTCCGTTTCATCCTGTGCATCGATCTCCGCCTGTGCCATGGGGCCGAAATCCACTTTCAATGTCGCCATCAGTGGCACCGCCGCGACTGCCAGCCAGGCATAGAACTGGAACGGGATTGTTCTGATAAAGGCAGTGAATTCATTCTCGTCCATGTTCAGTGCAGCGAACTCCTGGCTCATCAGGCTCATGATGTAAACACCCCAGCCTATGAATGGTACCAGGATGGCAACCGGGGAAGAGGTAGAGTCAATAATGAAGGCGAGCTTCTGCCGCGATATCTTCAGGCGATCTGTCAGCGGTCGAAACACCGGGCCAATAATGAGTGGTGTGCCCAGGTCGGAAAAGAAGATGGCGATGCCGCCCGACCATGCAGCCAATTGCGCCTGTACTTTGTTTTTTACCCAGTTGTTGATGGACCTGGCGAATGCCGCCCCACCACCGCTTCGTTCCATCAATGCAACAAAGCCACCAATAAACGCCAGCAAGACCAGCACACCCGCGTTATAGGAATCAGTCAGCTCGGGTACGATGTGGTCAGTGACCATGGTGGCGAGCCCGGTCAGCGGATTTAAACCATTGAGCATCAACACGCCGACGAAGACGCCGCTGAACAGGCCAACGATCACGTTGCGCGTGTAGAGTGAAAGCGCAAGGGTGATAACTATCGGAATGAGAGATGTGGCGCCGGGATCAGTCATGCGTATCACAGGGACGGTCCCTAAGGGACTGTCCCTGTCGAAGATAAATTCATTGTTCGCCGAGTTGTTCCTGCACTCGCGCGCCACGCAGGATGTTGGTCATGCCATAGTTGCCTTCATGGCAGGCATACTCGTAAACCTGGCCGGCAACTTTGTACATGGGAATCAGGCCGATGATCTTGTCAGTGAAGGTGGCAGGGTCGTCGACGCTAAACTCGTAATCGATCTGGTCTTCGGCGACGCGGGTGAATCTTTCGGTCAGGATTTTATCTTCTGAGCTGCCGATTGCAGAGAAAGAATTGGTGAGGCCATTAAAGTTACGGGTCTCGACTACCAATGTATCGCCATCCCAGTAACCGCGCGCATCGCCAGTCCAGAATCCAATCTCCTCTGGCAGGTGAGGTTGGTCACCCAGGGGTACGATGCGGGCGTCATGAATCATCTCGGTGATGATCACCACATGGTCGCGGTTTTGAATTATTTGCAGGTTGTTGTTGTAGAAACTCGGGTTCACCGGTGGCCCGGCATTAAAACCCACTATGCAGCGATCTGACAGTGGGCGGTCTTCGGGCCCATCGGTTTCGAAATTCACCCCTATGGCATTGCGCACAGGTCTTTGAGGCAGTCTGCCGGGTTCAGGCCTGAATGCAGATTCCCGCAAGGCGGGCAATCTGCCATCCTCCGGATAAATTATGTGGGAGGTGAGCCTGGCCCTGCCCAGGCCGGCACTCTCGATCCAGAAATCATTGTAGGCTTCATCGACACCGGTACCCGGGATTGCCGCATCCGATGCTTGATCATTGGCGGCAGACCTGGCCTGCGACTCTGCGACTTCCTCATCAGAGAGATACTGCCTTTTACCAAAGCGGGCGGGGCGCTGCATGGGAGTATTGGAGGAAAAATTCCAGACTCCCTGCAGGTCAGGCAAGTTCCATTCTGTGCGGGGAGTCGAATAGTTTTCAGCGCCAATGCTCAAACCAGGTGCCAGAATGAAAACGATGCAAACGGTGTTAAAGATTATTCTCATGGTCTGGTTCGAGCGTCAGTTGTTTTTCTAGTTGAGCTGCTCGCGCATGCGCTCGAGATACTCTTCCAGGTTGCCTTCCAACTGCAATCCCCGATAGAAAGGGTAAGAGTCGCAGTCATACTCCATCATGGTGACGTCATCGGTCTTGCGCCACTGGCGATAGCGAATGATGGGACTGTTGTAGTTTTCCGGATCATACAGCGTGAGTTTGCTGCGCAGGTTCTGGCCATCCTCGCTCATGGTGATGCGTTCCACGACGCGTGCATTTTCTGAAACTGGTTGGCCAGCCTGGTCCACAAACGCGGGTTTCAGCAATTCGGTTTCGATAACCAGCGTGCTGCCTTCCCAATGACCCCGTGAATAACCCATGGCAGAGTTGGGAAAGAATTCAGGTTGTGCGCGATCATCCATGTAAACGCGGCGCACTTCGCGGTAGCTCTCATACAGAATTGTTGTCTGCCCCTCGTTGCGCAGTATCTCCATTGGGTAGGGCCAGCCGGAGAGTCTCACCAGGCCCGGTGAGACACAACGCAGACCCGGGTCGTCCAGATAGGTGTACTGATCCACCTTGGCCTGGGCTGTGTCCGTATAATCGAGGAATACTTTCTCCATGCCGGCAGATATGCGTGACCAAACGCCACTCATGTCGACGGGCGCGGCTGGCAACACCGGTTCCGGTTGCACCCTTGTTGCATACCAGGTGCCGGTCGAGTCATCGTGGGGTGCAACGAGGGTGCCGCTTAGTGAATCACCATCGAGGGTGCCGGTGAAGGTTCTGCTCAACAGTCGTCCGCCGCCGTTGCGGTAGTCGACAATCAATTCCAGCTCGTTGCCATCGAGAGTGAATTCGACAGGGCCGCCATCGACGAAACCTTTTAGCTCACCATCTCGTTGTTCGAAGGTGATGATGCCCAGGCGTTCGGTAATGTGGTTGATAGTTAAGAACCACTCGCCTTCCAATTCCGCTTCCAATTGTGCGTAGCTGTAACCAGATAAAGGAAGGAGAAGTAACAGCGTTGTTATTCTTGTGATTAAGTCTCGCATTAGTTCGCTCGTCCGCCATTAGGATAAATCACCGTGCCGTCTTCCAGCGTCATGGAGATGATCCACAGCTTGAAGCTGCCTTCCAGACCAAGGTTGCCTTCGATGGTGATGTGGTCACCTACCTTGATGCGATCCCTGGTCCAGCCAGCGCCGATCAGGTTTCGGGGTGGGAATGTTTGTGCATCCCAAATTTCCCGTTCACCGCTCTCGTTGGTTACGGCGAAGAAGATACGGGCATGGGGATTGACGAAGTGAACCTCGACCACTTCGCCCTCACGACTACCGAAGTCATCATAGGAGAACTCGGCGGCGAAACTGTGATGCGCACTGCTGCTGGAGGTAAGTGAAATCATCCAGGCCAGTGCCAGTAAATGTAATGGTTTTCTCATCATCGATCCTCTTGCTGAGACCTTTTGCACA
>CAYTLI010000156.1:0-6388 GCA_964438455.1 uncultured Pseudohongiella sp.
CACGGATCTTTGCTTCAAACATTTTTTCGTTTTTGTCGAAGTGAAGGTCTGACGCACCGCGCGCAATGGCAGTTGTAAGAAGCGCATCAAGAAGGCGAACAATCGGAGCATCCATTTCGCTTGTTGCATTGATAGCGAGCCGGGCGGCTTCCTCAATGTCTGATAAGCCCTTTTTAACATCATCAAGCGCGAGTATTTCTGGAAACAAATCAAGATCTCTGTCGCGGTTCATTGCCTCCTGTAGGGTCGAGATATCAACTTCCCGCAGTTGAGCATCAGGATCAGAGTGGCGGATGTCCTGAAGAATAAATGGGTCTGTTTCTCGACTGTACAAAAGCATTAGGCCACCATCCTTCGAAGTGCCCTCTATCGCGATTCCTAATCTTGACAGCTTTCGACGATCAATCATTTTTATCGGGATCCAATTTGTAGGTCTTCACCGTACCGTCAGGCTCAAGAAACTTAAAGCTCATCCCATCACCTTCGTTAATGTTCGGCGACGTTGGTTTGGTTTGCATTTTTGACTCTTGTCGCTCCAACATCTTTACGCGCGCGTCTTGAGTCGTCATAAGAGTTGGCCTTAAGAAAATCACGAGATTAGTGTTTCTTATCCTTGTCATCTCCTGGCGAAACAACACACCTAACACTGGCAAATCGCCCAACAATGGAACCTTCGTCTCAATATTTTCTGACTGTGTGTCACGAAGTCCGCCAATTGCGATCGTTTCCCCTGGTCGTGCCCGGATCATGGTTGAGATTTCACGTTTCTTAGTCGCTACATCGCTTAGACCGGCGGCTTGTGGGTCAATACTGGACACCTCCTGCCGAATTTCCAGGATGATGTCATTGTTGCTGCCGATACGAGGGCGAATTTTTAAACTGATACCAAGGTCTTGGCGCTGAATCGTCTGGAAAGGTGAAGCTGTCGACTCACCACTTTGAGCCGCATATTTTCCGGTAATAAGCGGCACATTTTGACCCACGAGAATTTCCGACTCACGGTTCTCGAGTGTCATCAGACTTGGTGTGGCCAATACGCGATTTTCGCTGTCACCCTCGATTGCTGAAAGCAGTAGCCCAAGATCGGGTAGACCAGAAGCACCACCGCCTATTGCAAGCATTCCACCTGTTAAACCAGTCAAAACGGAGTTGCCACTCAGTGTACCCTGATCCAGCCCGCTGGTTGTTGAGCCCTGTGCGGCCCCAATCACGCCAGTGCGGCCCGAAAATTGTATTCCGAGCCTTCGCGTAGATTCTTCAGAAACCTCAGCAATGATGGCATCGACAAATACTTGTCGTGGTTCTCGGTCCATCTCCAAAATCATTGCATTCATGGTTTCAACCCAAGTGGATGCACCAACTAACATCACTTGGTTGGACTCTCCGTGCGCCGATAAACTGCCGTCTGCACCGAGGCTTCCGCCCACCAGCATCTTGTCAAGGCTTGCTACCAGTGTTTCAGCCATCAAAAATCGTAGATCTATAACGCGATAAGTAAGCTCCGTTAGAGATTTACTATCTGACGTGTTCGAGGAAATAGTGGCTATTTCCTCTATTTGAGACACTTGCGGAGTTGTCTCAGCTTTTGGTTTGGCGGCTGAAAGGCTCGCTACAATCTGTTTGACCGCAGCTAATTTGTTAGCTTCGCCAACGAGGATTACTGTGTCCTGAGATAGACCGTCGTTAATGACTTCTACTGACGTTAAGGCAGGTGTCACGCTAATCAACTGTTCAAGCCCACGTCGATCCAGTTTGCCGTTAAGATTTAGACGTTTCACAGTTGATTGGGGATTTGGTTTCTCTGGCAAAGGGGAAGCATTCTTCGCCTCTGTTACAGGAGTGGTGACAGATGAATTGGTGGCTGAGGTTTCAAGTTTAGTTACTGATTTGGATATTATGCGGTAGCTTCTTTCACCTGTTTTTTGTAGCTGGCCTCCAAGAGGCTCTATGATCGAATTAAGGATTGCGTCTGCATTGTCTGCTGTGACGTCTTCTCCGACGATCAAAGTCACCTTTTGCTGGGTCTGCAACTCATCACTGTAAACATGTCCTGTGATGGAGGAAAAGGAAGCAAGGACTGCGCTTAACGGAGCATCTATAAATCTTAAATTGTCAGCTCTAGCGCTTAGGATTGGTAATATAAGAAGCAATAGGGCGCTGACAGCTGAAAGTCTGGTTCTCTTTCTCATTCTTTAAATTCCACCATGACCAGTTTGCCATCACGTTGGAGTTCGACCTGAAATACCTGGCCGTCAACTCGATCAACAAGATGCTGCTGCAATAGATCCAGTTGTTGCGCCGGAATGCTGTCAACCGTCAGGATAATGTCTCCGGTAATGAGGTTTACCCCAAAGCGCTGGAGCAATTTTGGTATGGCCGTGACTTTCCAGCCGGGGCGGCCCCCGCGACTTCGTGCTGGTTCGATATTTGCTGCCAGGAGATGCGCAAACTGAACAGGGACCCCCGCAGCCTTAGCTAGCGTTGTTACTTTCGTTTCCGGCACTTTTGATAAGCTAAACATAGCATTGCGCGCTGTTATAGGCAGTGCAGGTTGTCTCCTGCGGTTTCCACTAAATAGGCTGCCAGCGTTTTGCGCTGTATCGACTGATTTTGAGTTTACCAATTTTGGAGTTTGCACTGCCAGTTCGAAAAGCACACCGTTCTGGCCAAGCAACAAGACTGATTTGTCTGTTATCTTTTTAATCGTGAAAACTTCGGGGCCGTTCTCAACGACATCACCTGTGACAACAAATGATATATTGTCTTGCCCAATACGGATGATGGCGTTTGGTGGTTTGCTCGCAAGGTTTAGTGCGAATACAGCCCCGTTGATCCTTTCAGGGACCTGCTCACCAAAAAATAATCGCTTCCATTCCTTCGGAGTAACAGCGCCATTGGCGGCGTGGGTTGCTGATATTGGAGCAATTAAAAATGCAACAAGCAGTGCCAAAAGGCACTGCTTGATTGGTGTCTTTGCCCACCCTTTGTCAGATAGGTTATGAGCCTCTGTCATGATCTCATGGGCAAGTTGCAACACCTTGGACAACGTCACAACTTGTTGAGTCGATAGCTACAATATCAGCCCAGTCTGTATCCACCGGACGTGGATAATTAGTGCTGTCAGTTATATCTGGAACACTGTCCATACTAAGACCAATATCAGTGACGTTAGAGAAGTTTATACCGGCGGATACACAGTTTGCTGCACTGGTCGATGTAAATGAATAGCCAATCTCGGTTGCTTTCACCACATAGCTAGTTCCATTAGTGTCCGTAAGTGACGTGCCATTTGCAAGGTTCACGAGTTGCAGCCACATCGTGTTGTTGGCTCCCTTAGCATCCACACCGGGAAGGCCATGTAGGTTTTCACCATCGAACTCCAGCAGGAATTTCCGCCCATCGAGGTCACTAGGCTCAATCGCTGAGCAAGTGTAGGTTCCACTGCTTTCAGTGCAAAGTGACTTTACTGGATTATAATCCGACTCGGTTTGAAAGGTTAGCGTAGCGCTACTGTTCACGTCACTTGAAGCGCTGTAGGTGTAGTTGAACGCCAAAGGTGAGTCCAATGCCACTCCCGTGTCGGCGCTGTTGTAAATCATGACGTCATTGTCATGTGGATAGGCGCCGATGCCCCACTGATACTGCACACAGTTATCAGATGCCCCTAAGCTGCAACTTCCCGTCCCAATCTCTGAGTCCTTGATCAAATCAAAGCTTGTGTATGGGTGGTTACCAGAAAAATCTCCTGTGCCACTCCCAGTGAAGTCTGTGTAGGTTTGAGAATGAGACACTTTGAAGTCAAACCTTAGCGGGGTGTCGCTAGAGGTTAGAGTCCCAGAATCGTCCGTGTCATGATACATGGTGAACGGCTCGTAGCCGCTTCCTGGTGATTTTCCTGTGTAGAAATAATAATCGTTGGTGGTGCCACCAAAGAAGCCATCTCTGCCTTGAGACGACCAGTTTGTTCGGGTCATTGTGGTGTAGGTGCCGCCTGGGCAAGATGCATCCGTACACCTGAACGTTGTGCTTGTCGCAGATGACTCAGAGGAAGTTGCATCGGTTTCAGTCTTTACATCAAATGTGATTGTTGCACCTGTCCCATCCCAATACACATCTGTTCGTTTTAAGTCAGACCACAGATTGCCCTTCCACGGATCACTCGAAATTTCTGAAGACGTCAATGTTCCTTGTGAATTGCCGTCGGAGTCAACGATATCAAATCGCGAATTTGAAGCATCCCAAGAAACAAAGTATTCACCCCACTGGTTGCTAACTTCTCCGAACCAACGAAAGCTATCTCCGTTGGAAAGTGATTCACTTACCGCTGATTTTGAGTAAAGTTTCCCGGGAGACCAATAAAAGGTAACCGAACTTTCGTCACTATTTTTAGTAGCCGAGACGCTGGATGCACTTGGACTGAATGGATTTCCATCAGTGCTGCTGCTCGGATCGTCGTCGAACCATGTGCCCCATGAACCAACATAGCCACGAGTGTCTGCTGCCGTTGTAAAGCCATATCCGGCGTCGAGGGTTATCTCAGCACCCGTCGAGCTATTGTAAAGCTTGTAGGCAAAATTGTTTGCCCATTGTGTGCCGCGAGAAAGACAGGAGCTTGAAGTCACAGCGCCGGCACTGTTAACGACCGCCTTAAAATAATAGTCGGCGTCGGTTTGTCCGGCAGTCCCAGTAATTGTTGTGCCGCCGCCAGATTCTGTTGTTGTCTTCCCTAGGAACTTTACGGAGCTGCTATTGCCATCGACGATTGTGATTGCTGCCTCTTGGGTCTGAACCAAGCCAGACTCGGTGTAGACCTCAGCGATCTCCATCAAAATATCAGATCCAGACTGAGATATCTTTGTGAAACCATTATCCGTGGAAGCAAGATTACTTGTCGTCAAATCCACGGATGAACCGCTTGCCCCAGCTCTTTCTTTGAAGAAGGAAAAGTACCACGCACCAAAGGGTGGAACATCGTCAGCCGTAGAGGTAACTGTCACGTTCGCTATGTAACGGTCATTGCCGGAGGCGTTAAACCAAGCAGTGACCTCTTGAGGCGACGTGTTGCTCGCTCGCGAAGAAGTCAATATTGCCTTAGCCAGCGATTTGCCCCCTTGGCTGTTGTTCTCTGCTAATCCACAGGCGACTTCATCAATAATTGCTTGCCAATTGCCGTTCACATGTTGTGACAGGTCTCCACGAGAGTTCTTGATAATACATGCGAATGAGTTGGCGAGAGTAATAAGCTCGTTCGCCGAATCTTCTGTCCATTCTTCAGCGCTTTGGGTTGTATAATCCGTCCCTGCATCGTTGTAGGCAGCAAAAGCGGGTGTCGAAGTCAACAAAAGGCTTGCAGTTGCCATAGTCAACACAGTCGAAACATTAAAATTGTTCTTCATTACCAAAACCTCCCGTTAACTTGCTGAGTGATTTTTAGAACTTCGCTTAGCTCGGTGGGACAGCCGATACCTGGCCAGGCGTCGATATCCCGCTGGTGGCAGAGCTTGAGCTTGAGCTTGAGCCACCACCGCACGCTGCAAGTGCAAATAATGCAGTAACAAAAACAGCTTGGACGAAATGTCTGAGCATGGAACTTTCTCCATCACTTTGGATAGAATAATAATACTTTCATTGATACCGTTGTGTTTTTTTTCGATGATGTCCATCGTTTGCTCTAAGGTAATGACAATAATAAAAAAAATTCTATAAGACGCGAAATTGCTAGTCTCGAAACAAGAACAACTGTGATTCGCAGCATTTTTTGCTCATATTTAGGAAATGCTCCGATCGAGCTCAGCGAACTGGTAGTCTCAACTCATAGAAAAGAAAGCTGACCTTCGAAAACAAAATGGCCGTTTTGCTAAAGGCTAATCTGGCCACCCTGGTGGCCGCCCGAAGGGCGAGGCGCGGGTCGCTGAACTGGCCCGGTCCTACACCTTAGAGGCGGTCGACACGCTGGTGCATTTAATGCGTCACGGCAGGGATGAGCGGGTGCGGGGAACGGCGGCGCAGGCGCTGCTGGATCGCGGTTGGGGCAAGCCAAAGGTCGAGGTGGTGGCCGATGGTTCTGGTTCCTATTTAGAGGCACTTCGCCTGATCAACGAACAGATTGCGACGGACCAGAGCATAACTTGAGGGCAATAAAACTCCCCTCAGATCACGGCTAAAACAGGCTTTGATCTATTTCATCTCCATGCATCCAAATATCATTTCATTGCAGACATAGTGCAGACACAGGACAGATTTATCTGCTGCGCAATCCTTAAAAATATATTTATAACAGTTACATAGAAGTGATCAAACCTATGCCCCTCTTACGTTGACATCGTAGGGGTCACAGGTTCAATCCCTGTCACGCCCACCATTTCACCCTCCAGAAAATTCATGAATA
>CAYTLI010000157.1:0-6366 GCA_964438455.1 uncultured Pseudohongiella sp.
GCTGGTCATGGGCATCGGCACCGAAGCAGGCGCTCCGATTCGCACCAGCGATGGCAGCTTTCTCACCGACCAATCTGGTGAGACTGTCGTTCCCACACTCAATCGCAACGTACTGCAATCCCTGGCCAACCGCACCGGCGGTCGTTATCACGATATCCAGCTCGCCGACTCTGATCTGGCTTTCCTGTTGTCCGACTTTGACCTATTGGACGATGAGCAGTTGAGTGACGTAGAAGAAGAGTTCGACGTCTGGTACGAATCAGGCCCCTGGTTATTGCTGCTGGTTCTACCTCTTGCGGCGCTGAGCTTCCGTCGCGGATGGTTGTTCTCCATGGCGCTGATTGTCAGCTCCGGCGTTATGTTGCCAGCCGAACAGGCACAGGCATTTGAATGGCGTGACCTGTGGAAGACCAAGGATCAACAGGCAGCCGATGCATTCGCCAGCGAAGAACACGGTCTGGCCGCCACCCTGTTCGAAGCCCTGGACTGGTCAGGCACAGCCAATTATCGAGCGGAGAACTATGACGCAGCCGTCGCCGCCTTTAGTGCAATCAATACGCCTGACGGACACTACAATCGCGGCAATTCGCTCGCATTGATCGGTAACTATGCCGAAGCCATAGCCGCCTACGAGACCGCCATTTCCCTCGATCCCGCTCATGAGGATGCGATTCATAACAAGGAGATTGTGGAGCAACTCCTTGAACAGCAGGAATCGGAGTCCGGAGAGCAGCAGGAAGGCGAAAGCGAGGACAACCAGTCCGAGCAGAATTCACAGAACGAATCGGAACAGGATCAACAGAACAGCGAACAACAGGATCAGCAGAGCCAGGAAGGCAATGAGGATCAGCAACAACAGGAGCAACAGCAGCAACAACCGCCGGAAGACCAGGAAGGTTCGGAATCGAACAGCGAACAAAATACCCCGAGCGAATCCACCAACGAAGAATTCGAGGAACAGCAGTCCCTCGAACAATGGCTGCGCCGCATCGAAGATGACCCCGGCGAGTTGCTACGACGCAAATTCCGTTACCAGTATCGACAGCGACAACTGAATGGCACAGCCAATGATGTACCAAATGGGGGGCAGATATGGTGATGCGCAAACTATTGCTTTGTGTCGCGCTCTTCGCCCTCGCCTGCGGCCAGGTATCAGCCCAGGAGATCGAAGTTTCTGTTGATCGCACCGAACTGGCTCGCGGCGAAACCCTGACATATACCATCAGGGTGTTTGACCAACGTCAGGGCATGCAGTTAGACCTGACCCCTCTTACAGATGACTTTGACGTGCTCGGTACGCGAACATCATCGCAAATTCGCAGCATCAATGGCGCCGTTGAATCCTGGACTGACTATATAGTGACCCTGTTCCCTCTCACTGAGGGAGAGCTGGCAATACCTTCTCTTACAATTAACAACATCAATACAGATCCCATCAGCATTTCTGTAGTCAATGAAGGCCCCCGATCCAATCAGTCGTCTGAAGAGCTGTTCCTCGAAATCGAGGTCAACAAAGACACTGTTTATGTGCAGGAACAGCTGCTGTTTTCTGTGCGCCTCTACTACACGATTAACGGTATTCGTAACCCGCAGTTTACCGAACTGGAGATGCCTGACACGGTCATCCAGCTCATCGGTTCTCCCAATCAGTATGAACGCCTCATCGACGGTGTTCGCTACGGCGTCTATGAAAAGCGCTACGTTATATTCCCGCAACGCAGCGGCCCGCTGGAAATACCCGATATCCTGTTTCGGGGCGAGGTCACCGATGGCTCGAGCAACTTTGTCTTTCGCAACCTGAACACACGTCGGGTGACAGCCTTTATCGATGGTGTAACTATCGAAGTTCAGGAGAGGCCTCTCGCCGCACAGGGCGATGATTTCTGGCTGCCGGTAACCAGTCTCACACTGGAAGAATCATTCGAGCCTGAACTGGATGAACTACAGGTCGGCGACTCCTTTGTTCGTACACTGACCATGGTTGCGGAAGGCCTCGATGGCGCCGTGTTGCCACCGTTCAGCCCGGATGAAATTGAGGGAATGAACCTTTATCCTGATCCCGCCGAGATCGACCGGACATTTGTCGAGGGACGCATCATCGGCAGCCGGGTCGAACAGACCACCATGGTAGCCACCGAAGCTGGCACGATTGAGATACCTGAACTTTCTGTCCTCTGGTGGAACGTTGAAACAGACCAGCAGGAAGCTAGTGTAATTCCGGCAACGAGAATTGAAGTTGCTTCTGTTGCCGGTGCTGTACCTTCTGAACAGGCCGTGGCCAGCCAGGGCAATATCGAAGAATTACTGGAGACAGTTCCAGTGGTTGATCAGGACATGATCGACGCCCAGGCGCAGGCCGAGTACATTGAAGTGGAGAGTTTCTGGCTCGACGCGATTATCGTACTGGCCTTTATTGTCGTGCTATTCAGTATTTACCGTCTCGTATTACAGCCAAACCAACACGTCATCGCAGCGTATCTCAACGATCAACGCAAGCGCATAGCTGACTACTATGATCCAGGCAACAATGAGTCGGTTGCCTTTAAGCGACTTCGTTCGGCTTGCCAGGGCAATGATATTGGCGCAATCAGGGAGGCACTCATCGTCTGGAGCGATCATTTCCTGGGCTCCCGTCGGGTGAACAGCATGGAAGACTTGCTGCAGCAGAATGAAGCACCAGAACTCCAGCCTTTCGTCAGCGCCATTCAACAGCAATTGTTCAATGGCGGAGCTGCACAGGAGTTTAGTGCAGCGGAATTACTGCGCAGTGTTGCCGACTTGCGCAAGCGCAAATCCCGACAACGCAAGGCCCAGGAAAAGTACGACCGCTACGCCCTGCCACCACTGTACAAGACCTGAGTCCCGTGACCTCCAATTCCCGCCTGGTTTTCTCCACGGAGGGCAACAATCTCTGCCCAGCCTGCGGCAAGACTCTGCATAAATGTCGCTGTTCAGACTCATCGACGCAACGAGAGTCCGCCGATGGCATTCTGAGGATTCGCAAAGAAAATAAAGGACGTGGCGGCAAGCAGGTAACCGTGATCTCCGGTTACCCCGGCAATGCAGATGAAGCCAGGAAACTGCTCAAGCGCATCAAGGCCCGCTGTGGTACCGGCGGCACCCTGAAAGACCAGACCATGGAAATTCAGGGCGACAGGGTTGATCAGGTGATAGAAATACTGACCGATCTCGGATACCAGGTTAAGCGAAGCGGCGGCTGATCTGTATATGAATTGCAGAGCTGTCAGGCGATTCCTCGGCGCCGCCCGCTCGATATTTGTGAGCGAAGCTCCTGCAAACAAGACTTAAGCTGACGAAGCTGTCGGCTCAATAGCGAGGGACTGGTTTCTTTCGTAGCGTAACTCACCGCAACATACAGGCGAGTAAGTTCGCTCATCACCTCGTCCAGTTCCGGTCGAGCTGCAATCACCCTGTCGCGATAACTTAAAGGACCCTCACCGCACTGCCTCTCCAGACCAACTCTTGCTAATTCCGAAGACACGGATTGATACAGCCGCACAACAGGCTCCCGCTGCCTGCGCGGTTCCAGTCGAATGATGGTAAAACCTACTGCCACGATGACCACGGAGCCCAACACCAATAACAGAAGTGCAACCTTTTGCTGGGTGATGTCACCAAACAGATCTTCGAAAAACTCGATCTGTTCTTCGCTGTCGTAACTCACCACCCGGCGATTCCATTCATATTCAATGGCATCTAGGCGCAGGCGCAGGGCATTGAACCAGTTGAAACGACCGAGCCCTTCCAGCAAGACTTCTTCCATGAACGCAGGATCATCCTGCAACGCCGCTTCCACGCCTTCTTCAATCCGTGTAGGGGACACAGCGCCAGTTGGATCGAATCTCACCCAACCCTCTCCTTCCAGCCACACTTCATTCCAGGCGTGGGCGTTGTACTGGTAGACCATCAGGTAGTCGCGGTTGTATTGCGCTCCCTGGTAACCCACCACGACACGGGCAGGAATCCCAACTGCGCGCATGAGGAACGCGAAGCTGCTGGCATAGTGCTCGCAAAATCCTTCCCTGGTTTCAAACAGGAACTCATCAACCCTGTCGTCTTCCAGCAAGGCCGGATTGAGCGTGTAATAAAACGGATTCTGCTGGAAGTGAGCCAGTACCTGGTAAACATAGTCGCGATCGGACGCAGAACGAGCGCGCAGCTCGCGCGCGAACTCCCTGCTTCGTTCATTACCTCGCTGCGGTAGATCCAGGTTTCGGCGTCTCGCACTGTCCAGAAGAATCAGGTCTGTCTGCGAGCCGCGATAAGAAGTCAGGTCATAGCTCTGCCTTTTGCTGATCAAGCCATTATTGAAAATTTCAAAATTACGACTCTGGAAGACGCCGCGCGAGCCAGGCGAAATCAGGTGCAATCCATATAACCAGGGTTGCTGGGTCGGCTCGATAATCACGTTGTATTGCACCGACTCTTCGCCCAGCCGCACCCGATCCCGCCACTGAAACTGAAAATTCGCGTATTCCGCGGCGCTGGAATAGGAAGAACGCCCTCTGCGGCGGCTCCAGGTTGCACCATCGAAATTTTCCAGGACCAGGCCGCGCCAGTACAGCTCCTGGTGCAATGGTGGTGTTCCGCCCTCGAACTGAACACGAAACGCTAGTTCGTTGGACAGCCCCAGTTGACTCAGGTCGCCCGGAGTCATTTCATCTGTCACCCCCGTACGCCCGGCACTGGTTTGCACGGGTACGGCCCACAGGGGCGCAATGCGCGGCACAACGAGGAACAACACGATGGTCAGGGGCACTGCCTGCAGGGCGATGCGCAGGGCCAGGCTGCTGGTCGAACGCAGATCAGCCTGCAGAGACGAGCGATTGAGAGCGATCATTGCGCCGATGATCACTACCACACAGAGACACAGGTAGATTGTCACCACGGCACTCTGAGAATAGAGGAACGCCACCATGCTCATTACGAAACACAGGCAGATGACGACATAGATATCGCGCTTGTGTTTCATTTCAATCAGCTTGAATACAAATCCCAGGGTTAGCAGGCTCGATGCGCTTTCCAGGCCTACCCCCAGGTTTCGCATCTGGCTGATTGACACCAGCAAGGTGAACATCACTGCCAGCACTCGCGTGCGTTTGCTGGGGTAGCTGAGTCGCCCGGAAAATATCAACAGTCGCCAGCCCACACACAGAAAAGCAATCACGCTGAGCCAGATCGGCATACGAATCGTTTGCGGAATAACAACAAGAACTACGGACGCAAGAATCCAGAGTAAGGCAGCACGAGGTATCTGGTACTGGATATCCATCAGCTTTCCCCAAACAACGCCAATGCTTTCAACAATCGCAACTTATGCTCAGGGCCTGTGCCCGGCGGTATCTCTGTGCCGGGTATCTTCAGTCCAAAAGGGTTGCCTGACTTGCTTAGCTGCAACACGCAGTAGCAGAGCCTGGATAATCTCTCTTCTGTCGAGAATCCATAGAACATATCCCAGTCGAGCCAGATCTTGCTGTCCACATAGTCGACGAACTCTTTAACCTGCATGCCCTGACCCCTGGCAACGGCCTTCCAGGCCACCTGTCGCAGCGGGTCACCGGGAACGTACTCACGCAGCCCATAAAAATCTTCTGAACCACGCTTGCTGATTGAAGCGTCGTCGCTACCACCACTGCCACTATTGAATTGATCCATCTGGAAAGCAACGGGACGGGGATAGACCAGGCAGTGCTGATCCAGGTCTACGATACTCCACGCTCGCGCCAGACCCAGGGGAAATGTTGTGCTCACCCGTATCAATGGCGCCTTGTAATGGCCACGGCGACGCGCCGGCGCGATCACCTGAACCTGTTCCCGATCGGCATCAACCAGGTCAGCGTGAATCAGCGGACAGTCCAGGGTCGGCCTGCGCGTACGCCAGTCTTCCTGATAGTGCAGTTCCAGTGACTCGTGCTTGCGGTGCAAGGAGCGTGACAACAGCACATTGAAGGCAATCTCCTCGCCGCAGAATACAGCGGGCGTCGACAGCGCAGTGAGTTGCAGACCGTTGAGATTGTTCCAGGTATAGAGGATGCCGAGTACCCAGACACTGATCATGAAAAACGCGAGTCCGAACGCAAGACTCACCGCATAGTTAATAGCAGCAATAAAGATTATTCCCACAGCAACCAGAAACATCAGCCCCGACCGTGTCGGCAGGATATAGATGATGCGTTGCTGAAGCGTTACAGGAGACTGAGGCCGGATACGGCTGCGCATCCAGCGATCGATTCTTTGATTCCAGCCAGGTCTTGATGACATCGGATGTTTACCGACCGTTGCTTGCTGATCCTGAGCTTAGCTTAGCACGTCTACTTCATTGAGTAGCCGCTGCACGAGAGCCGC
>CAYTLI010000158.1:0-6312 GCA_964438455.1 uncultured Pseudohongiella sp.
TGTGCTGCAGGAATGCATTGGCACGAATATCCAGAAAGCAAAGTTTGCCCCGGACGCCGATGCGGGCGGAGAAAACTTCCCGGTATGGGGATCGTGACTGACATCCCGCCGCCCTGAAGCTGGAAAAGTCCTGCTCACCAAGCAAATAGTTGGCGCCCGTCTGCATGCCTTCGATATCAAGATCGTAGTGAATAGTAGTTATCTTCCCTGCGCACAAGGCCGAAGCAATCTTGTCACGCAGGATGATGTAGGTGTATCGCCTTGCAGTCGCAGAGAAGCGAGCGTGAAATTCATCTGTTACTGTTTTAGCCCAGACCACGCGAACACTGCCTGGCAACAGGCTATTTACACCCCTGACCCAGGCTTTACTGCCACGATCGATCGGCGAATCAAAATGGACTACCTGGCACGTCGCGTGTACACCACTGTCTGTCCTGCCGGCGCAGGTAGTTTGAACCGGAGTGTCAGCGACCTGACTTAGTGCGTTCTCAAGAGTTTCCTGCACTGTGGCAATCTTTGGAGAGGACTGGCGCTGCCAACCATTGAAGCTGGAGCCATCGTATTCAATTGCCAGTGCAAAACGATGCGCGCCTGGTATGGAAGGCTCGTGCTCAGTCACTTGAGTAGTTTAGTTCGTTTGGTCATGCGGAGTGACCAAAGCCGTGGAATGTATTCCTAGTCAGCACCCTTATCCAGGGAGGAAAGCAATTCGTTGGCTTCCTTGACCTGGGCCTCGGTACCTTCCTTGACAACTTCCTGCAAAATTTCCCTGGCGCCATCGACATCGCCCATCTTTTGATAGGCATAAGCCAATTCAAGCTTGGTAGCTGTCTCTTCTTCATCGGTAAGCATGTCTACTTCTTCTGCTTCCCCGACAGATTCAATTTCTACTTCGTCATCATCTGAGAGAAATTCCAGATCGTCCAGATCGTCCTCTTCAGGCTCCTGCTCTACGGCAGACTCTTCTTCTGGCTCATCATCGAAATCAATTTCCACATTATCCGAATCAGAATCCTTGCCTGTGCCAGCTTCGAGTTCTGCATCAAGGTCAAGAAAATCTTCGTCGTCATCTGCATCCAGTTCGACGGTTACAGATTCCTCGGCGCTCTCTTCCTCTACGCCTTCCTTTGCGCCTTCCTCGTCATCATCGCCAAGGTCAAATTCGTCCAGGTCGAAGTCGATATCGTCATCGGAACTGGCTGCAGGAGTTGCCTCAGCCTCTACCTCGTCATCATCCCCAAGGTCAAAATTGACTTCTTCTATATCATCCGCAACAGCTTCCTTGTCTGCTTCAGCCGGCGCTTCAGCGACAGTCTTGTCGTCATCCACATCAAACTCAAAGGTTTCAAGGTTCTCTTCCTCATCCCCTGCGGCCTCTTCTTCGGGCGCCTTTAAATCAGTTTCATCGATATCAAAATCGAGCAGGTTTTCCTCGTCTACTTCGGTTGCTGGCTCAGCTGGCGCTTCTTCTTCAGCGGCCTTCAGATCTGCTTTAACTTCATCCGCATCAAAGGAGAAAGTTTCCAGGTCCAGGTCTTCATCTTCATCTGGCGCACTTGCCGCCGCGGGTTTCGTGTCTTCAGCATCGAATTCAAAAGAATCGATGTCTATCTCATCGGCATCTTTACTGCTGCCCGCGGCGAGTTCTGTATTCTCCGCTTCGCTGTCCAAATCGAGAACGGCATCGTCAGTTGATTCAACCTGTTCGTCATCTTCATCATCAGCATCGAGGTCGATATCCAGCTCATCGTCTGCTGCGGACTCTTCCGACTTCTCTTCCACTTCATCGGGCTGTTCTTCACCCTTGTCTTCTGCGTCGCTGTCGTCAGTATCAGCACCCAGATCGAATGTCATATCGACATCATCATCATCCATTTCGAGGTCATCCAGCAGCGCAGACGCAGATTTTTCATCCTCGGCACTTTCGTCAGCCTCTTTCTCCTTGCCGCCGTCATCGTCATCGGACAGATCGAAGTCATCGTCCTCAAATGAATCCAGATCAATTCCTAAATCATCCAGGAATGAAGCAGAATCGTCGTCCTCTCCCTCGTCCGCTTCCGGTTCTGCTGCTTTGGCGGCGTCAGGTTTTTCTTCTTCATCTTCTTCGTCATCACCAAAATCGAGCAGGGTGTCGTCGTCATCTGATTGCGGTGCTTCGATGGAATATTCGTCGCGCAGTTTTGCTACTTCGCGATCGAGTCTGGGGCTTTTTTCTTCGCCAATAATCTGCGCATGCTCATTAAATGCATCATCGTTACCAGCCTTTGCCAACACTTCGCAAAGCTGTAGGCGCGCGTCATTATCACCTGGCTCTGATGCAAGCTGGGTACGTAATTGCGCTTCAGCTTCTTCCAGCTTGCCATCTGCAATCAGTACAGCAATTTCCCCGGTATCACCATCACCGGCCTGGGCTTCGGCACCATCTTCGTCGTCATCGTCATCGCCGGCCAGGATGTCATCGAGCTCCTGTTCCAGCTCGTCATCTGCCGCAGCCGCCGCCTCATCGGTTTCGTCTTTGTCACCTTCCTGGGCGGCATCGAATTCCTGCTCAGCCAGCTCATCCAACTCATCATCTTCGCGGCCAGCCTCGGCTCGGTTGCGACGAATCAGTAATACCACCAGCAACAGAATGATCAGCACCACACCGAATATCATCATCAAGGTATTGCCGGTGAGGATGCGCATGATGTCGTTAACCAGACCACCCTGTGCAGCTGTTTGCTGCTGGCTGGAAGCGATTTCTGCATCGATGGCTGCCTGGGCTGCTGCCTCTGCTTCCGCTTCTGCGGCAGCCTGGGCTATAGATTCCTGTAACTGGGCAAGCTGCAAATCCTGCAGACGAATAAGTTCTTCCGCCGCCGTGATCTGCTCTTCCAGGTCGGCAAGGCGGGAATCGAGTTCTTCGCGCTCTATGCGTGCACGGTCAGCTTCTTCCTGGCGCAGGGCCAACTGGTTTTCCAGTTCCGCAATGCGACGATCCAGTTCAGCGTTCTGCTCATCGTCCAACTCGCCAGCACCACTGGATGCATCGATAGCATCATCGGCGCTCACCACACTAAGCTGTCCTTGTGGCGCCTGATCATCGGGCTCGGCGTCTGCTGGCGCGGCCAGTGGCTGCGCATCAGCAAACTGCTGATTCTGTCGATTCACTTCTGCCGTTGCTTCCGCAGCGTCTACGCCAGCAACCTCTTCCCGGTTGGGTACCCGCAAAACCTGACCACTGCGCATGCGGTTGATATTGCCGTCGATGAATGCGTCAGGATTCAATTCCTGGATTGCCACCATGGTCTGCTGCAGGCTCAGACCTTCCGGCTGCACTTCACGCGCAATATCGGTAAGCGTGTCAGAGGGGCTGGTGGTCAGGGTTTCCGGCTCCACTGGCTCCGGTTCTTCCTCGACCTCTGGTTCAACCGCCGCTACTGGCTCTGGTTCTGCCGGCTCGGGCTCCTCAGCCTGTGCCACCTCTTCCTCAACTTCAGCTTCCTCGTTGGCGTCTGCAAGCTCTTCAGCTACTGGTTCCGGCTCTACTTGCTCTTCCTGCGCCACTTCAACCGCGGGCTCCGCCTGCACTGGCTCTTCGGCCTCAGGTTCAGCGACTGACGCAGACTCTGGCGGTGGCCGCAAATCCTGTATTGGTTGGGCGGGTTCCTGAGCTGGCTCGGGTTCTGGCTCAACAATTTCCTCTTCTGCTGCCGGTTCTGCTGGTGCAATCACCTCGGGCTCGAGAATCGGCGCCGCGGAAGTAGGTGGTGTTACCGGTTCACTGACCGGTGCCGGAGTGTCCACTACCGCCGCATCATCGGTATCCGGGGCGCGGAGAACAGGACTGATGGGTCTGCGCACCTCTGTTCCTGTGGCGGTACTGCTGCGTTCGTCTTCAAATACCGGCAGATCCAGCAGAATCGTGTGCTCACTGAGCAGACGGCCGTTGGGCCAACGGGTATCGAGAATAAAACTCAGGTAAGGCTCGCGCACCACCTGGTTGGTGGTGAGGTAGACGAAATTGCCCGCCTCGGTAGCCTGCACGCTGAAGCGGATGTTGGAGAGAAAGCCGACGCGATCGATGTTGAAACGTTCGAAGTCATCCGTGGACGCCAGGGAGACAGCCACGTCCTGGAGTCGGGTAGTACCCAGGTCAAGGACCTCGATACGTACCCTAAGAGGCTGATTTAAATAGGATTCAACGGTGACATTGCCCAAACCGAGGGCATAAACCTGGGATGCCAGACTGCCTAGCAGTATGGCCAGCGTGACGACTGATTTTCGTAGCATAGTCCCTAGAATCTCTTGCTGCTCCAAGCCACAGGCTCTTTGCACGATAGCGCTATTTTAATCCGGTTTTATCTTGTAATCGCCTGATTTTCAGGAAAAAACGCGTATTTGTTCCGGATCCTTCGCTCAGTTCCCTGATTCGCTCTCGCCTACTTGGTCCGCCGGCTGTGATTTTTTTAACATAGTTTCTTCACATTGGCCTGCAAGTATTCATTATAAGTAGCTTTTTATCAACTCTTCAGCTATCTGAACCGAGTTCAAAGCAGCTCCTTTTCGCACATTATCGGCCACCACCCATAGATTTATACCGTTGGGCATTGAGATATCCTGCCGAATCCGACCTACAAAAACTGCGTCCTGGCCCGCAGAATCGTGCACTGCTGTTGGGTATCCCCCATCCGCACACTCATCCATGACTGTGACTCCCGGTGCCACCGTCAGCAGCTCTCGCACGCTGGCAGCACTGATAGGCTCATGGGTCTCGACCTGGACCGCTTCAGAGTGCCCGTAGAATACGGGGATACGGACACAAGTTGCGCTAAGCTCGATGCTGTCGTCGCCGAAGATCTTTCTTGTCTCCCAGTTCATCTTCATTTCTTCCTTGGTGTAGCCGTTGTCCATAAATTTATCGATATGAGGCAAGGCATTGAACGCAATCTGCCTGGGATAGACCGCATACTCTGCGTCCTTGCCGTTTAGCAGCTGGGCAGTCTGCTTGGCCAGCTCCTCGATAGCGGCCTTTCCGGTGCCGGACACAGCCTGGTATGTAGCTACGCTGATGCGCTTGATGCCGGCGGCGTCATGAATCGGCTTTAGCGCCACAACCATTTGAATTGTCGAGCAATTTGGGTTGGCAATGATGTTGCGGTTGGGGTAATCAGCAATCTTCTCCGGATTAACTTCCGGTACTACAAGAGGAATATCATCGTCGTAGCGAAAGTGGGAAGTATTGTCGATGACGATGCAGCCTGCTTCCCCGGCTATCGGTGCATAGACCTCGGAAACACTGCCTCCTGCAGAAAACAGCCCGATCTGGGCCTTGCTGAAGTCGAATTCGGCCAGATTGCCCACGGTGACTGGCCTGCCCTTGAACATGACGGTGGATCCCGCCGATCGTTCACTGGCCAGGGGATAAAGCGTATCGACCGGGAAATCCCGCTCTTCCAGGATGCTGATCAGGGCTTCCCCGACCGCACCAGTTGCACCGACGACGGCTACATTATAGTTACTCATTAGGATAGTCTCTTAAGTATTTGTATTTAAAGATTAAAGATCATATTCATGGCCGGGCTCTAGGCCTGACCACCGGGGGTGGTGAAATACCAGGGCGCCGTCGTTCGCCACTGGTTTTCGAAACTCCTGATCTCATCTGCGTCTTCCAGGGTAATGCCGATGTCGTCCAGACCTTCCAGCAGGCAGCGCTTGCGGAAGCTGTCCACCTCGAAATCGATAGTGCTGCCATCGGGCTTAACAATCTGTTGCTGTGGTAAATCTACCTTCAGGCTATAACCTGCCTGCGCGCTAACCTCTTGAAATAATTGATCAATAACGGCCCGATCCAGCACGATTGGCAGTAAGCCGTTCTTGAAACAGTTATTGAAGAAGATATCGGCGTAGCTGGGCGCCAGGATGGCCCGGAAACCATAGTCGTCCAGAGCCCAGGGGGCGTGCTCACGGGAGGAGCCACAGCCGAAGTTGTCCCGGGCAAGCAAGATGGAGGCGCCCTGATACCTGGGCTGATTGAGCACGAAATCGGGGTTCAGGGGCCGTTTGCTGTTGTCTGCATCAGGTTCACCCTTATCCAGGTAGCGGTGCTCATCAAACAGGTTAACCCCGAATCCAGAGCGCTTGATGGACTTGAGGAATTGCTTGGGGATGATGAAGTCCGTGTCCACATTGGCTCGATCGAGCGGCAATACCAGGCCTTCTTCCACATTAAATTTCTTCATGACTCAATCTATCCCTTAAAGCTCACGTACATCGACGAAATGACCATGTACTGCCGCTGCGGCAGCCATTGCGGGGCTGACCAGGTGGGTA
>CAYTLI010000159.1:0-6269 GCA_964438455.1 uncultured Pseudohongiella sp.
TGGTATCGACGATTTCAAGCAGAAAGTGCTCAGTGAATGGGAGCGTATCAAGGATGGACCCCTGACCCTTACCGATGAAGAAGTGGAACGCTGCAAGGGATTCTTCACCGACCCCGATTATGCCGAGCTGACTGACTCCCCTGACGAACTTACAGACCCACTGTCGTCGGACTTACTGTTTGCCAGCTGGCATCGCAACAATGTACATCCGCACAAGAAACCAGGTTATGCGATCGTCACGGTTAGCATGAAGCAGACCGGTGTTGCACCTGGCGACATCACCGATGAGCAACTGGAGTATGTCGCCGACCTCGCCGATCAGTTCAGCTTCGGTGAGGTGCGAGTAACTCATGAACAGAATCTCGTCTTTGCCGACGTACAACAAAATCAACTCTACGAACTCTGGCAACAACTGAAGCGCCAGTCATTGCACACTCCTAACCTGGGACTGTTGAACGACATGGTGTGTTGTCCGGGGGGAGATTTTTGCGCCCTCGCCAATGCCAAATCCATACCAATCGCAGAAGCCATTCAGCGCGAGTTCGCAGACCAGGAAGAACTGGAAGATATCGGCCTGCTTGATATCAATATATCCGGCTGCATGAATGCCTGCGGTCATCATCATGTGGGAAACGTCGGCATTCTTGGTGTGGACAAGAAAGGCGAGGAGTTTTACCAGGTGTCGCTCGGGGGCTCCGCCAAAAATGAAGCAAGCCTGGCCAGGATAATTGGCCCCGCATTTGCCCAGGAAGAAATTCCACAGGTGATCCGAACGATCATCGATGTATATCGCGATCACAGAAAAGATTCGGAAACTTTCATGAGCACTTATCAGCGCATCGGTCTTGAGCCGTTCAAGGAAAAGGTCTATGCAAAAGCTGATTAGAAATGGTGCAATCGAGAATGATCACTGGACCGTGCTCAAAGCCGCGAATGGCCCAGAAGTGCTCAAGGCTGTTCCTGGGCGCAGTTTTATTGCGCCGCTCAAGTTCTGGAAGTTTTATCGGCAGGAACTGGAAGAGTACCAGGGTGAGATTGCTATCTGGCTGGACAGTGACGAAGATGTTAACGACATTGGGCCCGATCTGCCTTCCCTGCCAATGATCGCACTGAATTTTCCGGTGTTTTCTGACGGCAGATCCTACACTAACGCTCGCGAGCTCAAGGAGCAACACCAATACCAGGGTGAAGTGCGTGCTATAGGCGATGTATTGCGCGACCAACTTTTCTACATGGCACGTTGTGGATTCGATTCCTTCGCCTTGCGCTATGACCAGGATCCCGAGCTGTGCCTCGCCGCATTCAACGACTTCAAGACAAGTTACCAGTCCACGGTCAGCGAACCCCTGCCCTTGTTCCGCAGACGTTGACTGGCTATAGTCAAATGAGCCGTCAACAGGCTTGCGACAATGGAACCAGATTCCCTACTCTTTTCATTTTTCCTGATCTTCACCGCTGCTGCATTACTAAGCACTGCAGCACTGTTTCTGCGTCAACCGCTCCTGGTCGCTTACATCGTGGTCGGGGTTATTCTTGGCCCTTATGGGTTGAGCTACATCTCTGATCCTTCGCTACTGAGTGACATCGCCGAATTCGGCATTATCTTCCTGCTGTTTCTGCTGGGGCTGGACATGCAGCCCAGCATGCTTCTGGCAACATTGAAGAAAACGTTTCTGGTAACCCTGGCAAGTTCACTGATCTTCATCCTCATCGGATACAGCACGGGTTTGTTTTTCAACTTTACCCAATCGGAGAGTCTGGTAATTGGCTTTGCCATGATTTTCTCCAGCACAATCATCGGCATCAAATTGCTCCCGACTACCGTGCTGCACCAGAAGCATATGGGAGAACTCATGGTCGGTATCCTGCTGATGCAGGATTTCATTGCGATATTCATCCTCGCGTTTCTCGAATACGGCAACGACCAGGAATCGTCCGCACTACAGGTCTTGCTAGCTATCCCTGTACTGCTGGCATTCACCTACTTCTGTACCCGGTTTGTGCTGATTAAGCTGATCGCAAGATTCGACCAGTTCAGGGAATATATATTCCTGCTGGCCATAGGATGGTGCCTCGGTATCGCTGCCCTCTCTGCCCAGATCGGCCTGTCTGCCGAAATTGGCGCCTTTGTCGCCGGCGTCTCCCTGGCAACCAACCCGATATCCCAGTACATCGCCATCAGCCTCAAACCGCTCCGGGATTTCTTCCTGGTTCTGTTTTTCTTTTCCCTGGGAGCACAGTTCAACATCAATTTGCTGGGAGAGATTATCGTTCCGGCCTTACTGTTGGCCGGATTGACCCTGCTGATAAAGCCAGTGGTTTTTCATTACTTGCTGCGCAGGTTCAGTGAGCGTAACCGCCTTGCGTGGGATGCAGGCTTGAGACTGGGGCAGATCAGCGAATTCTCCCTGCTCATTGCCTTCGTGGCCACCCAATCTGGCGTGATCGGAGAGACTGCTTCCCTGCTGATCCAGGGCGCAGCGATCATCACGTTTCTGATTTCGTCTTATATAGTCGTGTTGTTCTGTCCGACGCCTATCGCGCTGAACAGCAAACTACGGCGGGATTAAAGCTATTCGAGCCGAGCCCGATCAGGCCTGAAGATTGAGCAGGTATCGACCCTGGGCCTGCCCGCCAAGAACCTGCTTCAGGCTCGCATCCAGGTCTTCGAAAGCTATCTCTGTGCACACGTCCGCCAGGTTTTCCAGCTTCCATTCTCCTGCGAGCTTTTGCCAGACTGACTTCTTCTGCACAAGCGGAAGTTCCACTGAATCCACGCCAAGAAGATTTACCCCTCGCAGAATGAAAGGCAGGACTGTGGCATCGAACTGGGGTGACTGCACCAGGCCGCAGGCTGCCACACTGGTACCGTAACGAAGACTCTTGATGACATTGAACAAGGTCGCGCCTCCGACAACGTCTACTGCCCCTGCCCAACGCTCTGCCAGCATGGGCTTCGGCGTCACCTCTGACAGTTCATTACGATCAATGATGGAAGTCGCACCTATTTGCCTGAGGAAGTCGTGACTTGATTCTTTACCCGTGCTGGCAGCAACAGTAAAACCCAGTTGCGACAGCAACATCACTGCTATCACGCCAACACCTCCGGTCGCCCCGGTGACAAGCACCTCGCCGGCTTCCCTGTCGAGACCATTGAGCAACAGCTTCTCCACGCACAAAGCAGCAGTAAAACCGGCTGTACCAAGCCGCATAGCATCAACAGCACTCAAGCTATCGGGTAAAGGTATGACCCACTCGGCGGGAACTCGTATATACTGCCCGAAACCACCCGCGGTGTTCATACCCAGATCGTAGCCGGAAACAATCACTGCAGAACCTTCTGCAATCGCGGCATTTTGTGAGGAAGCGATAACACCGGCAGCATCGATACCTGGTGTATGGGGAAAGTTGCGGCTGACCCCCTTGTTGCCACTCGCCGACAGTGCATCCTTGTAGTTGAGTGAAGAATACTCAACCTGTACCAGCACTTCGCCTTGCGGCAAATCATCGATACTCTTCTCTATCAGGCTCCCGGCAAACTCTTTTTCGCCGACTTCCTTCACCTCATATGCTCGAAATGTAGTCACAGGATTCTCGCTCGCCGCTATTGATATTTGTCCACGTCGGATCGCTCAAGCCAGCCAGAAAGTGCCTTGTCGATGCTCTGCTCGAGTATTCTCCCCAGCTTGTCCTGAATACTCTTGCGAAATTCATATTCGACCTCAAACACGTCAGCTTTTTCACATGCTTCCAGGATGCACTCGTCGCTGGTCTTCAACTCATCCACCATGTAGCGCTCTTTTGCCAACGAGCCCACCCAGGTCTCGCCGGTCGATATCTTGTCTATCTCCACACTGGGCCGATGCTCTTTTACCCAGTTCTTGAACAATTCATGAATAGTCTCAACATCTTCCTGAACCTTGTCCCTGCCTTTCTGGGTAATTTCTCCAAAGGTAGTAAGGGTGCGCTTGTATTCACCGGCGCTGATGATTTCAAAATCCACATCATGTTTTTTTAATACACGGTGAAAGTTTGGCAATTGCACCAACACACCGATCGAGCCAATTATCGCGAAGGGAGCCGCAACCAGTTTGTCCGCGAGACAGGCCATCATATAGCCGCCACTCGCTGCAACTTTATCGACACAAATGGTAAGCGGGATCTTCGCATTCTTCAGTCGTTGCAATTGCGAAGACGCCAGTCCGTAGGCATGCACCATGCCCCCCGGGCTTTCCAGCCTCAGGATCACCTGGTCAGTTTCTCCCGCCATGGAGATGACCGCAGAGATCTCTTCACGTAAACAGGCCACCGCGTCAGCGGAGATATTGCCCTTGAAGTTGAGCACATAGACCCTGCCTTCCGCATCGCTGGCGTCTGTTGTATCGCCCTGCCTGCTCTTCGCCTTCTTCTCTTTCGCTTCGGACTTCTGCTGCTTCTTCTCTTCTTTGTGAATCGACTTGAGCTCGTCTTTCTCCAGCACCGCCTCCCTGATCGAGTCTTTCAGGTCATCGAAGTGATCATTGAGTTGGGTTACCGATAGCGCGCCCTTCTTGCCCGGCTTCTTGCCACGCTGCCCACTGGCGGCGAGCATGCCGATGATTATCACGATAGCAATGACAATAGTCGCCACCTTGGCGAGAAACATGCCGTACTCTGCTAAAAATTCCACTATCTACTCCTGCTATCCAGCTTCTGCTATTTATCCAGAATCTGGTATCTCAATAGGTAATCGGTGCTTTATTGCATGTGCCTGACAAAATTGTCAATGAGCTGACCCGCTACGCTAATTTTGCCAGACGGTGTTTTTGGCAGCTTGTCGACGGAAAACCAATCTGCCTCTTCGATCTCACCTGGTTCGGGCACAATCTCGCCAGACTTGTAGTCCGCGTAGTATCCCAGCATCAATTGTGAGGGAAACGGCCAGGACTGACTCTTGAAATAACGCACATTCTCGATTTCCAGACCTGATTCTTCCTTCACTTCCCTGTGCACAGTGTCTTCCGCCGACTCACCCACTTCGATGAAACCGGCGAGGCAACTGTAGAAACCAGTCCGATATCGAGCACTGCGCGCCAGCAGTATCTGCTCTCCCCTTGTGACCAGCACGATGACACAGGGATTAATACGCGGGAAAAAATGGTGCTGGCAGCGTTCGCATACCACGACCAATTCATTTTCCCCATGACTCGTCTGAGCACCACAGTAGCCGCAGAAGCGATGGGCACGATACCAATCCAGCACCTGGTTGGCCTTGCCTGCAGTCAGCAGGGCGTCCTCGGAATTGAACAGCAAACTACGCAGGGATACCTGGCTGGCGGACTCAGGCAAAGGGGCATCTTCAGCCAGATCTATCGCCACCAACCCTGAGTCACGCTGGATCAGCACCTGATGAAGTACATGGGGAAACAGTGACGAAACTTCATCCATGGACCAGATAAACTGATCATCACGCACGATTATCTCGCCGCTATAAAACAACACAAACTGGTCGCCTACCTGATAATCATCACTTGTCAGGAAAAAATTTCTCATACAATCCTGGTCAGTATTCGCTTCTGTTTTAAACTCTCAAAAATAGCAACGGGCGCATTACTAAAAACGTAATGCGCCCGTTCAACCAATCTAGACTATGTCCTACTTAGTGTCCTGCAGCTTCAGTACCTGGATTACTCAGGATATCGAGCGGGTTGGAGTAAAAATCGAAGAACAGGTACATGATGATGGTACAGGTTACCAGGGTAACCAGCATCACCGGCAAACCTTTACGCATCCACAGGCCGGGAGTGATAGCCAGGCTGGGGTCACCAGCGTCTTTGGCCATCTTCTCGGAGATGGTAACGATGAATACATTAGCGGTGGAACCGATGTGAGTTCCGTTACCGCCCATGCCCACACCGGCAGCAAGACCCCAGAGTAGCGGCGTCACGTTGATGCCCTGGGATTCCATGCCAGCAATGATCGGAATCATCGCTGCGGTGAATGGAATGTTGTCAATCGCAGCAGACAGTATTGCAGCGACCCACATGAGCAGCAGCGTCGCTGTGAGCAGGTCTTCCTGCACAAAAGGAATAATGAACTGACCCAGGTACTCAAGGAACTGGCTGTGTTCTACTCCGCCAACGATAATAAACAGGGAGATGAAGAACATCAGCAATGCCAGTTCTGTGTGCGCGAACGCCTCTTCCATGTCGATATCTTTACCGACGAAAGCCAATGCAGTCAGACCCAGGGCGGTTACGAACCAGGGTTCCCAATGCAATGCGTTGTGC
>CAYTLI010000160.1:0-6261 GCA_964438455.1 uncultured Pseudohongiella sp.
CGCCTCGTCACCCGAGATATAGTGAGTGTCAGCATCCACACCCCATGAACCACCAAGCTCCCGCGCATCCGGCGTCTGGTCGCCGGGAAAATCAATCTCGTATCCATTACTCTGATTAACACCATTGGCTGTCGAATCCCACTGGTACTTGTAGTCGCCTCCACCCAGATCCTGGAGCAAAAAGACAGGGCGAGTGATCGTACTATTGAACTCGGCGCTGAGCGGGTTGTAGTCAGTAACCAGTGGCACATAAAGGTTCACATCAGTAGAGCCGGGCGTGTCCTGCATCTTAAGCGACTCATCTCCGTTATCGATGTCATAGTCGCCTTCCAGTGTAACGTGAGTAACCTGTCCATTGGGCTGCTCTCCCACTGTATTGGGCGCAGCCATACGAAAGTTTCTCGGTACCAGCGTAAAAGAGGAATTCTGGAACGGCTGGAAGCCATGAAACAGATTGATAACGCGCAGCTGCTCGAATGGATTGGAATAAACCACCACCATCGTCCAGCCCCCACCACAGGCACTGGTTGTCGCCCAGGGTGTAGTGAATTGGGCCGGGTGATCATCGACACGATAGGTCTCGACAGAACCGGTGGCTGTGACCAGACTGGTGACATCCTTGTAAGCGGCAAAATAATCCAGATTCCCACCGCCACCAACATTCTGCACGCTGAACAAATCGTCCGCCGTAATTGCTGTGCTCACCGGTGAGCCGGTGGGATCGAGGATGAAAGTAGCCTGGTCGAAATTGACACCGACGGGCGGATTATTCACATCCCCGGAACCGAACCAGTACAAGTAAGCGGCCAGTACCGTGGAATCGATCTGGTTGCCTGGCACCGGATCTGTATAACCAACCAACGCAGTTTCATCCACTTCCGGCAAGGTCAGGTTAGCATCGGCGAAATCGACTGCGACACAACTGTCTGCATCATTGTCCTGGGTGCGCAGGGACGCACCTATAGTGCGATAGCTGATATCACCTGAGTAGGTTTGGAACAGAACCACGGGCTCGAAACCTACCGCCACTGGCGGTCCGGTTATCAAAGGATTGAACGCGGCAACAACGTGAGTAAATCGGACAGGAGTGTTGTTCGGCGTTTCATCGATGGTGATTGCCGCTGCACTCGCTGCAATACCTGAAGAACCAGCGAAGATACCGAAGTCCGGCTCAGGAGCATTAAATAGACGCGTCAGCGGCGGCGAAGGAGAAAGACCGGTGAAATCTCCTCCGTTGGCCGTGTTATCGCTGTTGCTAACCATGCTCAGCACCAGCGCATTATTCTGGCTGGTGGTAATAGTGGTGGATGCGGTATAGGGCGCTACCGGCGCAGGGTTTTGTGCACCATTTACCGGACCATTGCTAGCGGGTGCAGCCGGTGTAGGAATGACCTGCTCTACATCGGTGATATAGAACACACACATGGCCTGGCCGTCGCCATCGTTGTGCGTAACCGTAGCGCTAAAGCTTCCGGCTCCCGCTGGCAAGTCTGTATCCAGCATGCCCCACATCTGGGTCATGTTGTCGTACTGACCGTCCTCTGCCCTCTCCTCACGGATTAGGGTCATGGGATTGGCGTTGAATGTCACACCGGTAATGTCGAATTCCCCATCGAAAGACGTGGCGACTACCACCATCCGACCTCGTAGTGCCGGGTCAGAATTCTGGGCATCGATAGTAACTGCCGCCGTTAACGGCGAAGCGCCGGAATCACAGGCAAAGTTATTAACAGCGGGCTGGCAGGAAGTGATCTCAAGCGTAGGATCAGCGGACCCGGATTCAACGATGACGCCATCGACACCACCTACCTGATCGACCAGGTCCACGGTCATGGTTTCCGTATTCAGATTGGTGAAATCCAGGGTAATTTCCCCGCCGTCCGAGACTCCCTGGAATGTATAGGTGGCGAAACCATCGTCATCTCCGGGAGTATCAACGGGCGCAACCGTGGCAGTGCCCTGTGCCCAGTTGCCGTTGTCGGTACTGGTGGAAATATTAACCAGGCCGGTGTAATCGGTTGCCAATCCCCCACCCAGGCCAGCGCTACGATAGATGCCTATGGTGACCTGCTGGATCTCACAGGCGGTTTTGAAAGCATTATTGTTGGTAGTGCCGCCATCGTAGCTGATTTCAAAATGACACAGGGCTACATTCAGGTTCGGGTCATAGGTTGAGCCAGGGTTGCCAGGATCGGTCGTTTTTCCGTCGGTGATGTCGATGTTTACCGAGGCGTTATTTGAAGCTGTGTGAGTAAAGGTAAGTTCAATCACCCCATCATCATCGGTGACTCCACCGGGACCATCATCGATGAATGTATAACTGGCCTGCCCGTCTTCCGGGGTAGGATCGAATATTACTCCTTCTGCGTTGGACACAGCCCAGGTGCCATCAGTGGTATTGGTGCTGAGTAGAATAGTGCCATCGTAGTCATCGACAGTGACGCCACCGGAATCCACCAATTCGATACGCACGATTTCGGTTGAGCACACATCGCTAACTCCAGGTGTAGCATCGATGAACGTGATACGAAATTCGCATTCGTTAAAGGTCACGTTGCCATCGGTATCGTCCACAGTGATTCCAGACGAAGTCGCAGTGAGCGAGACAGAGTTTGCCGCATCGACGGAATAGAGCACTTCCAGCACACCAGCATCGCCGGCATCGGCATCAAACTGATAAGTTGCAACGCCATCGTTACTCGCTCCGTTGTTGAAGTTGCCATAACCCCCCGTTGCCGGCGAGGGTGCGGCGGCCGCTAACTCGTAGTCGCCAATGTTGGGTGCGCCGCTGGTTTGCAGTACCACCAGACCGTTGAATCCAGTCGCTGTCCCGCCATCCCTGTCAGTTATGGTGTAAATCACAGTCAGACCGCTGCGACAAAGGTCGCCCGTGTTGCTGGGAGTGGAGATGGTCAGATTACAAGCTGCGATATCAACCGAGGGATTGAAAGTGAGGTTGTGTGAAATGCTCGCGCCATTGGCAGCGGTTCCACTCACGCTGAAAGTCACTGTGGGGTCGACGGTAATCGAGCGGTAGTCGAGTGTGATATCGCCACCCTCTGATCCGTCCCAGATGTACTCCGCCTCACCGTTACCTGTGCCATTAACCAGGTTATTAAGCGTGCCAGGCTCACCATTGATGTACCAGTCGCCAACGCCACCACTGGTGGTGATATCCATATCACCAACATAGTTGACCAGGTTGCCTCCAGAACGAACTTCGAAAGTAACAAACACCGAGCTACACACGTCGCGGGTATTGTCACTGACAACGATACGAAACTCGCAATCAGCCAGTGCAAGATCCGGGTCGAAACCACCATCGGTCAAGTAGTCATTCGCCCCAGGTCCATCGCCCCGCTCGTCCGTGACATTAAAATTTATCGTGGGCTGTGCAGTCGTATTCTCGTAGTCGAGAATCACTTGTCCGCCATCGGAGATATCAAACGTATACTGGACCGCACCGTTGTCGTCATTATCAGTGACTGGATTCAGATTGGCAGGCGTTCCGGTATTGACGCTAAAGTTACCGCCGGTACCTGTATTGAGAGTTATATCAACGGTGCCAGTATAGTTTGTCGCCTGGGTGCCACTGGAATCGTAAATAGTAATAGTGATGGGTTCCAGACCACAGGTTCCCGCAGAGCCATCGTGAGCAATGCGGAAGCTGCAATTGTCATCTACCGTCAGGACAGGGTCTCTAGCAGGAGTTTGTGTTTCAGAGAAAGACCGGCTACCCAGTGTGTAATTCAGGTTGAAGCTGTAGGCACCTACCGTGTCTGTGGTGAACTCGAGAGTAACTGAGCCAGCGTCGCCAGAAGTAAATGTATAGGCAGCTTGGCCATTAGTAGTAGATCCGCCTATGGTGTTATCCAGATTACCTGGAAACTCCGCCGGATCTGGAGTTGTTCCAACCGCCCAGGTGCCGGCACCAAGGCTGGTGGTGAGATCTACCGTGCCAGTGAACCCTGTCAACACCGTGCCATTTCGGTCCACTGCTGAAATGGTCACCTGCTGAATGGCGCAGGTGCTCAGGCTACCATCGTGGGCGAAGAGGAATTCGATAGGCTCAATACCTAACGTTGCGGCCCGCCAGGTATCACTGCCTGTTAGTGTGAAAGTTACAGCGCCTGTACCTCCTGCCAAATTCTGGCTTTGATAACCAGCCGCCGCCGACACCGACCCGGCATTGGTAGAACTGTAGTCCTGGGTGATGTTGCGCTGGGCTGGAGATGCATCGACAGCAGCGGGGTCCGGCGTCACTCTTTGGTTGTCCGCTGCCATCAATCTAACCACCAGGCTGTTGTTAGCCAATGTCGTAATTGCGGGTGAAACCGGTGAGGCACTGCTGCCGTTCTGTTGGTTGTTGAGGATTATTCCCGATGCTCCCGTGAGCCTGAGCATGTAAGCATATTTCTCTTCCCCGGAACCAGTAGAGAACGTGTAGGAGCCCAACCCATTCGCATCACCACCAATTGCCAACTTGTAGTACATGGCAAGTGTTGGACCGGCTGTTCCCGCGTCACCGACATTGATCACAGTCCATGCAGCTGACAGGTCAGTAACGGTTTCATTGTCGTCGGAATTGATTGCGAGCAACAGCAGGTCACCAGTTTGCGTGGTCACTGGAGTCGAGATTGAGATATCGTTTATTGCGGAAGTGACCTTTGCCTCACTGCAATCTTCCACCACTACCAATTGATTTCCAACGATAGTGCCATTCACGCCAGGGCAGATCGGGTCAGGAGGAGGAGCCGCGGGAGGCTCGATAGCAAATGACTGCGCTGCCCACTCCTCTGCTCCGGAAGTAAATGAAGCTGTACCTGAAGCTCCCGATATAACTTGTTCAACATAGGCTGCCGCACCGGTAACCGTGGTTCCCTCGTTGATTACATAGTCCTGGTTAATATTGTTGTGTCCTGCTAACACAACGCCGGGATCCTGGGCTTGCTCAAACCCATCATAGGCGGCTATGCGGAGGATCAAATTGTTGAATGCGTTGGTTGAATTGCCGGTGGTGTCGACACTGAGTGCGACAGGTGTTCCGGTGGCACCGCTATTGGTGGCAGAGGCAACATAGCCGCCGGTAGTGCCGCTGAAATGCATGATGAAAGACACCACATCTCGCGCCCCGGTCCAGTTGAATGTGTAAGTCGGGTCCTCGCTGCCGTCTACGACGCGGGTGAAGATGCTGAGAGTTACCGCACTGCTGCTGACCGTTTCAGATTCCTTGGTCCAGTCACCCGTTGGATCGGTTACCGTGGCACTACCATCGGTTGCTACGGCTGCAAACAGCAAATCGCCGCTGGCAATTCCTCCCGGAACCGAGGGTGTGACTGAAGTTGCATCGATCGCCTTGGCTTCGTTACAACTCTCGAAGACAACATTGGACCCGGAACCATCAACCGGCACTGTGCAATTGAGCGAGGCTATCACCGCGATGGGCTCCAGGGCGATGGTCATGGCGGCCCATTGCTCGCCACCAGTTGCAAAATTCGCAGTACCTGATGCACCGGCTGCGGTTTGATGCACATACGCAGCAGCGCCCATTACAGTTCCACCACCGCCGCCGGATGCATCCTGATTGATATTGTTATGTCCTGCGACGATTGTCGCGGGATTATTGGCTTCATCGTCATCGTCATAGGTCGCGAGGCGCAGGATCAGGTTATTGGTTGGGCGTGTGACATTGCCCGTTGTATTGACCGAGGGCGCCTGAGGAGCGCCAGTCGTTCCCGCATTGGTGCCAAACACAAAATTGCCGGTGGCATTGCTGAAACGCATGATGAAGCCAACGACTTCTTCCGTAGCTCCTGTCCAGGCAAAGTTGTAGCTGCCGGCTTCCGTGCCATCGACGATCCGGTAATACACCGACATCGACGCCGCGTTTCCTCCCGCATCGACCTGGGCTATGGGTGTCCAGCCAGTTGGTGTGGTGAAGTTGGGGTTGCCATCGGTGTTGATAGAGGCAATGAGCATGTCACCAACCACCAGCGCTGGCGGCGTGGCTATCGTCACCGACGAAGTGTTGCCTGCATTCTTGGCTTCGGTACAACTCTGGAAGATGACGTGGGTACCACTGCCATCGGTGGTCACCGTACATTGCGCTGCGGCATCTGGCGCAAAGATGAAACCCGACAGGAATGTGAGCAGAAAAAGTACCAGAAATTTTCTGCCCTGCCGTTGCCGGGTTGAAGTACAACTGTGTGCTGCGATCATGAAATTCTTGCTTTTTGACCCTGTTGCTTGGGTCGACTCGAT
>CAYTLI010000161.1:0-6188 GCA_964438455.1 uncultured Pseudohongiella sp.
TAGAGGCGCCCAAGACGAGTAGTCGGCATAGGCAGTAAATCACGCTTCACTGCAAATGACCGGGACAGATGGACCAAACGCGCAACACCCCTGTTATTACAGTAGTCCAGGACATCGTGAATACCGTGGAAGTTTGATACTGTAATCTTATCCGGATCGTTTCCAATATGAGCCGCAAGGTTGATCAAAACATCATAGGGGGCTGAATTTGACAGCAATCGAATCATAGTGGCCGGCTCACCCAGCCTGATACCGGCAAGCGCTTCCTCCCCCAATACATCAACGGACAGCTCAGGCGACTCCTTGAGCCTGGAGGCGATGTATGAGCCGAGAAATCCCGAGCCTCCCGTAACCAATACCCTCTTCATAGAACAAAGTACGATGTATACGGCAGCAAGGGGCTCTTTATTGGTTTGATTTTCATGGCATCCAGAAACTCTCGCGCAGCAACGCCTTCTTCACGGAATCGCGGATGTGAATACTCATCAAATACAAGCACTGTGCCTTTCTGGCATCTTGGCAGAATATTCTTAAGTGTCGCCCTGGTTGGTAAACCAAGATCCATATCAAAAATGCATAATGCGACTGTTTCGTGCTCATTCTGCTCAAGCCATGTTGGCAAGGTCTCAATGGCGTCGCCTTTCACAAGCTCGTGTCTCTCCATGTGCTTCATGGCCGAAAAAGCCTGATGAGAAGACAAGCATTTTTCGATTATTTCCTGAATATTCCCGGTCGTACTTAAATCGTTCGGCTTCCAACCTTGCTCCGCCTCCCCTGAAGAGATCGAGGATGCGGGAAAACCGCTGAACGTATCAAAACCCACAACACGACGTCTAAAGTTGAACGGCTCATTTATCGCGGACAGGTTATAAAGTAGATTCGTTGTCGCCCCCCACTGCACACCGAGCTCAATGACAACTCCGGGGATATCTACGATTTTGCTCATGATCTCGTTATAAAAGAGAATCTTGGACAAGGAGATTCTATTGAGGCATGCAACACTCGCGACCCAGTTTTTCTCGTTATGATATTCGCAACTATTCATCAGTTGCTGCCGTATGCCTTCGAGCTCCTTCACAGCCTGAATTTCATCTTGATTGCCACCCATTAGGCTGTGTCTGTTTTTCATAGCAAGTATCTCCAACTCATAAAATAAAAATGTTTAGAACAGTCTTATTGCAATCAACATTTCCCGGTGGCTCCATCCCACACCATCTCAAAGTGAAGTCAGGGAGCGGATCATATGGATAGACGACATTACAGGCCTTACACTTCAGATCATTATACTGCTCGCCAAGACCACTGTGGCACTCCGGCCTGCACAGGTTAGTCTTCAAATCGCAATCTCTAGCCGCATTGCTCGCCCACGCACATTGCTCTAGGTTTTTAAGGAGCTTGCAAATCTGGGCTGCTGGGCAGGTCTTGAAAAGAGTCATTGACGTTAGCACCTAGATAAAAAACTTGACGTAGTACTCTATAGCAACTTCTGAAACCTTCAATTAGCTGTTAGCCAGGGGTTAATCTGATATGAATAACGCTCAATTGGCCTGTGTGCAGACGCCATTAGTCTTGGCTTTCGTGCCATTTTTCCGACACCCTAAAATGTCCAAGCGGCTAATCTAGAATCAGCCACGTCAACACTGAAACTGGCAGTTTGGTCAGTGCGAACTCTTTCTATCGTCGATGTGCACAAGTTTCGCATATATTAATACCCGTCACTTATCAAACGGTGCTGCTCAGGGCGGCTATGGATTCCGCATATTTTGAGAATTTTTCTGGGGGCACCCCGACTTTATTTATGTATCTTTTGCCTACATCTCTATTATGGTCAGCAAACTTTACTTCAACGATCACGTCCTTGAACTTGACTTCGCCTCGCCGCACTTTCAGGCGATTATCTATCGCAATTGCTCGAATTTCTCTATCAATAGTTACTCGACATCCTAGCCTCTCTGACTCGTAGTACTCACGCACGTAGTTCACTTCGACCATAGGAAAAAGATTCACCCAGTTGCAGATTTCGTCGCCGGAGAAGATGCCAGCGAGCTCATTTCGAGGCATTTTTGATTCTTCGACCACAGTTAGTAAACTTTCAAATAGTTTATCCTTAGAGCCTGGACTGTTGAATTTGACAATTCGCTTGCTTCCGAAACCGTTACTTTTCCATTTTTGTTGAAATTGGCATGGCCCTCCAGACACAAACCTGTCGTACCAACGAATTCGATACTTTCTTCTTTCCGAATATCCCTCAATATTGTCCCAATAATTGTGCAGCGCTAGCCCATCATAATAAATCGAACTGACTTGTCTGGGTCGAAATGCCTGCTGAAAGCCGAATTCTTTCAAAAAGAACATACTTTCCAGCCTATCGCTCGATTCACACCGATACTTAATCTCCTTGCGCATCATCTTACACTTCCAATCTGCACCTTAGATTTTAGACCCTCATAGATCGGCGCAGGCGTTTTTACATTGACCGCAATAATCTTTCCGCCTCCGAATTCGGGTTTTTTCTGGTATGCGGATAGGGCGTAATCGAAATCTGATATGTCGGAGTCATGAATCTCCACTAGGGACGAGTCCTTTGACGCTACACCAATCGCCCCATGACCAAGCACAGCTCTTCGGATTTTGACCTGGCTGCCTTCGCCGACGCTTATTGCTTTATCGCCGACCTTGAATACAGTCACATTGGTTAGCGAAAGTGTTGATCCAGAAAAATCAAACCCGTCGTTACCAGGGAATTCGACACGTGAGTCTGAAATGTCGCCAGTGCAAAAATCGCAATCGAACCCATCACTTTCAACCTTGCTGATTGATAGCTTATCGATTTTGACTCGACCTCTCACTATGTTGAGTCCATCTTCAGCGCGCACATTATTGATTCTAATTTGCGTTATATCTATTTCTCCGCCGTAAAAGGTGAGTGCACCAGTGACAGACCAGTCCGGCTGCTCGATGGAGGCAAGATTTGAAAAATTGGAATGTGCTAGCATGGAGCGTAACTGTGATATCACGATCAGTCCACGACCACTGGAGTCTGATGAAGTTACATTTATGGGCGATTTCTCAGACCCCATAAACCTCACCGGCGACTCAGAGTACAGGAAAGCGCCATTCACAAGATCAATGTCCTGCCCCTCATACACCTCGACTTGAAATCCCGCCGGGACGTACACGGGCTCATTGAATATAGTTTTTTCTTCCCTTAGAGATATTACATCATTTGAAATATTAAAATATTTTCTCATCAATAAATCTTGATCTGGTCGTCGGAGAGCTTCAGTTGATGGGCTATCGATGATTACTTTAGTAGAGAATGCGGTGTCGTCTTCAGTTTTGAGTAGGATTGGGTCTCTACAGGTCTTAAGCCTTGAGATCTCCTGGGGGCTCTCTAGAAGTATTTCAGTCCTATCCCATCCTTCACCAAAAACCGCGGCGCTGTTGTTGAGCAACATGGTCTTTTTTAGCTCAAACGCTTCTGCACCGCACAAAATGGAGGTTACAGATGCGCTCTTCCCTGTGAAATTTAAGGCGGTTAGATGTTCCGATACTGAAATATAAATTTGATCTGTATGAACTTGCTTCCTAAAGGGTGGTGGGTGGTTTTCGATAGGTTCGGAGTGTTTGCTCGGATTAATGGCATAGTCTGTGCCCTTAAACGCGTGCGAGAGTTTGCAGCCATTTCCCGGCGTCACCACTTTTGACCCCGGTCCTGATCGAGAGCGCGATGGAATGACGTACTCTCGTACATATGGATAATCCTCGCATTCGGTAAATAGCACTAACTGCGCTAACCCCGAAGCATTTGTAAACCACAGGCTTTCATTGTCGCTTGGATGCTTGGAATATGCGACCACACTCTCTGCGATTCTTTGTTTAATAACTTGTCTGCGCCCCTTTACTCTATCTTGAGAATAGGTATAGACACTTGGCCCAAAAAAATCGGTCACCCTGTCTTCTAAGGGGAACGTGCTTTGAATCAATGCAAGCTGAGCCTTAAAGAGCTCGGATTTATCTAAGTAGAAGTCCTCAAGCCAGCCATCCGCAACGATTTCATTTAGTGTTTCTAAATAAGCACGCACAAAGGCCTCATTACCTGAGCGCTGAAAAAAGAGTTGCAGCCAAGAGCCCCACAATTCACTAGTCCAGTCTCCTGAAACCCCCCTACCCAGCTCTGTCGAGAAGAAAATGGGCTTGAGAATCCCCGGATGTCCGTCGAAGGGTATAGGCTCAATCTTGCGGGTAATCGGGTTGTAGTAAAACCTCAGTGACTTAGACAGCAATCCATGCTCACCGCCGACCAAAGTAGATACAGCGTAGAAGGCTCCCCACAACCTGGAGTTGAAGACATCATCCAAAGCAAGCCGACCTTCTCTAAACCCCTGCAGCTTTGAGACCGCCTGCTGATTAATGGCCAGCTTTAATTCATTTTGCGACGAGATAACATCTACATGTTGTGCAGGGTCATGTTCATCAAATCTCAGGATAGGCCCTTCTCTACGCCCGTTTCTCTCTAGCGTGTATTTACTTGGATACTCTTCTACCGCATAAACGCCATAATCAATGTCATTTATACTAACTGTTGTGTGGAAGTATTGAGGAGTTATCACCTCAAATTCCCGTAGCATTTCTAGCCATTCCAATTCAGCTAAATAATTTCTAGAGCCTGAGTGATGTATAGAAAACTTAGTCATACCATGTATTGGTTGACTGCGTTTTGTTTTTATTCTGTATGAGGGTTTCAGCGGATTGATGTAATGAATTTTCCGATCGCCTTTTATACGAATCTTGACTTGGCTGCTCTGTTGATTGAGCCGCACGGCAGCCTTGCGAAATGTCCTGTTATCTTCAAACGCCCCTGGGTTAATACCCGCTTCCGCCTGCTTGAGCCTCAGAAGCCTGTCCTTTTCGAGCTCGAACTTCACCTCCTGAGAGAAAGCAAGATAAAGAGATGTATTGTTGCGGCTTAAATTTGACGCTACAAAATCAGCAACATATTGTAGAGGCAGTGCCTCCCCAAGGCCGTCTGCAAATAGAGTGGCAACAGCTTTGCGCTCTTCGGGAGCCTTTTGCGTTAGGAAAATAGCACCAAAAGGCGGAGCAAGCATCAGTCCTGCGATCACCACAGCACTACCTACTGCATATAATAAAATACGGGTGATCACGAAATTTCTTGGGCTTCAGACCTGCATAGTGAAAGCTCGCACATCACAGCTTGGAAATTCCTTCTCTAGCGCGCCTATACCATCCGTAATGTCGGTTCTCTTCACTACGCAAACCTGGAAAAATACCTCAATCGAGTCAGTATCTTTATCTATCCTTGAGATTGCCACGCTTCCAAAGCTGTTCACCAGCAATTCTTGCATTTTTTCGACGTCGCTAATCACATTCACGCCTCTCACCTGAATTGCGTAGTCTGCAAAGGAGCTGTTGCGGCTGTAGAGTAAAGAGTACCCATAAACGAAAAGAGAGAAGACCGCCAAAGACATAAAGGCGAACATGCTTTGCCCGGAACCAAACCCGATTCCCATCGCTATGGCAGCAAACAGAAAACCCAAATCAAGCCCATCTTTCACCGGCGTGCGAAATCGAACGATTGACAAAGCACCGATTAGACCTATTGAAAGCACCAAGGACGACTTGATAAAAGTTATAATAATGCACGTGACCAACATAATGAGGGCGAGTAAAAAAGCAAATCTTCGGTCATTACGTCGTGTTACCAGCGCGGTGGCGTAAACGGCATGCAAAATCACCCCGGCGACTACGACCATTATCAATGTTGCAAAAAACTGTGCAGTGCTGATAGGTGCGACGACCGTGAAAGCCACATTCGTCAAGATCTCGTCTATCTTGCTATAAAAATCTTCGTTCATTCTGTAGGTGGCCTTATAGTTTTGTCGGCGTTCGCTTGGAGCAATGGCGATTTAATTTGAATGGTGCTGTAAACAGCTGCATTTCGGACAACCACATTTTGATTTCAATCTCTCCCTTGCCGGTCAATAGCCTTCACGGCGCGAGTCTCGCTGGCGAAACTGCATCATATTGCTTCTGAGATAGCCTGCATGGCATGTTCGCTTAACTGGTATTTCTGAGCGCACTCCGGTACATACGTCTATTGCTCGATCGACAAGGGAACGTCTAGCCTATGGTCTTTCAGTAGCAAGGCGCGTTTTGCAGCCAAG
>CAYTLI010000162.1:0-6164 GCA_964438455.1 uncultured Pseudohongiella sp.
ATGAGTCCCAGTGAGCCGAGGATGCCACCACCCTGATCGCTGAGAATATCGCCGAACATATTCTCCATCACCATGACATCGAATTGCCCTGGATTCAGGCAGAGATAAGTTGCCGCTGCATCGACCAGGATGTATTTGATCTCCACGTCCGGATAATCCTTGCCTACCTCTTCGATTACTTCATTCCACAATACGCTGGACTTGAGCACATTGCTCTTGTGAATGCTGTGCAGAACCTTTTTTCTCTTCTGTGCTGTGTCGAATGCGACTCGAGCGATGCGTTCAATCTGGTCCTCATCATATTCCAGGCTTTCATTTACGAATCGTTTTCCCTGCTCGTTGATACCAGTTTCTTTCTTGCCGAAATAGAGGCCGCCAACCAGTTCCCTGATGATGATGAAATCGATACCTTTGCCGATGATCTCCGGTTTCAGTGGCGAGAAATGCGCAATACCCTCCGGGAGGTAAACAGGTCTGAAATTCGCGTAGGTGTCGTAGCGGCGTCTAAGCGGCAGCAGTGCGCCGCGTTCTGGCTGCATATCAACGGGAATCTTCTTCGACTCTTCATGGCTAAGTCCGATTGGGCCTTTCAGAATTGCGTCAGCAGTATCACAAACTGCTTTGGTTTCGTCAGGAAAGGAATGTCCGTGGCTGAAGTAAGCGCTGGCGCCAAAGGGTGCGTGCACAAGTTCAAATTCGATGTCATTGCGCTGGGCGACCAGGTTCAGGATTTTCTCGGCTTCCGCTGTAATCTCCGGTCCTATGCCGTCTCCATCCAATAGTGCAATCTTGTAGCTGCTCATCGCTGATCCTTAAATTTGAGTAGGAGTATCGCGGGTCAATAGCGTCTGTGCAGACAACCCGGTTCGTTTGAATTATGAGGTTTGTGAAAAGGCGCGTAATTTACCACGAGGCTCTGTCAGAGAACAGCGCTCGCATCCGCTATGAAAAGGAGGTGCGTGGTAGGTGGAAGATTCCAGGTGATTGGGTGATAGCTGCTTGCTAGTTTAGTGCCTGCAAAACCACAACAACCTGGCGAATAAAGATCAGGGTCAGGATAATAACTATGGTGTAAACCACACCATCGCCGAGTTCCATGCCGAAAAAAGTCTTCGGCTTGCTACCGCCATCAGACTCATTACCGGTGGAGCTTTCTGTATTTTCGTCGTCAAAGCTCATTGCTTTTTCCTTTGCAGTGCTCTGTTATTGACCACGTTACTGAACATATAGGGATATCGGCATCAAGACGAGAGACTTCAACGGCGCGAGTGTTGCTGCATCTCGCCGAAACACCATCGCTGAATATCCCGAAATGCAGGTTCAGTAGGTGGTACCAGCGGGCGGACTCGAACCGCCACGCCCGTGAAGGCAATGGATTTTGAATCCATCGTGTCTACCAATTTCACCACGCTGGCATCTTGTTATCCGGAGCACAGAGACCGGGGCAATAACTTGCAAAATTAGCTCCAGGCCACATAATCCGGCGCATTCATTATACCAATTGGCCTTAAGCACGCAATCAATGAGGTCCTGGGACAAACCATTGCAGTTAAGTGATTTTACATTCGAGCTTCCTGAAAACCTGATCGCTGATCAGCCAGCTGAATCTCGTACCGGAAGTCGACTACTCTCTCTGGATGCCTCCACAGGACAGGTTGCGCATGGTTATTTTCCGGATCTGCTGAAATTCCTGCATCCGGCAGATTTGCTGGTATTCAACGATACCCGGGTGATCCCTGCCCGACTCTTCGGCCACAAAGCTTCTGGTGGTCGGGTGGAAGTATTGCTGGAGCGCTTATTGAGTGATACGTCAGCGCTGGTACAAATTCGGTCAAACAAACCGCTCAAACCAGGCGCTACAATTCTGCTGTCGGCTGACGAGCAGGGTGCGGGCAGCGAAAGCCATAGTGTCCGGGTAGCGGGGCGCCAGGATGCCTTCTATCTACTCAAATCCCAGGGGGACTCGAATCTTACTGAATTATTGGAGCGGTTCGGTCACATACCATTGCCACCCTATATCAAGCGAGCTGATACGGCTGAGGACCAGGAGCGTTACCAGACCGTCTATGCGCGGCGTCCCGGAGCCGTGGCAGCACCAACAGCCGGTCTGCATTTTGATGAGGATTTGCTGGTGCAGATAGCTGGTCTTGGAGTGCATTCCGCTTTCCTGACCCTGCATGTCGGAGCGGGCACTTTTCAGCCCGTGCGGGTCGATGCGATTGAGTCTCACAAAATGCACAGCGAATGGATCGAGGTGAAGCCTGAAGTCTGTTCGGCTGTACACAAGTGCAAGGCTGACGGTGGTCGTGTGATTGCAGTTGGTACCACCACGGTGCGTAGCCTGGAAACCGCTTCCCAATCAGGTTCGCTGCAACCCTTCTGTGGAGAGACAGATATCTTTATCTATCCAGGATATGAGTTCAAAACCGTAGACGCCATGGTGACGAATTTCCATTTGCCCGAATCGACGCTGCTGATGCTCGTTTCTGCCTTCGCATCGAAAAAGATGCTACTTGACGCTTATAAAGAGGCTATTGAGCAGCGGTACCGGTTCTTCAGTTATGGCGATGCCATGTTGCTTTATCGTAGCTAGGCAGGCTGCCGGCAGCTAACTGCCCGCACGAGACCCTGTCTCACCTGCCTGTCTGAATCTGCTATAATCCGCGGCCCCCGAACCATTCAAAAGGAAGTTATTCGATGAAATCCCCAGTACGTGTCGCTGTAACTGGAGCAGCAGGTCAGATCAGTTATTCCCTTCTCTTCAGGATAGCTGCCGGCGAAATGCTTGGCCCGGATCAACCAGTCATATTGCAATTGCTGGAGATCACCCCGGCGCTGGAAGCGCTCAAGGGCACGGTCATGGAGATTGAAGACTGCGCTTTTCCACTGGTAGCGGGCATTGTGCAATCGGATGACCCCAATGTGGCCTTCAAGGACGCTGACTACGCTCTGCTGGTGGGGGCACGACCACGTGGCCCCGGTATGGAGAGGAAGGATTTGCTGCAGGCGAATGCAGAGATTTTCTCTGTCCAGGGTGCTGCCTTGAACGCGCATGCCAGCAGGGATGTTAAGGTGCTGGTGGTTGGAAACCCGGCGAATACCAATGCGTTGATCGCCTATCGAAACGCGCCTGATCTTGGTCCCGGACAATTCACTGCCATGACTCGCCTCGATCACAACAGGGCAATCTCGCAACTGGCTGCCAAGACAGGAAAGCACAGCACCGATGTTGAGAGCATGATTATCTGGGGTAATCACTCAGCAACCCAGTACCCGGATATCCACTACTGCAAGGTCGATGGCGTGGCTGCCCTGGATCTGGTTGAGCAGGCCTGGGTCAACGATGAGTTCATCCCAACTGTGCAACAACGGGGTGCGGCTATCATTGCAGCCAGGGGTGCATCAAGTGCTGCTTCTGCGGCCAATGCGGCGATTGAGCATATGCGAGACTGGGCACTGGGTACCGATGGCAAGATTGTTAGTATGGGTATTCACAGTGATGGCAGCTATGGGGTTGAAGAGGGCTTGATCTACTCGTACCCGGTCACTTGTGACGGTGGTAATTATCAAATCGTGCAAGGTCTCGAAGTGAACGAGTACAGCCAGAATTTGATGGACAAGACTGAACAGGAACTCAAGGAAGAGAGAGACGCAGTAGCAGAATTGCTGCCATAGGGCTTCGGGGCTCTACTCTGCAGGGTCCATAAATGAGCAAAGACAGATTTCGTTTGCTGCGCCAGCGGCAGTTCTGGATATTTCAGTTTTTTGGCTGGAGTGCCTGGGTGCTCATGCTGGTGCTGCGCGATCTGTTCTTTGTGCCGCCAGAATACATCTTCCCACGTGCTCTGGTTTTCGGACTCGCCGCTCTGGCGGGTGCAATTCTTACTTCCGGTTTGCGATTTCTCTATCACCTGGTCTGGGAGCGGGGCTTCATAGTCCGCTTTCTGGTGACCTGGTTCGGGTCGCTACTGATGGCCATAATCTGGCAGCCATTTCGCAATTCGATTGCGCTATTGCCTTTCGGGGAAACACTGAATCTGGAGAATATCGGTGCAGAAGATCTGTTTGATGGTGTGCTGACTTCCGCTTTTCCGATACTGATTACCTGGAGCGGTCTCTACTTCATCATCAAGTACTATCAACTGCTGCAGGCTGAGAAAGAGAAGAGTTTGCGTTCCGAGGCTCTTGCCCATGAGGCGCAACTGCTAATGCTGCGCTATCAGCTGAATCCCCATTTTCTGTTCAACACGCTGAATGCGATATCTACCCTGATCCTGCAGCGCGCCACCGAGCGCGCAAATGAGATGGTTACCAAGCTGAGTAAGTTTCTGCGCTATTCATTGGACCATTCGCCGCTGGATAAAGTCAGTCTGGCGCATGAGCTGGAATCTTCGCAGCTTTATCTCGACATAGAAAAGGTAAGATTTGCCGAGCGGCTGCAAATTCAGTTTGATGTTGATGAAGAAGTCGAGTCGGCTCTCGTGCCTACCATGCTGTTGCAGCCGATCATAGAGAATTCAATCAAGCATGCTATTTCCAAGTCTGATAGTGGTGGCATGATCAGCATCAGTGCGCACAAAGAAGGTAAGAAGCTGGCCATCGAGGTCACCGATGATGGTCCCGGCCTGGCCAAGGAGCATCTGGACAAGGAATTGCTGGCGCTATCCGATGGTGTCGGTGTAAGTAATATCAGGAACAGGCTGGATGAAATATACGGGCAGCACCATGTGTTGGAGTTTCGCAATACAGAGCCCACGGGATTAACAGTGAGGGTGGTCATACCGTATGAGCGAAAGTAGCCAGAACAAATTAAGCGCGATCGTGGTCGATGATGAAGCGCTGGCGAGAGAAGGATTGAAGCTGCGTCTGGAGCAGATCGATTCGGTATCGGTGATCTGTGAATGCCGGGATGGCAAGGAGGCGCTGGCAGCCATTCTGGAGCATGAGCCCGATATCGTGTTTCTCGATATCCAGATGCCAGGCATGACAGGTTTCGAACTGATTAGTGAGATTCAGGGCGATGTGTTGCCGATGATTATTTTCGTCACTGCATATGATGCCTTTGCAGTCGATGCGTTCAAGGTTCATGCGGTGGACTATTTGCTGAAGCCTGTGGAAGATGAGCGCCTGCGTGAAGCGATTGATCTCTGTGTGCAAAGAAAAGCCGAGCGGGCTGCGGGTGAAGAGAAGCAAAGATTACTGGATATGGTGGTAGCGCTCTCCGGCAAGTCAGAATCAGCGATCGGGGAAATCCTTGAGAGTGGTGACGAGTTGGTCGAACAGGTGGATCGCCTGGCCATCAAGGATGGCTCCTCGATCACCTTTGTTCCTGTCAGGGATATCGACTGGATTGATGCCGCTGGCGACTATATGTGCGTCCACGCCAGGGGTGCAACCCATATCATGCGTACGACGATGAAGGATCTGGAAGCACGACTCGACCCAACCATGTTTCAGCGCGTGCATCGCTCCACTATTGTAAACCTGGAGCGGGTTGAGAAAGTTTCCTCACATATCAATGGAGAGTTTCATCTCTCACTGAGTTGTGGCTCAACCCTGAAGATGAGCCGTTCCTATAAAGAAAAAGTTAAACACTTCTTCTAGGCTGTCAACGCAGCTTTATGTGATCCAGGGGCAGGGCGGTGGTGTTAATAACTTCACGCAGCATGAAGCTGGAATGCACGTCGCTTACGCCCTCAATGCGAGTAATCTTGTTGAGCAAAAATTCCTGGTAATACTCCATATCCGGCACGATCACCTTCAATTGATAGTCCGCAGATTGTCCGGTGATCAATAAACACTCCACCACCTCCGGGTAACTGGCCACTATCTTCTCAAACTCTTCGAACCTGTCTGGTGTGTGACGATCCATGCTGATCTGGATCAGTGCCGTGAGTTTAAGATCCAGGAGTGAGGCGTTCAGCAGGGTCGCCTGGCCCTTGATGATGCCTGCATCTTCCAGTTGTTTTACCCGTCGGGCGCAGGGAGAAGGAGACAGGCCAATCCGCTCTGCCAGCTCCAGATTGCTGATACTCCCATCCTGCTGGAGTTCATTGAGAATGCGCTTGTCGAGCCTGTCCAGTTGCATGATTCGCTCCGAAGTTTGCCAATCTGGCAATATTATCAAGATTTTAGGCATTAAACACCAATATAGGCGAAAAAAA
>CAYTLI010000163.1:0-6139 GCA_964438455.1 uncultured Pseudohongiella sp.
TTTTCTATCTCTGCCTTTACTTCGTCCAACCGCCCTGCGTCCCTTCCACGCCGGAGAAGAGATCTATCATCATTGATAAGACTGCTGTTCCCGGAAACGACTAAAAACGTCTCTATGAAAGACCTCATTTCATTCGCTTTTGTCTCATATTTATTCATCTCGCTGCTCCAGCATATGGGCACGCATGAGTACGTTGTTTATCTGACGTCTTTGTGCGTGACTTATTCTCTGAGTACAAAATACGGGATAGTGGTTCTTCCTATCGTCGCGTTGGCATCATGCAGTATTTCGACCCCAATAATAGCTCTGAGTCTGACAGCGTTGATGCGTACCGCCGAAAAATCGATCTCGCAGGGGAAAATCACATTGTGAAAGCGGCTGTAAGTGATTTTATTAGCGATATTGGTTCAACCCCCGCGACTTTGGTTCCAGCGTACGGAATATTTATTCTCCGGTCACTGTTCAAGTATGGATTTATCGTTTTTGTACAAGACAAGCACAACGTGTCTATTGTGCACAAAGACGTGTACATACATAAAAACAAAGACGAATATGAAAAAAGCAGAAGCAGATGTTTCCAATCGCAAGATAAAAAGTGGTACGTTACATTCGGAGATTCTCTGGAAACTAAAGACCTAAACACCATCCAGAGAAAAAAAGTGCACGTGTACATAGCCACAAAACCAGAGCTCGACATCTGCGGTCGGTTCACGCGGTACGTGTCCAAAGTGGACTCGCAGATCTACAATATCAGTGTACTGGAAGCAATAGACAACAACACGCTGCAAAGAGACAGAATCAACGGACACCTGCGGTTTATTTCACTCGTTGGCGGCACTGCTGTCACTCGGGGGACTCAAATCGGTTTGGGTGCGATTTCTCAGGATCATGGACAAGATCCCCAGTCGAATAACGCGAAATCGTTGCTCAACATTCAAACTGTGATTCAGAGCTTGAAAAAAGCTAAACAAGACGATAAAGAAGATGAGTCACACGTAGAGCTCATAGACAAAGACAAGGCTGAAATATTCCCGAATAAGACGGCCGATTCATCTGCGATTGATCTCCGGAGAAACGCGTTGATGCAGGTTGTCGCTGAGTTTAAATTGAGTCCATCGGACTTTGGGATTCACAACCCTGATCGGAACGGGCAAAACGAAAAGAGAAAACATGATATCAAACGACGAAAGAGAGAACTCATAGCCGTGACCCGCCATCTAAACGCGGCATTGCAAATTGTTTTCAACGCCGAGTCTCTTCACTTTTACATAAAGCTGTTATCTGTGTATAATGAAGAAATTGCTCTGAAAAAATGGTCGGAAGTCCATGGATACAAACTGGACGAAATAGACAAAGAATATGTCAAGAATCTCATAAGAGAGAGCGAAGGAGATGAGTTTGCCATGCAAAGCTATTACGAAGAGCAAGCATACAAAAGACAACGCGTGCAAGAACGGTCGTTACCTACAGCGATCAGAACGGCCAATAAAACTAAAGAACAACAGTGAGCATCACTGCTCAAAAGGATGCATTCTATGTGAGGGACAACACATGCCAGAACACACAACTCAGAATAAAATATATCAAATATACACAAATATAGTCGAAACAAACACCTCTGGTATAAGGAACATTATCGGACCGTTTTTGCGAAGAGTCCAACGCGACCTCAACGTCGTTTTCAGTGACCCCGAGTCCATTGCGAAATTTGAAGAGCACTTACAACACTGTCACCTTGCCGGGTATGCTCATGAAAAAGCGTTAGAGACGATCACGCGATACGTTGCTACTAACAACCTCTCGTTGAAAGACGCGTTAAAAATAGCATCAGTGACAAGAAATCTCCGCAACACCACTGGAATAATTACTAAAAAAACCGTTAAAAAAACGGTGCAAACGAACCAAGTCCGGTACATACAAAATGGCCAACACGTCTACGAACAAACAGCCAAAAAAAAAGTCACTTGGAAGACCTATGAAGAAAAAAAAACCGGTGCAAATAATCAGTCAATCCCTACTGCAGAAACTGTTCCCGCTATCACATCAGATTCAACAGACACAGATTGAAGTTTTGCCAAAAGCCATTGCATTAGCGGGGAAACGCAGTGTGTCTAAAGTGATAAAGTTCAAGACTCCATTGACGATTGATTTGCTGGGAAAAGACTATGAGAGTTCTTCGCATTTCGTCGTTGACCGAAAATCCGGAACTTTAACTGTTCATCGGTTCAGTACTGCACTGGTTATCAAGCAGTTGACAAGAGATTCTGAACAAACCGAATTCGAACAAATATCACGTTTCTTGAACGCAGATAACAACGGACACGTGGATCGCGTCACCAACTCGCAGATACTGTCCATAAAACACTGCTTCGGAAAGACATCATGCAAACTGATCTGGAATCTTGGCAAGAGCCTGTGTTTGGAAAAGCGACGATGAAGAAACTCAAAGACCCGATGTTCAGAAACTTCAAGAAAATAGGCATTGGAAATATAATTTACCGCGTGAAATCATCTAGAAAAAAGAGAAGCAGATTTGAACGTGCGCACAACAATCATTGTGGAGCAGTAAGAGTACCGGCGTCTTCTCTAAACACAGCTAAAAAAAAGTTCTCGAAACACATGATCAAAACCGGCGGTGTGACGTATACACTGAACAGCATAGCGACTGATACCCCAAACCTGATTCAATCGTGTAAAATAAACAATGAGGAAGCTTTCATAGAAGCCAAGCGCCACATGCATATTTTTGTTCCTCAGACGCATGTTGAAAATATTGTCACTACCAACTACGTCTTGAGTTTTGTTCTGGCTCGAGCTATAGACCACGAAAAACTGATGACACAGTCTCTATGCTACTTTGAAGACAAGATCAAGCATCGTATGAAAATTCTCTTTGCCGACAGCAATTTGTCTATACATATTTTCCAGGCTAAAGACGGGGAATTTGGAAACGGGACGGCGTCTGGTTTGTCTCGTGTGCGTGGACATTATTTGGACTGGTTTGAGACACACAAAATAGTTGATCGATTAAACGATATAATAGATAATCAATAATGATTGCGACGATTAAAAACATTGACACCCGTGCGTTTCGTTGGGTTTTTTCGTCTCCTTTTAGAAAGTTGTTTTATCTTCTCATCGTCAACATGGATTTGCGGGTTATTTGGTACTTGTCCGTCCGCTGTTTCAGATACGTTATACATACGAGGAACTTGTTCAGCCAAGTGCGCAATTACGGTTAAAAGATCTGTTTCTTGCGGATCCAGTTTCTTCATCGTTGCACCGGTTTCGGTGAAAGTGTATTTTCTCAGAGAATCAACTACCGAAGCTTGATCCGCCGAAAATCGTTGTGTGCGATCACATTGAGATAAAAAGTACGCAATCGCAAGCATGTCTCGCCAACGATCCATTACGTCGCTGCTGTACGGATCGTCCAAAGGCGGGGCTCCGACTTCTGCACGGGACGTGGGGAATGCAGTTGATCAAAGTCTGCAAAAAATTTACAAAGGCCAGTTGCACTTGGAAGACATGGGGACATCCGGAAATGACGACAATGATAAAATAGTCTACGATTACTGCAAGCGGTTTATCAGTTTCATGGAAAAAAATGAAATCGTTATTAACAAAACACAGACAACGGGGTATCTGAATAAAAAGATATCAACCCGCGTGGATTTCATAGGAAAACAAGCCGGAAAATTGGTCTCGATCGAATTGAAAACAACACTGCGGAGTAAACTGGATTATGACCAAGTCATGAACAGAACGTCAAACGTTCTGTTGGTCCCCGAATACCCTGCTGTTGATTCGATTTACAATAAATACTGTGCACAGGCCGCTCTGGGGAAACTCGCTGTCAACAAAAATTCAAAAACCAATTTGGCTCAAGTATCGAAACTAGTCATCATAACTAAAGACAGCATTGATATGTATGATCCACCTGAGTACATGAGCGATCCACGGTTTTACGAGACTCTGTTGACGAATAAAAACCCGCCGGTTAAATTATTTGAGCAGTCGGATCGATACGGGGAGAAAGGGGTCGTGAACGATTTTATCAAACGTAACATCTCTAACCCCGACCTTAGCACGGCTTCCGGTTACTTGTTCCACGCTGAAGACGCAGATAAAAAAGAGCTTCGCTTAATCCTGGTCACCGATGATCACTCCCGATACAAGGAGTTTCTCCACGCCCGAAACAAATCAAAGTATATCCGTCAACGCGTCCCACCTAAAAAAATCAGAATCCGATCCATCTCGTTCGTTTTCAAAAATGAACGTGGAAAACTCCAAATCCGTGGAAGGAAATTCAACCAATGTATCATACCAAAAGGCGTGGAATAAGATCTTTTCACAGACAGAAATTCAATACTAAAATATAGTTCAACGGCATAAAGGTTCACGTGTTTTACTACCATGAGAGTGGTTCTCCACTGGAAACGTCTCAAAATGAATTCTCTTGCGAGATTGAAATTTAAGCGCGGTCACACTTTCGAAGAAGACACTAGAAATGTCAAAAAATCAAAACAACAAGATATCGATCCCGGGAGATATTTTACGTCCGCGCCATGGAAAGATCTCGACTACCACAACCCCACACACATCATGGCCAGCGGTATCTCAGAAATGAAAATCCCAATGGAAGATGATCCTAACATGAAACAAAATCTGAAAATGATTGGATATTCCAGGGATATTCACCCCGACAATCTCCCACACGCCGTGTATCTTATGTCTATGAGAGAAAACAGAGAACGGCAAAACAATTTCGAAAAAGCTTTGATCGCTACGTGCGACATGGTTCAAACACCCGTGACAACAGTAGCCACTGCAGAAGTAACGGAACTTCCGATGCTCATGGCTCGTGGTGAACATGAAGATCAAGGTCCAACACCAGACAGAAAACGAACATACAAAGAGCATGAGTTCAAAATGTATGTGGGAACTATCATCGTGAAAACAGTCAACGTTCAAGATGACCACACTGCTCGCCTCGCCAAAGAAAAATACCGTGCTGATATTCTCGGCATGCGGGACATGGTCGAAAACACTCATGCAGACGTTGTCCTCAGACAGGTCATGCACCCGACTGACGGATTTTACAGACCGACAGAACTGCTGCTCATGTACAATGACTACGCGACTACATGGAAATATCTAAAAGGAAACAGTTTTCCCAAAGATGATGATCAATTTAAAGATTTCATGTTCAAGAAGTACATGCTCGATCTGCTGTTGGGGGGATTGTTTTCATACAGCTCCTCCCCAATGCAAGTTCTTGGCAACGCGCTCTCTCTGTACACTGACGGAAAAGTCAGACTGCATCAAAAATTTGACGCTGTTCTTGTTTCCACCGGATCATCGTTCACCATCCCGAACCCCCGCGACGAACAAACGACCTACTATGAAGAGAAAATGGACATGACATTGTACAAAAGCGAAAAAGGCCCCAACAACGTGGTCCAGCCAGGCACACGCAGAAAAACCGAAAACAAGTACATATCGAAACAAAAAACAGGCGACGGCAAACTTGCCATTGTCTGCTACGATCCTCCGCGGACAGACGTCGACAATGAAAATATTGATATTAATCCGACAAAGGACTTTGCGTACACGTCCGTGACTTTTGTTCCTGCGCTGGGTTATGACGTCTTGTCCAATAACAAGACTGGGACTCGTTCGTTCAGTTTTGAAGAATTCTTAAATGGGGATCACAAAGTTAAGAAAGATTTGGAGTTGGTAAACGGAGAAGGAGAAGAATACATCCCTGGATTTCTGATCATCGAAAAAATAAAATCGAGCCCGGCCGTCGTGTATGACTCTCAAAATAAATCTGTCATCAAAGTCGTGAAGAACCCGCTGATAGAAATGATCGTTGACGAAGGAAAGCGCACAGCAGTTACAAACTATCGAGAACACATTGCTGCATATGTCGACAACAGAGCAGGAGGGTTGGTCATCCCGCATGGAGTGTTTATGCAGACACCAAGGCCCAGTGCACCTGAAAAAAAATGGAAGGCAAGTGAGATAAAGACATTCCGAGATTTTGTGAAAAACTACGAAGAAGTCGCCACGCCTAACTCTAACACGACTGAAATAATCATGCACGTACGAATTAAAAGATCATACGAAATTGTAG
>CAYTLI010000164.1:0-6127 GCA_964438455.1 uncultured Pseudohongiella sp.
TTGCGTAATACCGAATTGCTGACAGACGCGCAGCGCACTGTTTACGCCATCTTCATGAAAGCCATTACCCCAGTAGGCGCCCGCATAGAAAGTCCTGTTTTTTCCTGAGATTGACTCCCAGCAGTGCTGCGCTTTGATCATCGCATGGTTATAGAAAGGATGGTCGTAGCTAAACGAATCGATAACACAAGCATCGTCAATCAGGCCTGGATCATTCAATGTCACCAGCACCGGCGTCTCGACCGGTAGATGTTGTAGCCGATTCATATAGTAGGTGAGCGCTGCTTTCTGATCGTTGCGGTCAAGATGGTAATTCCAGCTCGCCCAGGCCCGTGAATGCTTAGGCATAATGCTGGCGTCAGTGTGCAGCTTCACGTGATTCTCGGTGTACTCCATCTGGCCAAGAAGCTTTGTTTCATTGTCTGAGGGATCGCTGAGCATGCGCAGTGCCTGGTCGCTGTGAATTGCCAGCACCAGATAGTCGAACTGCTCCTGACCGTCAGCACTGGTCACTTCAACATGGTTGCTATCACGCTTCACCTGGGTGACAGCATTGGACAGGCGGACTTGCTTGAGTCTGGAAGCGATACTCCCCACGTAAGTGTCAGAGCCGTTATCTATAACTCGCCACTGCGGCCTGTTTTTTATATCCATCAGTCCATGATGCTCAAAGAAGCGAACCAATGAGCCAATGGGGAACTGTCGCACTGGCTCACTGCCGGTTGACCAAATGGCAGCGGCCATAGGCAACAAGTAGTGCTCGCAAAACTCCTTACTGTAAGCGTGAGTTTTCAGATACGCCCCTGTATCTAAAGTCTCTTCCTCCTCACTTATCTCCCTCGCTTCTCGATTAAAGCGCAGGATGTCTCTTACCATGCGCAAGAATTTTGGATTAAAAAGATTGCGTCGTTGGGAAAAGAGTGTATTGAGATTATGGCCGTTGTACTCAAACCCATTGCCACTAACGCTAAAACTCATCTCAGTGGCTGTGGCTGAAACACCCAGCGAATCGATCAACTTGATGAAGTTGGGATAAGTGCGATCATTGAACACAATGAAACCGGTATCGACACGGATGGATTTTCCATCCACTTCTATCTGATGCGTGTCCGTGTGCCCGCCAAGCTTATCCCCGTCCTCGAACAGAGTGACGTCATGTTGACACTGTAAATAATAGGCCGCGGTCAACCCCGAAATACCCCCGCCAATCACCGCGATCCGGGCCATTGTCAGGGGGTGATTCCTGCTGGCGAAGCAGCTTTCAGACACCGACAGCCGGGGGCTTGCCGTAGCAGGAATAGGTTTTGATTTATTGTAGACATAGTCAATTTACGCCCATATCACCCCCTGCGGATCAATGCCGGATGCAATTATTCGACGCGCTCAATTCCTGCATGGCGTTGTGCTGTGCCGGGGTACTGTCTCGTGCCCGTGCCAAGGGTTTCGCAGCAAACCGGCCCGGCATCCGGAGCCTGACAAGCGCTCGTTACCCAGACTTCGCCATCAGCCAATACATCAAGGACACTGCGGCCTATGGAAAAAATTCCATGGGCTAATTGTTAGGCAAACAATTGGCGAGACTGACAGCAATGCAGCAAATTTTGTGTTTTCTCTCTGCAAGTACTATTAACAAGAATAAGAAATCCCCTGGCCCTTCAACGGCGAGCGTAAAAGATCTATGAGTTGGCTGTCAGACTATGTTTCCCTGCATCTCCCAAATCACCAGCACAGTAATTTCAGGATGTATGCCAACATTCAGAACCTGGCGAATCCTGGGGACCGATTGGTAGTGATTGGCGGCCAGGGCCACACGGCCATTCTGAAAGACCTGGTAAAGATTGATTCAGAGGCCAATTTTGTCAGCGTAGAGCCTTACTTGAATAGCCGGCCAGCTGCGCAGAAAGCTCTCACTTTCAACGACGCTTGCCTCACCCCTGGCAGACTGATTTTTCCTTTGTACTACCCATCAAGCAGCCCAAGCGCAAGAATCGAGCTGGCGCTCTCCGCAAGATCAGAAGCTCATCCCCAGTACCGCGACAAGCTCAGCGAAGGTATCTCTATTGCGTGGAGTAAAGTGCCTTACTCGCTGGGCGGGGGTCTATCTCAACCCCCTCTCCCTGGCTGCTGGAACCTAATGGGCCTTTCTTGTTCGCGGACGATCACCTCACCTACCTTCGAGGCTGGCAGGAGGGTGCGGTCATCTCTTCAATGAACGCGCTGGCAAAACTGATAGAAGTCGCAGCCTGAATTGGAGTTTGAAAATTCCCGGCGGCAATCGTATGGTTGCCCCATGTCAAAGGTGATGGCCTCAGGCGAAAATTCCCCTGAACTGAAAGGGCTGCGCAGGGAGTTGTTTCAGCTCAGTGCGGGCGGATTTATTGCGTTACTCATTAGTGCTGTCTGGCTGGCCCAGCTCTGGCATGAAGCTGCCGCACTGCAATGGTTTGTCCAAAGTAATCTATTGTGGCTTTTTGTCTGTTATCAAACGCACCGACGTCTGCATCTCAACTACCCGGATCAGGGGTCTCCCCTCTATAACAATCTGGGCTGGGGCAACCGACTCACCCTGGTACGCTCCTGGTTGATCGCCGCTACCGGCGGCTTCCTGTTTCAAGCCTGGCCCGAGGGTGCGTGGTTAGCCTGGCTGCCCGGCATGGTCTACTTCGCCGGCGCGGTTCTCGATCGAGTCGATGGCTTCGTAGCACGGCGCACAGGCCAGATGAGCCAGCTCGGCAATGAATTGGATACCGTGTCTGATGCCCTGGGCCTGGCAATCGCTGCGCTACTGGCCTGGGGCTATGGTCAGGTGCATTGGACTTACTTAGCCATGGGCGCCGCCTATTATCTTTTCCATGCTGGCCTCTTGTGGAGGCGACTACGAGGCTTGCCCGTTTTCCCTCTGCCCCCTGCCATGCACCGACGGGCGTGGGCGGGATTTCAAATGGGATACCTGGTAGTGGCATTGTGGCCGCTATTTTATCCACCGGTTACCGTGGTGGCAGGCTTTGCCTTCATGCTGCCGGCGCTCACCGGCTTCATTATTGATTGGCTCATCGTGAGCGGCCGAATCGATAGGCAGTCCGACACCGCCAATCAGCAATTCGACACGCTCACACTGATCAGCGTTTCGGTTCTACAACCAGGCCTGCGTCTGGCGATCGTCGGTCTGCTGGCCTGGTCACTGTGGCAGGTTGGCTACCCACCCGTGGTCATTGCTGGCGAAACCTGGCCCAGCATTGTCCTTTTGGCAAATTTCGTGCTCGCCGGTTCCATGGTGCTAATTGGTGTAGCCGGCCGGTACTTCTGCTTACTTCTGGTAGGTCTGTTGGGGTGGTTCTACATCTCTCATCCCATGCAGGCTGTGGATTATGTTCTGTTCTGCTGCGTGGTGTGGTCCATGTTGCTGGGTAGCGGCAGATATTGCCTGTGGCAGGAAGACAGCCACTGGATCAATCGGTACGACGGCGCTTGAAATTCTCTACGAACTCCATTGCCTTACTTACCTGGTTACTGGCTTTCCTGCTGGCAGGCATCATTATTTCCCGACTACCGTTAGCAGGATTTCTGGACGCGGTTGCCTCGCTGCAGCTTCAGGATTGGGGTATCTGGATTGCATTGAATCTTGGCATACTGACCCTGCTGGCGGGACGCTGGTTCATTCTCACTCGCGCATTACAGCTTGACCTTGGGCTACTGCAGATTCTGGGTATCCGTCAGGCCGGACAGCTGATCAGTTTTGTGACACCTGGCCCCCAATTTGGCGGAGAACCACTCCAGGTATACTGGTTATGGAAAAAATATGCTGTGTCAGGGCCAACTGCAATCCTCGCAGTGGGTCTCGATCGCTTCTTCGAGCTCTCGGTAAACTTTGGCGTGCTATTGCTCGCAGTACTGGCCTTGTTGGCAACCGCCACTGCACCAGAGACGGAATGGCTCACAATCTCAGCCGTGTTGCTCGGCTTGATGTTGCTAATGGGATTGGCAGGCTGGTTACTGTTGCGCCAACCGGCCCGAATTCGAGATCTGGTGGGTCGCTTCGCCAGCTCCTGGCAAAAGCATCCAAGACTGCAGAATTTAGGAGACTACTGGTCGCAGCTTAACGATCAACTTCAAACCCTGGCCACTGATTGCCGTCCTGCCCTGGGGCTGGCCCTGCTTACCTCCATAGCAGCGTGGATAGGCATGATTGGTGAATTCGGATTCTTGCTCTACCTGGCGGACATCCCGATTGAACTTACAAGCTTCATACTATTATTTACCGTAGTGCGGCTGGCATTTCTCTTGCCCTTGCCGGGCGGGATTGGCTCAGTTGAAGCTGCTCTGTTCTGGGCGTTTCAATCGATGGAGCTGCCTCTGGCCATGGCGGCCAGCCTGATCGTGTTAATGCGTCTGCGGGATCTGTTGATTCTTCTCAGTGGCGCGTTGGTTCTGCCTTCGCTTAATTCAGTGCGAGCCCATCAATAGTCTTTGCCATAAGCGGCCCAACAAGTTGCGTTTTCCCAAATGCGGATGGTGAAGCGCCCTGACCCAGAGGGGGCGATACCCGCCAGCATCTGTTCGCAGACAATCCGGCTGAAGTGCTCAATGCTGGGGTTCAACCCTTCAAACTCTGGCAGGTCATTAAGCATGCTGTCGCCAAAATAGTCGACTACTTTCTGAAGTTCTTCCTCGATCTTGACGATGTCTACCAGGTAACCGTGTTGATCCAGCTCAGCAGCTTCCAGTCTGACTTCCACTTCATAGTGGTGGGAGTGAGGATCATTTTCCGCGCCCCAATCACCGCCTATCAAATAGTGCTGGGCGATAAGATCCTGCTTCACTGAAACTGTATACATTACTGCATCCTCAAAATTGCTATTACTAAACTTTTGTTGTGACTGAGCAATCACTGCACTACTCGAGGGCTTCTAACACTCGCTAGTGGAGAGATCAGCTTTCTGTTTACCCAAGTGGTATTTCATATCCGCATATCCACTTGCCTTGCTGACTGTCTCTTGATCAGAACTAATGCCTGGTGCGCGAACGCGAACCCTTACTGCTCATAATCAAATATCACCTGCAGGGCGTCCTGAGGAGATTTGTCTAAAAGTTCATAGGCATGCCCCGCAGACTCGAAGGGCAAACTGTGAGTAATGAATTGCTCTGGCCGGCAGCGTCTGATCATTTCCCAGGCCACTTCAAACCGACGTGCCGCATCCCAGCGCCCGGTGTTTTCCGGAGCTATCGTACTTACCTGGGAGGAGACAATCTGCATTCGGTTGCGATGAAACCGCTCCCCTAGATTGATAGCAGCGCGCTTGGTGCCATACCAACTACCCACCACGATGCGCCCTGCATAACCGCACAACTCTACTGCAAGATTCAGGGCCTCAGGAGAGCCCGATAACTCCATGATGAGATCGGCGCCCCCGGTTGCGGAATTCAATTGCAGATAATCTTTCAACTGCTGCAACTCATCAGGCTTGTTTACATCAAAGACTTCATTGACTCCGACTGTCCGCGCCCTGGCCTTCCTGGCGTCGAGACTCTCAATCGCAAACAACCCAGCTAATGGATATTGAGCGAGGAGACTGGAGGTTAACAAACCCACAATACCCTGCCCGACCACGATGACTCGTTCCCCCACACGAGGCGTTGCGTCAAGAGCAAAATTAACAGCAGTCTCCATGTTCGCCAGGAAGACAGCCGCCCGGGTATTGATGTCTGCCGGCACAGGAATAAGTGCAGACAACTCAGAAACATACCCACTGCAATGAGGCTGGAATGAAAAAACTGTTTTACCGTACCAGTCAGGCTCGATCTCATCGCCCAACTCTTCAACCTTGCCCACGCAGGCATAGCCGTATTGCAGCGGGTACTGAGCTTGCTGTTGGGCAAGTGCACCAATACTGGCGTCCAAAGCCATCGCGTCAGGGAGTTGTCCACGATACACCAGTATTTCGGTGCCGGCACTGATAGCAGAACAAAGATTCCTGACGCGCACCTGGCGTGGACCTGGAACATCCAGTTCCTGTTCCCTTACTTCAACTTCGGAGGGGTTCGTGAACCAGAGTTGCTGGGTCTTCACTCTGAAGCCCCGCCATATTGCAAGTCACCCCAGACCACCACATCATCCCCCGCCTGGCCT
>CAYTLI010000165.1:0-6068 GCA_964438455.1 uncultured Pseudohongiella sp.
GCTGATGTTGATTGTCAGCAACGCAAATGCGGCCATCGATGCAATCTACACCGGCTTCTTCAGTAATGAGGCATTGCGTGGCTACGATACCGTTGCCTACTTCACCATGGGCATGCCGGTCGAAGGCTCTGATGAATACACATTCGAATACCAGGGGGCGACCTGGAAGTTCAGCTCCCAGGAGCACCTGGACCTGTTCAAGGCAGACCCAGGAAAATACGCGCCGCAGTATGGTGGCTACTGCGCCTGGGCCATGGCTAATGGCGACACTGCCAGCGCTGAGCCGGATCTATGGACCATCCATGAGGGCAAGCTGTACCTCAACTATAGTCGCCGCATCAACCAGCGCTGGAAGGCGGACATGGAGAACTTCATCAAGAGCGCCGACGTGGAGTGGCCAAAGTTTGAGAAGGAGTACTAGTACTGAGACAGCGGCCGGACGCAGCGGCCGAAGGTTTTTAGTCCAGAGATCCCGGGACGCAGTCAGGGTTCATGCCCCGGGCCTGCGCCTCTACTCTCAGGGCCTGGGCCTGATCCATCATTGAGCGCAGATCTGCCATGCGCGAGTCAGGCGAGGGGTGGGTTGACAGAAACTCTGGCGGACGCGGACCGCCATCGGCGGACATGTTTTCCCACAGGGCAATACTCTGTTCGGGATCGAAACCCGCCCTTGCCATCAGCAGGATGCCAATGGAGTCGGCCTCACTTTCCTGGGTTCGATTGAACGGCAGGAATAAGCCCAGCTGGGTTCCGTAGTCGATGGCGTCGAGTGTGGTGTCGGATGCACCCAGTATTCTCGCCGTGGCCAGACCGACATTCCTCAGGGTGGATTGGCTTGCCCTCTCGTTTGAATGATTGGCCAGCACATGGCCGACTTCATGGGCCAGCACCGCTGCCAGCTGATGCTGGTTGTAGGCGACGTTGAGCAGGCCGTTATAAACACCGATCTTGCCACCGGGCAGCGCGAAGGCATTTGCCTGTTCGTCGTCAAAGACAGTAACTTCCCAGCTTCCGTAGCTGCGCTGGTTTTGATCGAGACCTTCAATCACATAGTCAGCGACGCACTGGACATAGGTGATTTCGCTGGCGTGGGGCGTAACAGGCAGTTCCTGTTGCATTTGCCTGTAGGTCTGCTCGCCACGCTGGGCCATGTCTGACTCAGAATACAGCACGACCTGACGACGATTCATCGGTGATGTCGTGCAGCTGATGACGGTTGCGCTTAGTGCGAGGATAAGTAGCAGGCGATTCATAACAACGCTTCGAATTCAGATTGCCTGGTATAAGACCCGGGACAAGAGAACTGGTTCCCTAGTATGTCGCAAAACCCCGACTGTGAAAAATCGGTTTGCCGCACAGGCTCTGTTTATCAATAGGCACAGACCGAGGGCTCGAGCTGGGTCCGGACTTCATCGCCAGCGCTGTTGTAGGAAATCTCGAAGCAGTTGCCATCCAGGTCGCGAAGCAACTTGCGCCCGCTGCTGGCTCGAGTCTGCTGATTGTTGCCACTATTTACGTAGACAACTTCTCTTGTGGTGGTAACTGGACGACGATATACCACGCGCTCGTAGCTGCGGGAGTCACGGTAATCCCGATAACTGCTGGTGAGCAGGGAGCCCAGGACGATGCCACCAATCAGGTCCCCGGAATCGTAGCGGCGATGGCCCCAGCGACCGTAGCCGTAGCGTCCATATCCATAACGACCATAGCGATTGCCATAAGACACATTGAAATAGCTGCCGCCGCGATAGGGGTTGTAGTAACGAGAGCCCCAGCGATTGTAGCCGCGGCCGAAATCGCGGTTGTAGCCAAATGAATGGTTGTAACCCCAATTGTTGTAGCCCCGGTTGTAAAAACGAGAGTCTGCAAAAGACGTCTGGCTGATCAGAATGCTGGCGCACAGGGCCAGGAATATCACTAGTTTTTTCATGGTTATTTCCTGCTGCTGACTTGGCTTTCCTGTACAGTCACTTTGCTGCCATTCTGAGCTTACTCATCACGTCTGAATACAAACTGAACGCCCGGATTTACTGGATGATTTACTGGACACCCATTTAACCTGATTGCCTCAAAGCCCCGCCACTCGTGGGCTACAGCCAGTTTGGGTTGGAATGCCGAAGTGAATGGGGGGCTGAAATTTAAATGGGTGTCCACCAAGTTGGGCGCCAAATTGGGCGGCCTGGTGGAGGGCTGAGCTTGAGATTGGCGGGAGTGGTCCCACTATATAGGGACTGCCAGGCCGGGCAACGCCCAATTCCCTTGGCGTCACAGGAGGAATAATGACCAATTCAGTAAGAGAGCTTCAGGAAGTACTCACCGCCCAAGCCGCCAGTGATGGCGACGGTGTCAAACTCAAACGTGTGTTCGGGGGCAATGACCTTGCCCGGTTTGACCCTTTCCTGATGCTGGATGAATTTGGTAGCGAATCGGCTGCGGACTATATCGGCGGATTCCCGCCGCACCCTCACCGGGGTTTCGAAACCGTGACCTATATGCTGGAAGGCTATATGGAGCACCGGGATCACATGCAGAATGTCGGCAAGCTCGGTCCAGGCGATGTGCAGTGGATGAAAGCCGGGTCAGGTGTCATTCATTCCGAGATGCCACAGCAGGAAGAGGGACGCATGCGCGGCTTTCAGCTGTGGGTGAACCTGCCAGCCGAGGAAAAAATGACGTCCGCGGAATACCAGGATATTTCCGCAAGCGCTATCCCCGTCTATAAGGTAAATGACCTGACTATCAAGGCCATCGCCGGTAGCCTGCGGGTGGATGGTGAAGAAGTTAGCGGTTACGTGAACGACCTGACTACGGAACCAGGTTACCTGGATATTGCTGTGGAGAACGAGCAGACGTTCAAGGTGCAGATTCCTGATGGCCACAACCTTCTCGTCTATGTCTACGAAGGCTCGGTGACTCTGGGTGACAGCAACTATGAGCTGGAAGCAGGCAAACTAGCGCGACTCTCCCATGAGGGTGACCTGCTGGTACAGGCAGATTCTGGTACCAACCTACTGGTCATCAGCGGTAAACCGCTCAATGAACCCATTGTTCACTACGGTCCATTCGTGATGAACACCATGCAGGAGATTGAGCAGGCTGTGCAGGATTACAACTCAGGTCGTCTCACAGCCGGTAGTGCCTGAGGCATCTATCGAATGCGCTAGAGGTTCAGGCGAATTTGCTCGCTGGCTATATTAAAACCCTGTTCTCTTACAAAGCGACTCTCTTCGCTGTCAGCGTCCAGCAAGGGATTGGTGTGGTTGAAGTGAATAAACCAGATCTTGCTTCTTTGTTCATTGTTAAAATCAGCGAAGAGTTCCATAGTCTCCGAGACGAAGGGGTGGGGGATCTGTGACATGTCGCGATTACCCAGCTCTCCGTCTGCATAGAAACTTGCGTCCAGCAGGGCATAGTCTACATCGCGTACTACATCGCGAATGTCCACATGCCAGTCACTCCATTTATTAATATCGGGAATAAACACTGCAGTCTTGTTGGGTCCTTCAATTCGATAGCCCACGGTTTCGGAATACTCGTCCCTATGTGGCACCAGGAACGGAGTGACAGTGATGCTGCCGCTGGTTACCGAGCGTTGTTCCGATATGGGGCGCAAGTCGATATTGTTGAGCTCTACCAGTTGGCTCCAGGGTCCGTTGCGAGTGAGGAATGCACTCATGCGCGGCATTGCATAAACAGGTACTGCACTGGTATTCATGGCTTCCCGTCCCAGGTACATAAGCCCAGCGTAATGGCCGATGTGCGCATGGGTCAGGAATATACCCGCAAGTGAGTATTCGTTATTTTGCCGCAACGCATACAACTGCTCCGGTAACTGTGGCGATGCTTCGAACAGGAAATTTTGCTGCTGTTGACCGTCCACCAGGGCGACAGAGGTGGCTCCCCTGCGCAGGGTTGCGTCCTCCCAGCCGGGCATGCAATGGGCAGCATAACAACCAGCTTGTGGATAGCCAGCGTCCTGCACTACGCCAAGAACAAGCAGGTAGGGATCACGCTCCTGTGCGGACAAGTAACTAACTGGTAGCGCCAGCGCCAGCGTTAGAGTCAGCTTTTTAATGCAGGCGATAACAGGCATCAGTTAACCGGGGGTTCTTTCGGTGTTTTTTCTTCCAGGGCTGGATCGTGTACCTGCTGAAACTCTTCGATCTGCTCCTCGGCCGAATCGGGTCGCTTGACCTTGGCGATGTGAAACAGTGCTTCTCCCTCATTGACCAGGGGCAGATTGGTCTTGCCGATCACGATGCCCTCGAAGGGTGCGACAGCCTGTTGCTCCTGCTCACCAAATGGATCCGCAACCACACCGAGAGTTTCACCTTGCTCGACACGGGAGCCAAGAGGTTTGATCAGCCTGACAATGCCGCTTTGCGGTGCCCTGATCCAGGTGCTACCGGTTGCAATCGAAGAGGGTGGTGGTTTGCGTGGCACCTTGGTGATGGGCAGCATGCCCAGCTCGCGCATGATATTGATAACACCTCTAACACCGGCGCGAATTGCTACTTCATTGAAGCGCAATGCCTCACCCGACTCATAGACCACAATATTGACGCCCATCTGTTCCACGGCTTTGCGTAATGAACCGTCGATTATCTCGCTGTTGAGAATTACCGGGGAGCCGAATGCCTGCGCCATGCGTTCGGTGACTTCGTCATCCAACACCGCCCTGACGTGGGGAAAATTTTCCCGGTGAATTGCAGCCGTGTGTAGATCAATGCCATGACTGCATTTGGCAACGATCTCATTGAGGAAGCGATGCGCGACCCGTGAGGCGAGCGAGCCGCTCTCAGATCCGGGAAACGATCGGTTGAGGTCCCTGCGATCGGGCAGGTAGCGGGATTGGTTGATAAACCCGAAGATATTGACCACCGGAACGGCGATGACGGTCCCGCGCAGGCGCCGCAGACTTTTCAGGTTGAGCACCCGACGGATAATCTCCACACCATTGATCTCGTCGCCATGGATGGCACCAGAAAGAAACAGGGTTGGTCCACTGCGTCTGCCGCGAATAACCTGTACGGGCATCTCCAGTTGGGTATGGGTGTAGAGGCTCGGCAATGGAATCTCGAGGGTCTTTCTCTCACCTGGCTTTATCTCTACTCCGCCAATGACCAGCGAGTTATCATGCATTGTCTTTCTCTTTTTTTCGTCGCTTCTTGCCGACGAGGTAGGATCTGGAAGAATCGACCAGTGCGCGATTCTTGATTGCATTACGGCCTATAAGCATCCGAAACAACATATCGTCGCGGGAAGTCAGGGTGATTTCGATTGGCCAGGTATGTGACCCGACGGTGACGGGTGTTTCGATGACCAGGCGATCCTCACTATGCCCGCCCGAGTCTCTTACCGTGCGTCGATCTATGATTGGGGCGACGCAAACCTGGATCGTGTCTTGATCTCTCTGGTTGGGATGCAGATGAAACATGGCAAACTCAACGCCGTCTTGTACATAAGTTTCGATCTTGAATGCATGCAATGCCGAGGTGCGCGCTCCTGTATCTACCTTGGCCTTAATCTGCTTCAGCTCCAGCTCAGGGAGGCTTACCCATTCCCGCCAACCGAGGGTTAATAGATTTTCCAATTCAGAACTTTCCTTTGTGGTTTTTTTAGTTCCAGAAGTCCTATCATTCTGTATTCAAGCTAGTAGACTACGCGCCATAGTACAGCAATTACGCTATCGCTCGAAATTCAGGAGTTGAGTCTACCATGAAGCTAGCAATCCTTTCTTGCTCACCGAATGCGTACAGCACGCGGCGTCTCAAGGAAGCGGCTTTACAGCGCGGCCATAATGTCAAAATACTTAATACTCTAAAGTTTGCAATTGACCTGCGCAAAGGTGACCCTGACCTCTACTATCGTCAGAAGCCGCTGAGTACCTATGACGCTGTGCTGCCGAGAATTGGTACTTCGATTACCTATTTCGGCACCGCGGTTGTGCGACAGTTTCAACAGATGGATGTGTTTTGCGCAAATCCTGCGCACGGCATCGTCAATTCCCGCGACAAATTGCGCAGCCTTTGGACCTTTTCCGATTTCGCCAGGATTGCTCCCAAGTA
>CAYTLI010000166.1:0-6068 GCA_964438455.1 uncultured Pseudohongiella sp.
GCCGGACAATGTGCCCATGGTGCTGCAACCGCCGCCCAGGTCACTGTCTTCGCCGACGATAACGCCGGCGCTGATTCTGCCTTCGATCATCGCGGTACCGAGGGTACCTGCATTGAAATTCACGAATCCTTCATGCATTACTGTTGTGCCTTCGCCAATGTAGGCGCCGAGACGCACTCTTGCTGTGTCGGCAATACGCACACCTGAAGGCACTACATAACTGGTCATCTTGGGAAACTTGTCTACCGAGATTACATCGAGAGGCTTGCCTTCAAGACGTGCCTGCAGTTGCCGACCAGGCAAATCGCACGGGTCAATGGCGCCACAATTTGTCCAGGCAAGATTCTTTAACACGCCGAAGATACCACTCAGATTGATATCATGGGGCTTGACCAGGCGATGAGAAAGCAGGTGCAGTTTGAGGAAGGCTTCCGGAATCGATGCTGGAGCTTCGTCCGTATAGCTCACACAGAACACCAGCGTCTGTTCTGTCTCTCCGGCTGCACTGAGCAACGCACGCCAGTCAGCATAGGAGGCGTCATCCAGTTGCGCTGCCAGTGCTTCTGCTGCTTGCTGGTCGAGCGCAACATAGCTGTTCTCTGATCCAGTAAGGTCGAGGCAGTTTGTGATCGCAGTTATGACAGATGCAGATGGGTTGATTACAGGGCGAGGGTAAAACACCTCGATAATTTCATCCCTGGAGTTCCTGGTAGCCAGACCCAGGGCAGCGCTGTGAACAGCTGTGTTATTCATCCTTAGTTTTCCTTAGCTAGGCCAATTTCGATTGCCAGCTTTGTTCATTGAAACCAATCAGCCATAGCTTGCCAGCTTTGACAATTGGTCGCTTGATGATTGAAGGCTGGCTTGCCATGAGTGCTACTGCCGACTCAGGCGTCAGGGCATTCTTCTCTTGCTCTGGCAATTTCCGCCAGGTGGTGCCGCGTTTGTTAATCACTGTATCCAGGTCGAACTGGGCGATGAACTGCCTGGCCAGGTCTTCGTTGCATCCGGCTTTTTTATAGTCGTGAAATTCGTAGTCCAGTCCGGATTGCTCCAGCCACTGCTTTGCTTTCTTGATGGTATCGCAATTGGCGATACCGTAGAGAGTAATCATGTTGCCAGCCTGTCTTCCAGTTCCTCATTGATCTCCGCCACCAGAGTCTGCCGCAGACTTTCATCGTCAATGGGTTGACCCGCTTTGTCGGTGAGGAAGAACAAGTCCTCTACTCGTTCACCAAGAGTGGTGATGCGCGCGTCTTGAAGATTGATGTTGTTCTCTGCAAACACCTTGCCCACGCACGCGAGTATACCGGGCTGGTCCGGACAGTTAACTTCCAGGGTTGAGTAGGGTTTACCTTCGGTGTTGAGGAAACTGATCTCGATAGGCTTGCTGAAATACTGGGCCTTACGGCTGCGGCGCAGCCGTGCCAGGGTAGCGGGGCGATGGCCTCCCTGCAGATGTTCTGCCAGCACGCGTTCTATCTCTGCAATGCGTTTTGGATTTTCGCCAACAGGTTTGCCATTGGTTTCCAGGACCGTATAGGTGTCCATGCAGTAATCATTTGATGAGGTGAAAATCCGTGCCCCATGGATGTTCAGGTTCAGTTTCTCAAACGCTGCGGTGCTGTTGGCAAAAAGAAAGTCCGCGTTCTTCATGTAAATGAAGACCAGAGTGGCGCCTTCTCCTGAGTTGTCGATTATCTGTTCCTGCACCGAGATTAAAGGGCCCGATCCCTCGTGTCTGGCTATGGCTTCAGTGTGCCAGACGATATTTGCGATGGATTCACGCACAAAATATTCTTCAGCCGCATTGGTCCACACTTGTTCAATCTGCGCATCACTGAGCCCGATTTCCAGAAGTTGCTTGCGGGCGCTGTCTCGCTTGTCGGCAATCCTTTCGGAGCGATTTATGGTGTTTTCCAGCCCCTGTCGGAATGCCTTGCTGGTATTCAGGTAGAGCTCCCGCATCAGTGATGCACGCCAGCTATTCCACAGTTCAGGGTTGGTAGCCCGGATATCGGCGACAGTCAGCGCGTAGAGATAGTCCAGATGCAACTTGTCACCCATGCTGATAGCAAACTCACGAATCACTTCCGGGTCATTGATGTCCTTGCGTTGGGCAGTCATGGACATCAGCAGGTGCTTTTCCACCATCCAGATGACCAATTTGGTATCCCAGTCACTGAGTCGGTGGCGACGGCAGAACGCTTCTGCATCCGACATGCCCAGTTGCGAATGATCGCCGCCACGACCCTTGGCGATGTCATGGTAGAGGCCGGCGATGTAGAGCAGTTCTGGTTTGGGCAGGTTACGGGCAATTTCCGCCGCGACCGGGAACAGGGTGAGGGCTTCCGGGTAGGAAAAACGGCGCATATTCTCAACTACCTGCAAGGTGTGCGCGTCGACAGTGTAGATGTGGAACAGGTCGTGTTGCATCTGGCCGGTGATCTGTCCGAACTCCGGCAGATATCGCCCGAGTATCCCGTAGCGTGACATGCGCCGCAGTTGTAATGTCACCATGTGGGGCGAGCGCAACAGCTCCATGAACAGACTGACGTTGCGAATATCATGACGGTAATCTTCATCGATCAGCCGCCGGCTGTCCCGCAGCAGGCGAATCGTCGTGGCACGGATACCTTCGATCTCCGGATGCTGAGCCATCAACACGAAAATTTCGAGCAACGCGAAAGGATATTTTTCAAACACATCACTCGCCATCACCTCGATATAACCGTTGTGAATCTGGAAGCGGTTGTTGAGTGGCTTGATCTTGGCCCGTTCCCCTTCGCGCAGAATCGCTTCGTCGAGGTGTTGCAAGAGCACATCATTGAGTGCCCTGAGATTGGCTACAGCGCGATAATATTGTTTCATCAACTTCTCGACACCAAGAGAATTGGCGTCGTCTTCGTAACCAAACATGCGCGCAAGTTCTCGTTGCTTGTCGAACAGCAGCCGGTCTTCGCAGCGCCCCTGCAACATGTGCAAGCCGTAACGAAGTTTCCACAGAAACTGTTGCCCCTTGTTGATCATTGCCTCTTCTGACGGCTTTAGAAAACCGAGGTCGACAAGGTCCTTGAAGGAGACTGCGCCAAAGTGGCGGCGGGTAACCCAGGCGATAGTCTGGATGTCTCGCAATCCACCTGGTGAGGTCTTCAGGTTAGGTTCCAGCGCATAGTCCACATCATGGTACTTCTCATGGCGCGCAATCTGCTCGTCGAGTTTTGCTCGCAGAAATTTCTTGGTGGGCCATACCCGTCGATTGGAAGTAGCTTCCATCATCAGGCGATGAAGATCGGGAGCGCCAGCCAGTGTGCGGGATTCCATTAGTGCAGTCGCTACAGTGATGTCTTTGCTGGCTTCCTGCTTGCATTGCTTTACCGAGCGAACACTCTGGCCGATCTCCAGGCCGATATCCCAGAGCAGGGTGAGAAATGCTGAAATGTTCTCCCGATAGATTTTATTGCGATCTTTACGAGTGAGGATAAGCAGATCGATATCGGAGTGAGGCAGTAGTTCTCCTCGACCATAGCCGCCAACGGCAACCAGGCTGATGTTGTCCTGGTCGGGCCAGGCTTGTCTCTCCCAGGCGATCCTGAGCACCTCATCGATAACCGAAGCGCGCCCGGTCACGATGTCGTTAATGTTCAGGTTTTGCTTGTAACGCTCATCGAGAATTGCATTGGATTTAGCCAAAGCGGCTTTAAGGAGGGGGACCGGGGTGGGCGCTTCCGCGATTGCCCTGCGCAGTTCTTCTACATCAAGAAGTTGTTCGCCACTGGACGGCGGGCTCTCTGCGTCTGCTTCGGCAATGGATAAATTGTCAAAGCTCACAGGCTTTCATCTGACCGCCGGGTCAGAACCTCGCAGCCATCGGCTGTCACTGCGAGTGTATGCTCCCACTGAGCCGACAGGCGCCGATCCTTTGTAGTCACAGTCCATCCATCCTTCTTGGACAACTTGGTGTAGCGGCTGCCGGCATTTAGCATCGGTTCGATTGTGAAAGTCATGCCTTCCTTCAGGCGCGTGCCAGTATTCGGTCTACCGTAGTGCAGAACCTGGGGCTCTTCATGGAAGATGCGCCCGATGCCATGGCCACAGTATTCACGAACAATAGAGTAGTTGTTGGCCTCACCATGCTGCTGTATCACATGACCGATATCACCGAGGGTGACATCGGGTTTTACAATCTCGATCGCCTTGTACAGGCATTCCTGGGTGACCCGAATCAGTCGCCTGGCATGATCGGGCGCGTCGCCGACACAGAACATCTTGCTGGTGTCACCATGGAAGCCATCCTTGATCACGGTGACATCGATATTAATGATGTCTCCAGACTTGAGGATCTTGCCGTCGCTGGGAATGCCGTGGCAAATCACGTGATTCACCGAGGTGCAGATGGATTTCGGGAAGCCGTTGTAGTTCAACGGGGCAGGGATTGCCTTTTGTTCTTCTACTATATAGCGATGGCAGATACGGTCCAGTTCGCCAGTGCTTACGCCGGGCTTCACATGGGGGCCGATCATTTCCAGCACCTCGGCGGCGAGACTGCCGGCCACACGCATCTTTCCCACGTCTTCCGGGGTTTTAATATGAATACTCATTGCAGGGGAAGTGAAACTACCAGATGTCACAAAGGCGGCTATTTTAAAGCACTGGCAGGCTGGTTTACAGCCGCATAAACGTCACAAAGACCGATACTTCTTGCGGCTTGCTGGTCTGGAAATCAAGAGATGGGAGGTAGATTCACTGTTCTGGGACACGCCGTGAACCCGGGCCCAGCCACCGATCATAGATCGGTGGCGTTCGGTACTCGCTGCAAGCTGGCGCTTGCAACGCGCTCGGCCTCACCCCTGGGGATCGGGCATGACCGCCAGGGATGGCGGGAATGCAGGAAATGCAGGAGCAATTTCCTGCCCATGCCGCTCACGGTCCCACAACAGTGAATCTACCTCCCATCTCTCGAGTCCGCTGCCACTTTCCGGGGCTGCAGATCTATCGGGAAGTGGTGAAAATGTTTCGGAAATCAGCGGATTATGGTATAAAGCGCCCCGCCTGACGCGTCTCCCAGCGAGGCAGGTCGGGTAAATTTAATTATTTAACGTCGCACATACACCGACACATGAGTTCCGGGTGCCCCGGACGGCCTGATCAGGCCGGAAAGGGTTGAACCATGGGGTGTATGGAGGCCTAACCCAAAAGGTAAAAACATGACTGTAAGCATGAAAGAAATGCTCCGTGCAGGAGTGCATTTCGGGCACCAGTGTCGCTACTGGAACCCAAAAATGGAGCCATTCATCTTTGGCGCCAGAAACAAGATCCATATCATCAACCTGGAACATACCGTTCCTGCCCTGAATACCGCTCTCGACCAGGTTACTGACCTGGCCCAGAAAAAGAAGAAGATTCTTTTTGTTGGCACCAAGCGAGCGGCAGCAAAAATTATCCGTGAACAGGCCGAGCGAGCTGGCATGCCCTATGTCAATCATCGCTGGTTGGGCGGCATGCTGACCAACTACAAGACCATTCGCGGTTCCATCAAGCGTTTGAAAGAGCTGGAGACCCAGGAGGTCGATGGAACTTTTAATCAGCTGACTAAAAAAGAAGCGCTGATGCTCAAGCGCGCAAAAGAAAAACTCGAGCGCAGTATCGGCGGGATCAAGGACATGGGCGGATTACCCGACGCCTTGTTTGTCATCGATGTGGAGCATGAGCGCATCGCCATCACCGAAGCCAATAGCCTGAAGATTCCGGTAATAGGAGTTGTGGATACCAACAGCAACCCTGAGGGTATCGATTACGTTATACCAGGTAATGACGACGCGATTCGCGCAATTCAGCTTTATGCTTCTGCGGTAGCAGATGCCTGTGTAACTGGTAACAAGCGCAGTGGTCCAGATGGTGGTGAGAGCGAGTTCGTAGAAATTGAAGACGAAGCTCCGGCAGCAGCGAAGGCTGCGGACAAGGCGGAAGAAGTTGCAGCTGAAGAAGCTGGCGCAGCGCCGGAAGTCGCTGCAGAGGAAGCTGAGGCCGCTCCTGCGGAAGAAGCAGAAGCTGCAGAAGAGCCTAAG
>CAYTLI010000167.1:0-6062 GCA_964438455.1 uncultured Pseudohongiella sp.
TGCGCTGTATAAGCGCACATTCTTCTTGATGGTCACGATGTTGGTGGCATGCTCCCAGGAAGATCATGCTACTTCTGAGCTGAATTCTATTTCGCAAGAAACTAACGGCGCTTATGCTGACGCGATTTACTATGGTGGCGCGATTATCACAGTGGACGATGATTACCCTACTGGCGAGGCGGTCGCGGTAAGTGATGGGTTCATCGTCGCGGTGGGATCGGAAACGCAAGTTATGCGTTTACAAGGCCCGGATACGCAGGTTAGGAATCTGGACGGTTTAACACTGGTGCCGGGATTTATTGACGGCCATGCACACCTGGGGGGATTTGGGGCTCAGGCGATGAGTGCCAATCTGTTAGCGCAACCAGATGGCGAAGTAGATTCTATAGACAAGCTAATTGCTGAGCTGCGAACTCAGATTAATAGTGCCGAAGTAGCGCGTATGGGCGGTTGGGTAGTCGGTATGGGTTATGACGACGCGGTCTTGGTAGAGGGTCGACATCCAACCAGAGTTGATTTGGATAAAGTATCTACAGAAAGCCCGGTTCTTGCAGTTCATATCTCTGGACATTTTGCTGCCGTAAACAGTGTCGGCCTGGAGATGATCGGTTACTCAGCGGCGACTGAAGATCCGGCGGGTGGTGTAATCCGCAGAAGGCCCGATAGCAATGAGCCCAACGGTGTGCTCGAAGAGCTGGCTGCCATCCCTATTATCAATCGTGTTTTGTCGCCAACTACGGAAGCGGCTCAGACTTATTTACTTGAGCGATCCCAGCAGATGGCGGTCTCCTTTGGCTACACAACAGCGCAGGAGGGACGGGCCTTTGAGGCTAGCCACCGGGCATTTCTCGATTTTGCAAACAAAGGACTGCTGAATATCGACGTCGTAGCGTATATCGACTATGCAGACAAAGATCTAATCGACAGCTACGGCGCCAGTACCACCTACACCAACCGCTATCGAATCGGAGGCATGAAGTTGACTCTTGACGGGTCGCCTCAAGGCAGAACCGCATGGCGCACATTGCCTTATTTATTGCCGCCGGAAGGTCAGTCGAATGACTATCGAGGATATCCGGCCATACCTGATGATGCGGATGTTGCGGCACTCTATGATGAAGCTTTTGCTAAGGGTTGGCAGGTGTTAGCCCACGCCAATGGTGATGCGGCTGCTGACCAGCTCATACGGGCTATGCGCCCGGCACTGGAGAAATATGGATCAGCTGATCGTAGGCCGGTGTTAATCCACGGGCAACTGCTTCGCAAAGATCAGCTCGATGCGTTGGCTGAAATGCAAATCATGCCATCCCTATTTCCGATGCACACTTTTTATTGGGGCGACTGGTATGACGAAATTATTGGTCCGGATCTGGCTCAGCAGATTTCACCAATGCGCTCGGCTCTTGATCGTGGCCTTTTTGCGACCAGCCATACTGACGCGCCCGTAGCATTACCAAACTTGATGCAAGTGATGTCGGCTACTGTCAACCGTGTTTCTCGTAGTGGAAAAGTCATGGGGCCAGATGAGCGTCTGACGCCACTTGAGGCGCTCAAAGCAATCACTTTATGGGGCGCATATCAGCATTTCGAGGAAGACCGGAAAGGATCTATAGAGGTCGGCAAGTTGGCAGATTTGGTCATTTTGTCTGCGAACCCATTGACCATTGATCCAATGCAGATTGGCCAGATTCAAGTGTTGGAGACTATCAAGGAAGGCAAAACAGTGTTCCGATCTGGGACTTTGTAAGCTTTTAGTAAATAGGGACAGATTTATTTTTCTTGATAAATAAATCTGTCCCTATTTTTCGTGGAGCACACCCCCTCGATCTGGGCAACATTTGCCGCAAGAGATACCTTTTATTCTTCCTGTACACTGACACAAAGCCCTAGAGTAGCGGTCGCATTACTGTCCTGGCGCAATAGGAAGCGTTCATATTGCACCCGGGCCAGAGATTGGCCATCATGCCACGCCAATCAGATTGAATTCACTCAAGCCTGCCCTGGTCCATAGATGATGCCAGGTGCCCCAGCGATCATGGCCGCAATGTCTACTAACCTCTATTTCGTTTATCCCGGCGACCTGGACGCCGCCACTGGCGGTTATCACTACGACCGTCGTTTGATCAGTGAGCTTTTGGACATGGGACTGCAGGTTCATCCCGTGGCCTTGCCTCAGTGCAGTCTGGCCATGGAAAACAACAGCCGGCAACAGGTTAGGGAGCGCTTGGCCGCCATTCCCGATCAGGCGGTGGTGATTGTAGACGGACTTGCCCTCGGCGTGCTTGATGAAGAGGCACAGGCGGAGGCAAAGCGACTGCGCTTGATTGCACTGTGTCATCACCCCCTGGCCCTGGAGAGCGGTTTGGACGAAGCCCAGCAACGGGCGTTGTTTGATTCAGAGAAGCGCGCACTGGAATCAGTTCGTGTAACGCTGGTCACCAGCGACAATACCCGCCGCATTCTCGTTGATGATTATTCTGTTCCAGATGACTGCATCACCGTTGCGGTACCCGGTGTCGACAAACAGACTTTCGCCGCATGCACAGGAGATCCGCCGCGGCTGCTCACGGTCGCGACTCTTACCCAGCGCAAGGCCCACGATGTATTGATTGACGCTCTGGCGGGCCTGGTTGAGCTTGGCTGGCAGGCACGATTCGTGGGAGGGGACCACTTTGATCCCGACTGGGTGCAGCAGTTGCGCCAGCGAGCAGCGAATGCCGGATTGCGGGAACGTATCGAGTTTGCTGGTTCGGTGCCGGATATCTTTCCTGAGTATTTAGAGGCCGATGTATTTGTCCTGCCTTCGAGGTTTGAAGGCTACGGGATGGTGTTTGCCGAAGCGCTGGCTGCCGGATTGCCGATTATTGCTGCGCGAGCAGGCGCGGTGCCAGATCTGGTGCCGGAGAAAGCCAGTCTGTTGGTCCCACCCGATGATGCAAGCGCGCTGGGCGACGCCATACGGCGATTGCTTACACAAGAGGGTTTGCGACAGCAACTTCAAGATGGTGCCAGGGAAGTTGCCTCCACGCTGCCAAATTGGCAAGACAGTGCGAAAAAGGTATTTGAGTTGGTCATGGGGGTGAATCAATCATGAGTGGTTTCAGTGTGGACTGGCTCAACCTGCGTGAGCCTGCTGACCAGCGAGCTCGAAACTCTGGCCTGCTAAATAAGGCCGTGGCATTTCTTGTGGAGACTGAGGGCAGTTCTGAATCCGAAATTGTGGTTGACCTTGGAGCTGGGACAGGCTCAAGCTTCAGAGCTATGCAGCCATTGCTGGCCTCGCACCCAAAGATGCAGACCTGGCGGCTTATAGATAATGACCCAGTGCTGCTTGCCGAGGCCATGCGTCGTTTGCAGGGAAAAACCGAAGCAGAAGCCTGTGAGCAGAATCTGAATCACATCGACGTCCTGCCACTCACGGGGGTGAGAATGGTTACCGCTTCAGCACTATTCGATTTGGTGTCGGCTTCTTATATCGATCAGTTGGTGACTAAGCTGGCGGAAGCGGCACAAAATACATCGCTGTGCTTTTGCGCTGCGCTGAACTATGACGGCACTACCCAGTGGGATCCGGTACACCCACTAGATACCGAAGTGCTGAATGCCTTCAATCGAGATCAACAGACAGACAAAGGGTTCGGACCAGCGCTGGGGCCCGCTGCATGTAACTACATGCAGCAAGCCCTCGAAGAGGCGGGCTTCACCGTTGAACTTGCAAGCAGCCCCTGGAAACTGGATGCCGAGGATGCAGAATTGGTCGCTGAGCTAATTCAGGGTATCGCTGCAGCGGTCCGGTCTGATCCTGAGATGGATGCGCGTGCTGTTGACCAATGGGTGGAGTACAGGATCGCAAATTCCCAAACCGGTCGCTGCACCGTTGGCCACACCGATCTTTTGGCAATCCTGGCTAAATGAGCCATAGCGGCTTGCTTGTGGAGATTGACCCCACAACAGCCACTGTCTAAGCTCTGAACTCAGAAAAACAGAAGAATTAAGCAAACTCGATGGTGGAAATCGGCGTATTGCCTATTCGCTAGCCAATCGGGTGAATCAGGGGGAGCCATGTCAGCTAACACTGCAGTTCGTACTTTTGCAGGCTGCGCCGTCATCAGTATGCTGCCAGGATTAATGAATCCTGCTGCGGCAGAGGTGGCCGACTGGGAAATTGATACCGAACACTTCTCGATCGTATTCGAAGCCGCGCATATCGGATTTCAACAGCAGCTCGGATTTTTTCTCGAGGGCTCTGGCAGCTTTAGCTATGACCCGGAAACAGAAGAGCTAAGCGCTGGCCGAGTGGAGATTGCAGCAGACAGCCTGTTTAGTAATCACGATGATCGCGATGATCATCTGAAAAGTCGCGACTTTCTGAATGTGCGCCGCCATCCTTTAATCGTGTTCGAAGCTTCTGAATATGTCGCATCCGAGGGAGTGTTGAGAGGCAATCTCACCTTGCTCGATGAAACTCACCCGGTCGCGCTCAAGGTATCCATTAATAAGCAGGCGAAATATCCCTTCGGTCACCGTAAGGAAACTCTGGGTATCTCCGCCAGTGCCAGCATCAATCGCAGTCAATGGGGCATGGACTACGGTGTGGGCAACGACCTGGTAGGAGATGAAGTTAAGCTTCGATTCGAGTTTGAAGCCATTCGTCAGTAGCACCCAGTTTAAGAGCAACTAAATTAAGCGACACTTGACCCTAGTTCGTCATCCCCAGTAAGGCCGGCCTTTGCGGCCCTTCTGGTTTAATCGTAAGATAGAGATCAATGCCTGAATCAACAGTAACACGAATTTCCGAAGCCCGAATTCCCACGGAGTACGGCGAGTTTTTGCTTGGCTACTATAACAATAGCCTTGACGATAAAGCACATCTTACTTTCCACATGGGAGATATCGCCCATGGCGATGATGTTCTTGTGCGTGTGCATTCTGAATGCCTGACTGGGGATATCTTTGGCTCGCGTCGCTGTGACTGCGGCGAGCAGCTTGATCATTCATTGCGCCTGATCGCTGAAGAAGGGTGCGGGCTATTGATCTACCTGCGCCAGGAAGGCAGGGGTATTGGCTTGCTGTCCAAGATTCATGCCTACAACTTGCAGGACAAAGGGCACGACACAGTGGATGCCAACTTGATGCTGGGCCATGCTGCTGATGAGCGTGATTACACCCTTGCCGCTTTGATCCTGAAGGATCTCGACATCCATTCGGTACGCCTCATCACCAACAACCCGGACAAGATTGCGGCGCTGGAGTCTGATGGCATCAAGGTGAGCGAGCGCGTTGAGCTTGAAGACTTTGCCAATTCTGACAACTACCACTACCTCATCACCAAGGCCAAGCGAATGAACCATTTGCTCAGCGTCCCCAATCCGTCCGCCCTGGTTGCTGAAGAGGAAGCCCATGAGTCTCAATCAGCAGATTGAAGATTGGCTGCGATCGCGCATCGAGTCCTTTCCTGTTGAGAACAGGCCTTTCATCACGCTGACCTACGCCCAGAGTTGGGACGGCAGCATCACCACGCGCTGCGGTGAAACCTTGAGCTTTAGTGGTTTGGAATCTACGCGGCTGACTCATCAGCTGCGCACAATTCATGATGGCATCCTGGTAGGTATCGGAACTGTGCTTAGCGATGATCCGCAGCTGACCGTGCGCGAATGGGAGGGCGACAACCCACAGCCTATTGTGCTGGACAGCCAGTTACGAACTCCAGCCTCGGCAAAGATCTGTCATCACCCGGACAAAAAATGTTGGATCCTCACGGTTAGCCAGAATACTGAATCTCTCGCTGAACACGCCATGGTGCTTAGTATGGACAGTATCAACGGTGACGAACCTGAGGTGCCCCTGGCTCATGCCATGGAGTTACTGAGGGAGCGGGGGATTCGGTCTTTAATGGTAGAAGGAGGCGCCACGGTAATTACCGCCTTTCTGAAGGCCAGCTTGGTGGACGCCCTGGTACTTACGGTGGCACCAAGGCTGGTTGGTGGCTACAAGGCGATAGACGAGTTACTCGGTGAAGACAGCAATGACTTTCTCATCATTAAGCCTATTCATTCAGGCCA
>CAYTLI010000168.1:0-6040 GCA_964438455.1 uncultured Pseudohongiella sp.
CCAGTGATGTAGACCTTCTTGAAAGGAATTTCACCGGTAAACTTCAGCGTCATCATGATCATGCGCGCCACCCAGAAGAAGATGATGTCAAAGCCAGTGACCAGCACATCGGTTGGATGAAACTTGTCGAAGTACTCGCGGTCGTCTGGCCATCCAAGAGTCGAGAAGGTCCACAACGCAGACGAGAACCAGGTATCGAGCACGTCTTCGTCCTGACGCAGAGCGACACTGCTATCGATCTGGTATTTTTCCCGCACGGATTCTTCGTCGCTGCCTACATAGACATTGTCGTCCTCGTCATACCACGCTGGTATGCGGTGACCCCACCAGAGTTGGCGGCTAATACACCAGTCCTGGATATTGCGCATCCAGGAGAAGTAGGTGTTTTCCCAGTTCTTCGGTACAAATTCGATATCACCATCTTCCACAACCTTGATTGCGGGGTCGGCCAGTGACTGTATAGCCACGTACCACTGATGGGTCAGGTAGGGTTCAATGACAACTCCGCTGCGATCCCCCCTGGGCACTTTCAATTTGTGTGGTTCTATCTTGACCATGCGCCCAATAGCGTCCAGGTCTTCTACTATCTTCTTGCGAGCATCGTAACGATCCATGCCCTGGTATGCCGACGGTGCGTTTTCGTTGATCGCTGCATCTGGAGTGAGGATGTTGATGATTTCCAGGTCATGGCGTTTGCCCATTTCGTAGTCATTAAAATCATGGGCTGGTGTGATCTTCACACATCCGGTTCCAAACTCCATGTCCACGTAGTCGTCTGCAATAATTGGAATTCTGCGATTACAAAGCGGCAGGTCTACTTCTTTGCCAATGAGGTGTTTATAACGCTCATCATCCGGGTGTACGGCAACAGCGGTATCACCCAGCATGGTTTCCGGTCTGGTTGTAGCGATTGTCAGTTCAGCTTCCTCTCCCGCTATCGGGTAGCTGAAATGCCAGAGGTGGCCATCTTCCTCTTCAGAAATTACTTCCAGGTCTGAAATCGCCGTGTGCAATTGAGGATCCCAGTTGACCAGGCGATTGCCGCGATAGATGAGCCCCTCATCATAGAGGTCGATAAATACCTTTTCGACGACCCTGGACAACTGCTCGTCCATGGTAAATCTCTCTCGCGACCAATCGAGAGAGGAACCCATGCGTCGCAGTTGTTGAGTGATGATGCCTCCGGACTCTTCCTTCCAGTCCCAGACTTTTTCTACGAATGCTTCCCGGCCAACTTCCTGACGGCTTGTGCCTGCGGCGTTCAACTGCCTCTCCACGACCATCTGGGTGGCGATACCGGCGTGGTCGGTTCCCACTTGCCAGAGCGTGCTGCGACCAAGCATTCGATGGTAGCGGGTCAGGGCGTCCATTATGGCGTGTTGGAACCCGTGTCCCATATGCAGCCGGCCGGTGACATTGGGTGGTGGGATTACAATGCAGTAGGGTTCTCCACTACCCTGGGGCGCAAAGTAGCCGCGCTCTTCCCAGGTCTTATACCAGTGGTCTTCTAGCTGCTGAGGTTGAAAGGTCTTTTCCATGGACGATCGTGCGGATTGGCTTACAAAAAGGCGCAAGTATACATGATTAGCTGGCGGAATTAGCCTGGCTAGAGTTTATGTGTTTCCGGCTGGCAGCCCTTGCCCTGGTAAAAGCGATAGCTGTTTCTTCCGGCCTGCAACACGTCCGGATCTGCGTTCAGGATTTCATTAATGCGTTTGAAGTGTTCTGGTTTCTTGCAGGCCTGGTCGGACAGGTTGATAAGCACGTCAGTCATTCGCTCGGGATAGGCGCCGGCGCTGATGACTATGGCTTCGCCGCCGTCCTGCTCTTCAACAATACTGTGAGGCAGGAAGCTTGCAGGCTTGAATTGCCACATCAGGTCATCCAGTATTTTCGCTTGCTCACTGGTTTGCGTTTGAAGCAAAACTTGATGCCCCAGGGCTGCTGCTTTCTCGGCCAATCGGCAGGCAAACTGGTAGCGACTCTGACTGTCTTCGCTACTCAGCGTATAAAAGTTTACCTGGGTCACCGGATCAGGGTTTCTGCCTGGACAGATATTCAACCAACAGTCCTACCGGCCGGCCTGTGGCTCCTTTCTTGGTGCCGGAATCCCAGGCGCTACCTGCAATATCCAGATGAGCCCATTTCTGCTTCTCGGTGAAGCGGGACAGGAAGCAGGCGGCGGTGATAGTACCTGCTCTTGGCCCACCGATGTTGGCTATATCAGCGAAATTGCTGTTGAGCAGACTCTGATATTCGTCCCAGAGCGGAAGTTGCCACGCTCGATCAAGGCTGTCCTCGCCACAGGCCAGTAAACTTGATGCGAGCTTGTCATCGTTGCTCAACATGGCATTTACGTGAGAACCAAAAGTGGCGACGGCGGCACCTGTCAACGTGGCGATATCAATGATGCTGCGTGGTTTGAATCGTTCTGCATAGGTTAGAGCATCGCAGAGCACCAGCCGGCCTTCCGCATCGGTATTAAGTATTTCAATTGTCTTGCCGGACATGCTGGTTACCACGTCACCGGGTTTGGTGGCCCGACTGCCGGGCATGTTTTCAGCCGCAGCTACGATGCCGACTATATTGATCGGTAGTTTTAGATCGGCGACACAACCCATAGTTGCGATTACGCTGGCGGCTCCACACATGTCGAATTTCATTTCATCCATGGCAAGCCCGGGCTTCAGGCTGATGCCGCCGGTATCGAGGGTGATGCCCTTACCGACCAGTACATGTGGCTTGCTATCCTGCTTGGCGCCGTTGTAGCTAATGACGATGAGTTTTGCCTCTTCCGCGGAACCGGCAGCAACGGAAAGCAGTGATCCCATGCCGAGGCGCGCCATCTGTTTCTCAGTCAGAATTTTCGTCGTCACGCTCTTGTGTCGAGTCGCCAGTGATTGTGCCTCGTTGGCGAGGAATGTAGGGGTGCAGCGATTGCCGGGAAGATTGCCCAGTTGCCGGGCGCGATTTATCGCTTCTCCGATGGCTTTACCGCGAGAAAGTGCAGAGTTCAGCGCTTTGCGGGACGCCTTTAGACCGCCGCCGAGGCTGGCGGAGTGAACGGCAATGGCTTTGCCTTTCTTGCTCTTCGTTGTGTCATAGCGATAGCTTGCAACCTCCAGTTCCTGTGCGGCACGGGCGGCCAGCCAGTTAGCATCCCTGTCACCGGGTTGCAGCGAGTCGATAGCGAAATGCACTGCCCCGGCCTGAAGTCCACAGACTGCTCCGCTCGCGGCGGCGAGAAATTTGCTGCAGGCCTTGGCATCCAGTTTCTTGCGCTCACCCGCGCCTGCCAACAGAACTCGCTGTGCAGAAATACCTGCCACACCGAATAACACGGTGGTATCACCCAGTTTGGCGGTGAAATCTCCAGATTTCAGTAACTTGGTGATTGCATTCTTGCTGGCGCTGTCGATGGCTTTCGCTTCGTCACTTTGTGCGCCCTTGGAAAATACAGGTACTACCAGGCAGTCAGTGTTTAACTTCTGGATCGCTCCGCCTTTGATCGCGTATTTCATGGTGATTAGTTTCGCTCCCTGGAGAATTTGCTTGCTTCGACTGCCGCCCAAGAGCAGCCAATCCTAAAGATATTCAAATAGTTAAGCAAGGAAACCGGCCGGGCTTCGCTAACGTCTGTCATTGCCAATTCTTTTTTTATAAGATGCGCAGACTTTGGTTTAAAACTGGAAACTATTGATCAAATTTTGAGCAATAAAATTTGAACAGGAGTTTCACAGAATTAATCAGAACTAAAGTCATTTTTCACTGTCTGAGCTAGCTAAGCAGTGAGTACAAACGCTTTGCTGCGCTGCTTGCCCCGGACGTTCCATGTTGAGAGGAAGCTGACATGCCACGAGTAAAAGTCGCCCACCCCGAACACTTCATCTTCAGTATGGAACACAGTGTTGGCATCAGTGATCTCAACTACGCCAAGCACCTCGACAACATGGCTATGTCGCGCATCTTGCAGGAGAGCAGGTTGCAGTTTCTTGCCAGCCTGGGATTCAACGAAGCCAATATTTTTGGTCTCGGCATGGTCGTGACTGACATGGCAATAGATTTTCGTTCCGAGTCTTTCGCCGGTGATCGCCTCATCGTCGATGTGGGAGTGGATGATTTCAATCGCTATGGCTTCGATATCTGCATGCAGGTGACCAACAGTGCACTGGAAACTGTTGTCTGCCAGGCCAAGGTTGGTGTGGTATTTTTTGATTTCGACAAGCACCAGATCGCAGAAGTGCCTTCCGCTTTCACTGGTTTACTGGAGCGCCAACGGGATCGTGTCGCCTGACTTCCCAGTCGGCAAACCTGTCAGCCTGGAATAGATTCTAGAACGGACGATGTGAGCGCGGGACTACCACGACGCGAGTACCGGACAGTCGGTCATGCGCGGCATCGCCCTGTTTGTCCAGATACAACCACAGGTACCCCAATCCGAAGACCAGCAGAGAGGGCACAGCCAGCGCTAGCCTGAGTAAGGCTTGCGCAAGAGAAACGTTTTTCCCTTGCTGATCCTCTACCCTCAAGCGCCATGCCAACATTCCCAGGGTCTGGCCACTTCGCATCCAGAAGTAACAGTTAAACAGGACGAAACTCCCTATCATCAGCGTGAACAGGATAGCGCCTTGAACCGGATTTGTTTCCACCCGGTCACCAACCAGCTGGTTGCTTTCGGGGCCGAAGAAGATTTGCACGATACTGCCGACCAGCCACAGTATCGCTGCGACCAGAAAGGCATCATAGAGCAGGGCGGCAAGCCTGCGCAGCAGACCTGCCCTCGGTAAATTCTCGGTTGTTTGTTCGCCGTTATCCAACGAGGCTCGTCCTTGGGGTCCAGATAACAAGTATAAATGGGGAAACTGTCGAGATAACAGGCATTTATTTCCTTGTGAGCCACAGTTTTTGCTAGAATGCCCGCCCCCTGACCAGTGCCAATTTGCCAGTTTGGCGAGAACAAGGCGGGGAAAGGACATTTGATGACCGACAAGCCACAACAACGACATATCCGCTTGCTGGATACGACCCTGCGCGATGGTGAGCAAACCCAGGGCGTTTCATTTTCAGCCAATGAGAAAATGAATATCGCCCGGGCACTGCTGCAGTCCCTCAAGGTCGATCGCATCGAGATTGCATCGGCCTGCGTATCTGAAGGCGAAAAACAGGCGGTGGCTGCGATCACCAGTTGGGCCAGGAAAGAGGATTTGCTGGACCGGGTTGAAGTGCTAGGTTTCGTAGACTACAAGCGCAGCGTAGACTGGATTCGCGAGGCAGGTGGGCAGGTGATCAACCTGCTGGCAAAGGGCAGTGAGAAACACTGCCGTGAGCAACTGGGCAAAGATCTGGATAGCCATGTTGCCGACATTGAACGCACGGTCGAGTATGCGAAAGAGCAGGGCTTGCGCGTCAACATGTACCTGGAAGACTGGTCCAATGGCTACAAGGATAGCAAGGACTATGTCATGGGTCTGATTTCAGCTACTGCCCATCTGGGCATCGGGCACTACCTCTTGCCCGATACCCTGGGTTTGATGTCACCCAGGGAAGTGCACGACTCACTGTCCGAAATGATGTCCACTTTCCCGGAACTGGAATTCGACTTCCATCCTCACAATGATTATGGACTCGCTACTGCCAACGCGCTGTCTGCCGTCGATGCGGGCATCAACAATATTCACTGCACTATTAATTGCCTGGGCGAACGGGCCGGCAATGCATCTCTGGCAGAGGTTGCTGTTGCACTGAAAGACAAGCTTGGAATGACTTTGTCCATCGACGAATCCCGTATCGCAGTATTGAGCCGCATGGTGGAAAACTTTTCCGGCAAGTGGATCGCGGCGAATACACCGATCGTTGGCGCCGATGTGTTCACCCAGACTGCTGGCATTCATGCTGATGGTGACCTGAAGGGTGATTTGTATGTCACCAACCTAAGTCCAGAGCGATTCGCCCGCAAGCGCACCTACGCACTGGGCAAGATGAGTGGCAAGGCGTCGCTAATCAACAACCTCGAAGAGCTTGATATACAGCTGAGTGAAGA
>CAYTLI010000169.1:0-6021 GCA_964438455.1 uncultured Pseudohongiella sp.
CTGGAATCTACAGCTGTCGAAACTGCGAGCACAGAGACTGAGATTGTCAACGCACCATCTTTACCAGTACCAGCAGAGATTCCAGAACCCGTCTCTGATTCAAGTTTGGCTCTGGTCACTGCAGAAGAAATCGGTATCGATACAGGCGCAATAGCCCAACCAATTTTCGAGCCGCTGGTGGAGACTGAGCCTTCTGCCCTGACAACACCGATCGTGAGCGAGGAAGAGCCTGTCGAGGACTCTGTGCCGGAGCAGCTGGCAGAGCCTGCTGTCGAGCAGATTGAACCAGAGCTTGCCGCTGTCCCGCCGGAAACTGTCGAAGCGAGTATCACATCGGAGCCAGCGACTGAAGTAGAGGAACCAATGCAGGAGCAGTTGATATCGTCGGTGCAGGATTGGTTGCTGGCATGGCAAACGCAATCTCTTGCTGACTATTTTGCCAGCTATCACTCCGAATTTGTTCCCCGCTATCAGGATGACGTGGCTGCGTGGCGCAGCAACCGCCAGCGTGTCATCGGTAATGCGAGTTCAATCGAACTGGAAATGAGTGAATTTGAGCATGTTGGAGTCGAAGAGGGACTACAGGATGTGCGCTTCTGGCTGCGCTATCGCTCTCCCAACTACAGTGACAGCACCCAAAAGAAATTACTGATGGAACAGGAAGACGGTCGCTGGAAAATAGTAGAAGAAATTAACTTGCAGGTGACCAGATAAAGAGCGGCCTACCTCCTGCCGCGCTTTCTTGTATTTTTTTCCCGCGCTGGTGGAACCAGGCTCCTCCTGGAGCGACCGATCAGGTCCTCACGCCCCAGACGCCTCAGCGCCTGCCGCAATAAAGGCCAGTTCTTCTCATCGTGATAACGCAAGAACGCTTTTTGTAATCTGCGCTCATCGATATCCTTGCACACCTCCAGCTTTTCACTCTTGTAACGCAGCTTCTGCAATGGATTGCGTTCGGAGTAGTACATGGCAGTTGCCAGTGCCATTGGTGATGGATAGAAAGTCTGTACCTGGTCTGGTTTGAAATCGTGCTCTTTCAGCCACAGGCTGAGATTCAACATGTCTTCTTCCGTACAACCCGGGTGGGCGGCGATGAAGTAGGGAATCAGGTATTGTTCCTTGCCTGCCTTGCGGGAGAAGCGGTCGAACAATTTCTTGAATTCGTCGTAAGCTGAGATGGATGGCTTCATCATCTTGTTGAGAGTGGAATCTTCACTGTGCTCGGGAGCGATCTTCAGGTATCCACCCACATGGTGTGTTACCAGTTCCTCAACATATTCAGGGTCCCTGAGAGCCAGGTCGTAGCGTAAACCGGATGCGATCGCGACTCTCTTTACACCCTCTACAGATCGCGCGCGGCGATAAAGATTGGTAGTCGGTTTGTGGTCCGTGTTGAGGTGCTTGCAGATGCTCGGATAGACGCAGGAGAGTCGCTTGCAACGTTTTTGTATCTCTGGTGACTTGCAATTGAGTTTGTACATATTGGCGGTGGGCCCACCAAGGTCAGAGATAGTACCGGTAAATCCCGGCACCTGGTCCCGAATCTTTTCAATTTCCCGGATAATACTGTCTTCAGATCTGCTTTGGATGATCCTGCCTTCATGTTCGGTGATGGAGCAGAACGTACAGCCGCCGAAACATCCACGCATGATATTGACCGAAGTCTTAATCATGTCGTACGCAGGTATGCGCGCATCGCCATAGCTGGGATGGGGGCGTCGCTGATAAGGCAGGTCGAAGACCCAGTCCATTTCATCTGTTTCCAGTGGAATGGGTGGGGGATTTACCCAGACTTCCTGGGTATCATGCCTCTGCACCAGCGCCTGGGCATTGTAGGGATTCGCTTCCTGGTGCAGGATTCTTGACGCATGAGCATAGAGCACCGGGTCATTTGTCACTTTATTCAATGCCGGCAGCCGGATATAGGAAGTCTTCCTGTCAAAATCGCTCTGTCTTTGTAGCGGAAGAGGGATAATCTTCACGGCTTGTTCTGTATCCGAATCCGAACTCTCTGCTTGTTGTTGCTCCCTCTGATGGTAGTCGTAGGGATTGGGTAACTTGTCTATCTTTGCTGGCCAATCGATACGCGTTGAATCAATTTCTGTCCACCCTGCGGGTGCTGCGCTTCGCACATGCGCACTACCTCTAAGATCCCAGCACTCATCGATTGATTTACCCGCGGCCAATTGGTGAGCAAGTTCCGCCAACGCACGTTCAGCATTACCGAATAGCAGTATGTCTGCATTGGAATCGACGAGGATGGAGCGACGCACAGAATCGCTCCAATAATCATATTGTGCGATGCGCCTCAGGCTGGCTTCGATCCCACCAATCACAATGGGGGTTTCATAATACGCTTCCCGGCAACGCTGGCTGTAAACAATCACCGAGCGGTCAGGTCGCTTGCCGGGCTCTGCATTGGGGGTATAGGCATCGTCACTGCGCAGCCTTAGATCTGCCGTATACCGGTTAATCAGCGAGTCCATATTGCCTCCGGTCACACCGAAGAACAGGTTGGGTTTGCCGAGGATGGTAAAGGGTTCGGCTGAGTCCCACGCCGGCTGTGAGATTATCCCGACCCTGAAACCCTGCGCTTCCAGCAGGCGGCCTACCACCGCCATGCCGAAGCTGGGGTGATCAACGTAGGCATCGGCGGTCACGATGATGATGTCGCAACTGTCCCAGCCCAATTCCTCCATCTCGGCGCGTGACATAGGCAGGAAGGGTGCAACGCCGAAGCATTCGGCCCAGTACTTTGGGTAGGAATATAGTTTCACTGGCTGATCGTCATGACGCGCAGCCACTTGTGGAGTTAAAGCACTCATAAGGTTTGCTGAATGGAAAAATTTCCCAGGGGCGTGACTTCCCCATTGATCACCAGTTGCTCATCGGCAAGGGTAATGTCCAGCAGCACCCGGCCATTGTCCAGGGTGATATATCCCTGCTGCACATAGGGATCGATCATGGCGGCGAACGGACTGCGTGCGATGGCTTCCAGGTCCATGGACACATGCAGTTCGACATCCAGTGCGGAAATGATCTGCTCCATGCTGAGGGAATTTATGCTCGCTACCTGAGGCAGGCCGAGCCAACTTATGAGTAGTTCGACAGAGTGATCGCCTTCGTACACGGTGGCGTCAATAGTGTTGTTGAATACGATGGCATTCTGAATCAACACCAGCAGCATCTCCTGTGCAAGTTCATCCACATTCACTGTGGTGGAGGAATTGCCGCTGGTGATCTGTTCCTGCAATGCATTGAGCATCTCGTAGTAATTGCGGATAACCTGGGTTGAAAGCTCTTTGATTTCAGAGGTCCAGGTAAAGGTCTGCAATGGATACTCACTGTCGATATCGGCCACGGCGAGCTTCTGGTAGATATCAATTTGCCCCGGATTACTGTCGGTTGTTGTAAGCCTGGATTCAATACTGATATCAGAAGCCGTAAATGCAGCAATCCCGTTGGCTGAAAGCGTGGGGATCATTAACTCAGCGCTGCTTGGGGCAAGCAGATCGTTGAGTTGCGCTGTACGACTGTTCAGGTCCAGGGAGGCGATGGAGAATCCGTTAACTCCTTCGCCCGCGGTAAATGCACCCATATCAACATTGATCTCTGCTGATTGATCGTTATAAGCCACCAGCGTTCCGGTGAGGCCATCAAAACTCACTTCTACACCGGACTCTGACATTGTGGTGGGCGCGACTACCAATTGAATTGCGAGGCTCTCATCGAAACCGGTGAGCAGATTTAATTCAATCTGCGGCAAGTCAAACGGAATTTCACTCATGGCCTCAGTTAACTGACGACTGTTGAACGAAGGAGCAATGCGAGCGTGCGCCAGACCAAACCTCACACCATCGCCGGTCAGTAGCAGGGGACCATGAGTGAAATCGAAATCCAGGCGCATGACCAGTGGTTCTTCCAGACCTAACGCGTTGTACACCACGTCGAACTGGGCACTTGAGCCAAACCAGCCAGAATCGAACTGCGCTTCATTGATTTCCAGCTGGCGCTCATATTCCGGCGGAATCAACGCGAACAGATTGGCAACCGCGGTTTCGCGCAGGTTCATGCCGACCAATTTGGGTGTCAGGCCAAAGAACAGTAGTGCCAGGAGAGCACTGGCGCCTATCACCAACTTGCGTCGATTCATTTCACTAATCCGGTAGATTGAACAATCAAGAGAACGATTTTGAATACTAGTTGGATCGGTAGCAACCGATTCTTTGCGCTGATTGGCCGGCTAGCTGTGTGCCCGGATCTTGTAGGCGCAGCGTCGATCCCCGTCGAGTAAGTGATCGACTCGTGAAACACTGGCCAACTCGCCCAATAATGTCTGAAACAGGTTTAGTTCCGAACCACAGTACTGCTGGCAACTATGGGCAGCCCTGATCACCGGGCAATGATTTTCGATCAGCATCCAGCCGTCCGGGAGTAGGCGGATTTCCGCCATGAATCCCTCTTCACTGCGTATTTGCGCGAGTCTCTGTAGTTTCTGCTCGAGGTCCGGACCGGCTTCCCCCAATTGCCGGGCATACGACTGCTCCAGGGGGCGGTGCTGTCTGCTTATCAGCTCATTGAGGCCGTCTTCACCATGCTCTTCTCGGATAACAGTGAGCAATTCCGCCAGCCTGTCCGCGTGATTATCGCTGAATCTGCCGTGCCCCAGGGCCGTGAGCTGCCAATAATGGACGGGTCTCCCTCTGGTTTGGCGGGTTTCGGCCGTTTGCTTCACCAGGCCGCGGCTGGCCAGCTCCGCCATATGCTGCCTGACCCCCATAGTCGTTATATCCAGTTGATTTGCCAGGATTTTTACAGACTGGGGCCCGCGCACCTTCAAGCGTCTTAGTATCGATTCCTGGCTCTGGGGTAGGTCCATGGCTATCTCCGGTTACAAACCCGTTATCGGCCAATATAGTAAAGTATTTACTCTACATATTATTGGAGATGACAATAACTAAAGTGATTTGTTTAATAAACAGGCTTAAAACAGGGCCGACACGTTGGCCGAGGAATGGCCATGCTCCCAGTCTAAGGGCAAATAGCACAGCATTTAGCCCTTCTGGCCGTGAATCACAGTAGAATGGTCGCTGATTTCCCAAGTTGTGCGGACCTAAATGCCTTTTGACCAACCCCTTCTGGTGACTTTTGTTGCTTACTTGCTGCTGATTCTCTACCTGGGGATCAAAGCCTACAGACGCACCCACAATCTGGATGATTACATCCTCGGGGGGCGGAAGCTGGGATCCGCAGTCACCGCTTTAAGTGTTGGTGCCTCGGATATGAGCGGGTGGTTGTTGCTGGGCTTGCCGGGCGCGATCTACCTGAGCGGTCTCAGTGAGGTGTGGATCGGTATCGGACTGGTTCTCGGAGCCTGGTGTAACTGGCTCTTCGTTGCGCGCCCGATCAGGGTTTACAGCCAGCAGGCCAATAACTCCCTTACCTTGCCAGACTACTTCGAGAACCGCTTCCAGGATCGGAGCAGGGTGCTGCGTAGTCTTTCGGCTCTAGTCATCCTGCTCTTCTTCACCTTCTATACGGCGTCTGGGCTAGTGGGTGGTGCCATCCTGTTTGAAAGCAGTTTTGGTCTCGACTATTCGGTGGCTCTATTTGTTGGTGGTTTCGTTATTGTTGCCTACACATTCTTTGGCGGCTTCCTTGCCGTTGCCTGGACTGATGCAGTGCAGGCTTTGCTCATGTTGGCAGCGCTACTCATAGCACCAATTGCTGTTGTAAATAGTGCAGGTGGAATCTCTCCCATGTGGGAGCAGATGCAGTTGGTTAATCCGCGTAGCGTTGAACTGATCGGTGACATCAGTCTGTTGGGATTTGTTTCATTGATCGCCTGGGGTCTGGGATATATGGGGCAGCCACATATCCTGGCTCGCTTCATGGCCGCCGAGAGTGCGGAGAAGCTGGTGCCAGCGAGGCGTATCGCGATGAGCTGGATGGTAGTTGTCTTGTTTGGCTCGGTAACTACCGGCCTTGCGGGAATTACCTACTTTGCAGAAGCTCCACTGG
>CAYTLI010000170.1:0-5953 GCA_964438455.1 uncultured Pseudohongiella sp.
ATTGACGTCACGCAACACACTGGCGCTCATGCTGGTTGAGCTTGTGTCGTATTTACATGCACCACTTGGATCTACAGAATTTCTTTCCACCCGCAGGCCAAACTCAGCGGTTAAGGCTTCATTGGTATAGCGATGCATACCAAACAGACCCAGGGAACCGAGATCCGTTGCCGGAATGAAAGCCTCATCCCCGATTGCGCTAAAGTCGGTCGCGGTAAACTGCATGCCCCACACCCCGGCCCAGTTGCCTTCATGTCGATGATTTAGAGCGATGCGACCTTCGAAGCCTTCATTGCTAAACAGTGTGCCTAACCTGCTTGCGCCATCGGGCTCCAACTCTATTTCCTGATGGGCGTAATCAGTGTAGCCGATCGTCGCTTCGAGGTTTTCAAACCAGCCTGAAGCGAAATTGAACATGGAGCGGAAATCATAGCGGGTCTGTTCCAGGTTGAGGCGCACCAGTGCCAGCTCATCTTCATGATCGCCCTCTTCGGCTTCCTCGCCCTCATGTTCTTCGCCGTGGTGACCGTGGGTACCAGGTGGCAATCCATAATTGTTTTCCAGGCGAGAGACTGCGAAGCCGAAGTAGCCATTCTCAGTTACACGAGAGAAGCCGAGCGTACCTCCCTCCGCTTCTCCACTGGAGTTGGCAACGAAGCCGTTGCTGTTGATGATTTCTTCTTCATGTTCCTCTTCGTGCTCATGATCTTCACCGAGCACCGAGGCGGTGAGTTCTTCAAGCTGTTCGACGGCTGCTTCATCAATGGCGAAGCCAGGCACCTCCATGTCATCGTTTTCCCGCCGAAAGGCATCGAAATGAAAACCGAATTCTCCACTGGCAGTATCGAATTTCACCAGGGTCTTGTCTTCATCGCTGACGGAATTGAAGCTCTGCTCTATCAATAGCGTCGGACCATCTACGAGCTGTCTCGGGATGCGGCCATCGACCACGTTTACCACACCGCCGATCGCGCCGCTGCCATACAACAAGGCCGAGGGCCCGCGCAGAACTTCGATGCGTTCTGCGAGCAGTGCTTCCACACCATTGGCATGATCGGGGCTTACGTTGGAGGCGTCGGTCAGGCTGATACCGTTCTGTAACACACTTACTCGATTGCCACTCTGACCACGGATGATAGGTTGTCCCACACCATTGCCAAACGATGCGCTGTTGACGCCGATTTCATTCTTCAGGGTGTCACCAATGCTGTTACCGGTCTGTTCGCGCAAGGCTTCCGCCGAGAGAATGCCGATGGGTAGAGCCGTTTCGGCTTCTGATGCTTCGAATGGCGCCGTTATTACGATTTCGTCTAACCTGTCTTCTGCGTGTCTTTGTTCCGCTTCCTGGGCATTGGCAAGCAATGTCACGCCAGAAGTTAAGAAGAGTAGAGACTGCTTGAATCTGTACTGCATGTTTGAATCCTTTTTCCCAATCACCAATCGATGATCCAGTGAATCATCGACGACAAACACGTAGCGAGTACGTGCAAAAATGATCTAACAAAGGCCTGAGGCCTGGATTCAAGCTAGCGGAGGGGAACGAGCCTTTTGTGGCAGACGGGCAGCAAATCGAGGCCTTTGCTCTGGCTGCTGGTAGGTCTGCTCAGAGGGAATAAAATCGAATTGAGTAGACGCTGAGATGAGAAAATCATCTCCAGAGCCCACCTTGAGACAAATTTCGCATTCAAACTGTTGAGCCAGCTCATCATGAGTGTGGATCAGGTCCGCACTCTGCACAAACAACAGCAATAACGCCAGTGTAGCGGCCACCGGGGCCAGCCTGGCGCGTGCTGCCAATTTCTTGCTCAGTTTGCTGATCGAAAACCGCATCTTTTTTAAGGGCTTTAAACTCGACAATAATCTGCGTGACCCGGGATTATTGAAAATTCATTCAAGACGGTCAATTGTTTCTTGCAGGGTTTAGAGCGATTCTGCCAGCTGTTCCAGGCCTTGCAAGCCCAGAACATCACGCGACTGCAGGAATAAATCCTGCCTCGGCACATCGGGCAAATGCTGTTTTAACACCTGCAAATGCAGCTCTTCCTGCTGATGCCTCTCCTCGAGGAAGTCACCCATGCCCTGGGGAGCACGCTTGTTGACCACCAGGCAATCGGCGCTGACATTGGCGCGCAACAGCTGTTCGTGCAACTCGATAGTTTCCAGAACTGGCAGGCGTTCGGCAGCGAGTACGATGACAAATGAAGTGGTCTTGTTATCAGCCAGCCGATCCCGCAAATGCACAAACTTGTGGCGACGGCGGTGAAGTATCTGCCGAATGCGACTCTCTTTTTCCTGTTCGGGAGCTGTGGCGCCGCCGATCGTCTTGTCTTCCATGCTGGTATCGCCGCCCAGGTCGCGGACAATTTCCGCAAAGCGGTCGGCCTTTTCCCGTCGCTTGATCAGACCTTCGGTCCAGGCAGACATCATCTCAGGTAGCACCATTAGTCTGGCTGTGTGTCCAGAAGGCGCCGTGTCGAACACAATCAGATCGTAATCCTTGATGCCTTCTTCGATCACATCTGCTATACGTTCCAGTATCGCCGCCTCGTGCATACCGGGAGCATCACGAGACAGTGCCATATGCTTGTCGATTTCCTTATGCTGATTCACCGGCATGAGTTGATGCAGCGCACTGCTTACTTCTTTCAGATGTTGCTCAACGGTTTCTGCCGGGTCCATTTCCAGCGCATCCAATCCAGCCATGATGCGAACCGGCTGCGGACCTATGCTGCGATCGAAGAGATGGCCGAGATTGTGCGCAGGGTCCGTGGACACCAACAACACCTTGGCGCCTTCATTAGCCCTGGCCAGTGCGGTGGCCGACGAGACGGTAGTCTTGCCGACACCACCCTTGCCGCCAAAGAAAAGTATTTTGCGACTGCGCGCGAGATCTAACAGCAACTTACGTGATCCAGTGGTGAGCGCTCCATGCCCATGCGCAGGTGCCATTCATGAAAACGATCATAGACGATAGGCAGCAGTTCCAGGGTATAGAAAGCGGCGGGGTTGGGAACGCCAAGACTGTCGGCAAAGACAAGCAACATGAACAGGTCATCCTCTTCGCGCTGCGCCCTGGCGAACGCGCGGCGATAAGGTGTGACGTAGTAGTCCCTGAGCCCCTCTTCGAGCTTCTGCAAGAAGGAAGGTCCCGATTGCTTTGCGGGTTTTTGCTCGTCAGACATAAGAAAATCCCTTACTCATAAGATCATTATGCGCCGGTAAGCATGGATTACTCAATCACCTGCGGGGTTTTCCCGGGTTCAGCTGCGCTTTTTCTTCTTTGCGGCACGCTCCAGCCGCGCCTGTTTGGGATCGATCTGCAGTGGTCTGTAGATCTCGACCCTATCCCTGTTATCGAGCACGTACTCTGCCGCCAGTGGCAGCTTCTTGCCATCCATGGGCTGGGAGAAGATACCCATTGGATCGGTGTCGAGGTTTATCTCCGGAAACATCGCCGTGATTTCAGAGCGTTGGACCGCTTCGTAGGCAGTTGTGCCAACCGGCACCTGGAGTGCAATGATTTCCTGACGCTCGGGTGTTGCGTAGGCAACTTCCACTTCAATGACATTGGACTTGATGTCGCTATTCGCCATAGACCTGTTCCGCTCGCGCCACCAGTGAGTCGACCTGATTATTGGCCACCGAAGAAAACAGCTGCTTCGCTGCCAGGTCTACCAGGGCCAGATCAAACTCAAAATCCATGTGCAGGCTGACCTTGCAGGCATTAGCGGCCAATGCCTGGAACTGCCAGTAAGCGGTGAAATTCTTGAAGTTTCCCGCCACCAGTTGCATATCTATTCGTTGCGGCCTGAGCAGGCTATTGCGCGTGGTGAAAGTTTGCTGAATTCCGGCTTTGCCGAGGATTAGTTCGCCTTCGAGTTCGTTGGCAGAGCGACTGATTACCCGCGCCGATTTACAGCCCTGCATGAATTCGGGATAGCGCTCGATGTCGTTAACCAGGTCAAACATCTGCTCCGCAGAATGATTCACCAGTGCACTGCGCTCAATTACCGGCACGATTGCAAAAGACCAGCTAGCCCAGGTAAATCTGATTGACGGTGCTGATGAATACCACCAGAAGCACTACGGGTATAACCGTACCAAGGGAAAAGTTAATGTATTTTTCCAGCAGTGAGCCACTGTACTTTTCATCACCAATGATCAATTCGCTCTTCAGGCCAGAAACTTTCCATTGATAGGCGCAAAAGATGCACACGGTAAAGCCGACGAATGGCAGGATGGTTTCGTAGAAAACATCCGATACCAGGTCAAAGAACGATTTGTTCACGCCACCATAGCTGGTGAAGTTGGTGAAGAAATCAGAAATGCCCAGGGACATGGTCGCCGGAATAGTGAAGATGGTAAGCAGGATGGCCTGGAACAAAACCGCCTTCTGACGCGAGAAACCCAGTTCATCAATCCAGCAGGCGATGGGAATCTCAATTATCGAGACCATGGAAGTCAGTGCGGCAAAGAACACCAGGGTGAAGAATATTGCGGCCACGAAACTCGCTCCACCATAACCAACCGCTTCCTGCATGGAAAGAAAGATCTGCGGCAGGAAGTCGAAGATCAACCCGACAGAACTGGTAGACAGGTCATCGGTGTTGGTGTTCGGATCGAAAGCGAAGATGGCAGGCAGGATCAACATGCCGGCGAAGAACGCGATACTGGTATCGGCAATCGCGACCATGCGCGCTGATTCAGCAATATTGTCTTTCCTGCTGAAATAGGAACCGTAGGTAATGAGAATGCCCATGCCCAATGACAGGGAGAAAAACGCCTGTGACAGGGCACCGTTGATCACGGCCAGGTTCACACTACCAAAGTCTGGTACCAGGTAATAGCTGACACCTACGCCCGCGTTCTCCAGGGTTAGCACGAAGATCACCAACAATATCAGCATCACCGCCAGGGTCGGCATCAACACCCGCGCCAACCTTTCGATGCCTCCCTTCACACCGCCGAGCAAGATGAAGAACATCAGGCCCAACAACCCTACCAGATAACCAAACAGTGATGGGCGTGCTACAACTTCGCCGAAATTGCCAGGCTGGGACAGCACATCGAGATTGCCGCTGACAATCTCTTTGATGTAAACCACCAGCCACACTGTGATGACGGTGTAGAACACCGCGATCATGAATGGAGTCAGAATGGCCAGCATGCCGGCCAGGCGCCAGACAAACTTGCCGCCGGATAATTCGGAAAACGCGCCTACAGGATTACGCGTTGTGCGTCTGCCCATGGAGATCTCTGCCATCATTACCGGATAACAGATGAATGCAACGAAGAAGAGGTAGATGATGAGAAAGGCGGCGCCACCATTTTTTGACGCCATCACCGGGAAGGCAACGAGGTTACCCAGGCCCACGGCAGATCCGGCAGCAGCCAGAATGAATCCCAATTTCGAGCTGAACTGCCCTCTGTCCTGAGCCATTAAAACCCCTTAGTTCTCAATAGATTAGCTTATTATTACGGGTTGGTGTCAGGGGATTCTATCAGCGCCCCCAGATCAACTCAATTTGTCTCCGCAACGCACATTTCATTGATATTCAGTTACCGGGCAGGGAAAGGGCTATAATCGCGCCCCATGGCAAAATCCGGCAAACAAAAAACACCCGATAACACCATCGTGCAGAACAAGAAGGCACGACATGACTACTTCATCGAAGAGACCTTTGAAGCAGGTGTGGCGTTACAGGGATGGGAAGTTAAAAGTCTGCGCTTGAAGAAAGTGCAGCTGGTGGATAGCTATGTGCTGATAAAAGATGGCGAGGCTTTCCTGCTCGGTTGCAATATCACGCCGCTGAATACGGCCAGCACACACATCATTGCCGATCCTACTCGTACCAAAAAGCTTTTGTTGAACAAGAAAGAGCTGGCGAAGATTTTTTCAGCAACACAGCAAAAGGGGCACACCTGCGTGTGCACAAAGCTCTACTGGAAGAAT
>CAYTLI010000171.1:0-5910 GCA_964438455.1 uncultured Pseudohongiella sp.
TGGATTGAGCAGGCTCTCTTTCTGGTTATAACGCAGGGGCTTGAAGTCGGTGGTGACCACTTCGCCACCAGCGGCCCGCACAACAGCATGGGCCGCGGCAGTGTCCCACTCACTGGTGGGTGCCAGCCGTGGATAGAGATCGGCGCTGCCTTCCGCGACCAGGCATAGCTTCAATGAGCTACCCATACTCATGGTCTCGATGTTTTCGAACTGGCTGCCCGCCTGCTCAACCAGGCGGTCCACCAGCTCTCCGCGATGGCTGCGACTGGCAACCAGGCGCATGGATAGCGCGGCTGGCCCGATACTGGAGGTTCTTAACGGCAGTGGATCTTCCACGCCCAGTTTCTTCCATGCCCCGGCGACGGAACTGCCTCCAAAGTAGGTGCTGCCACTGACCGGCACGTGGACAACACCCAGTACAGGTTCGCCATCCTCAATGAGCGCGATATTGACGGTGAACTCGCCGTTGCGGTTGATGAATTCCTTGGTGCCATCCAGGGGATCGACGAGCCAGTAGCGCTCCCATGTCGCCCGGGTGGCAAATTCGGGGCGTTCGATTTCCTCGCTCAGTATGGGTATGGCGCTGTCGAGGCTCTGCAACTGCTCTACAATGACATTGTTGGCGCGAGTATCCGCCTGGGTGAGCGGGGAGGCATCGTCTTTCGTAGTGACATCGATGGGCGAAACGTCGTGGTATACATCGAGAATTTCCTGCCCAGCCAATACTGCGATATGTTGGACAGATTCGAGCAAATCGTGCATTAGCTGATAAAATTCCTTTGCTGGCCCGGATTTCGGGCTAAGTAAACCACTAAAAGAAACTTCACACTAGAGAGTAAGTAGCGATGCTGCCCTGGACAAACATAGATACAGTTATGTTCGACATGGATGGCACGCTGCTGGACCTGCATTTCGATAACTATTTCTGGCTACAGCTGGTTCCTGAACACTATAGTCGGCGGCACGGTGTTTCCGTGGAAGAAGCGCGCGATCACGTGCGGCTCAAGTATTCCGAGGTGCACGGTACACTGGATTGGTATTGCATCGACTACTGGGTGGATGAATTGAAACTGGACATTCCCCAGATGAAGCATTCGATTACCCACAAGATCACCGTCCGCCCCAATGTGGAAAGATTCCTCGAAGCTCTTCATGCCCTGGACAAGCAGGTACTGCTGATTACCAATGCGCATCCGATCAGCCTGGACCTGAAGATGCAGCACACCGGTATCGGAGACTATTTTCATCAGCGTATAAGCTCCCACAGCTTGCAACTCGCCAAGGAGAATCATGGTTTCTGGGAAAGCCTGCAGGAGATGGCACCCTATGAGCCTGGGCGCACAGTGTTATTCGATGACAATATCAGCGTGCTTAGACAGGCACAGCGAGAAGGCATTGCTCACCTTTGGGCAATCAAGCAACCGGACAGTCAACAACCCGCGGTAGAAGCCGCCGAGTTCCCCCAGGTGGAAGATTTCGATCACATCATCCCGGCAGAGAATTCAGGCATCTCAACATGAAGCGGGCAGCTAAAGACACACCAGCCAGAGTCCGCCTGGACAAGTGGCTCTGGGCGGCGCGCTTTTTCAAGACCCGCGCAAGCGCAAAGCAGGCGATCGAGGGTGGCAAGGTGCATTGTGAAGGCTCGCGCTGCAAACCAAGCAAGGAAATTGAAGTTGGCGTAACGATCTCATTGCGCCAGGGCTTCGATGACAAGACTGTTGTCGTGAAGGCAATCAGCGATCAACGGCGTGGAGCTGGCGAAGCACAGATGCTCTATGAAGAAACTGAAGAAAGCATCAAGCTGCGGGAGGAGAAGGCACTGCAGCGCAAGTCGCAGCCAAAACACTGGCCATCTCCCACCCGGCCAAACAAGAAGCAACGCCGACTGATCACCCAATTCAAGAAGGGCATTGGCTCCGATGAGGGGAACGGCTGAGACCATGGGTGGTTAGCACGCCCCCGTCTTATCTGACATAATGCCCGGCCTCGCCAGCCATGACGAGCATCAGAACTGCTGCGCTGTGGCAAGCCAAGAAACAAGGGAGTGACGTTGACCAAGCAATTCAACGAGAGCCTGCGACGATACGGATTACCGGAGTTTGATGCGGGTTGGGGCCAGATTCGACGAGGAATCGAAAAGGAGAGTCTGCGGGTTTCGCCGCAGGGCGCCATCTCTGAACTCGGCCACCCCGAGGCCCTGGGTTCTGCCCTGACCAATCCCTACATCACCACAGACTTCGCCGAAGCCTTGCTGGAGTTTATTACCCCTGCCTATACCGATCTGGATGAGTGTTTATCCATGCTGGAGAACATCCATCGTTTCACTCTGCGGAACCTTGATGACGACGAACTGTTGTGGGTGGCCAGCATGCCTTGCCCGCTTTCTTCGGATGCAGCGATTCGCATTGCAGAATATGGCAGCTCCAATATTGGGCGCATGAAAAACCTGTACCGACGCGGATTGCATAATCGCTATGGCAGCCTGATGCAGATCATCGCGGGCTTGCACTACAACTTCTCCATGCCTGATGAGTTCTGGCAACCCTATCAAAAAATCTGTGGTGATACGCAATCCTTGCAGGATTTTCGCACGGGCAAGTATTTGAACCTGATTCGCAATTTCCACCGCTATTCCTGGTTGCTGATTTACCTGTTCGGCGCATCACCCGCTGCCTGCAAATGTTTTGTGCAGGGTCGTGATCATGGATTGGAGGACTTCGGCGAAGGCAGCCTCTATCTTCCGGAAGCGACTTGTTTGCGCATGGGCAAACTCGGCTACAAGAGTGAAGCACAGAAGTCCCTGTTTGTTTGTTATAACCAGCTGGAGATTTACGTGGACTGCCTGTACAAGGCCATGCATGAACCCTACCCGGCGTACGAGAAAATTGGATTGCAGCAGGATGGTGAATATCTGCAGATCAATCCCAACCTGCTACAACTGGAGAACGAGTTCTATTCCACCATCCGACCCAAACGCAATGTGGCCAGTGGGCAACGACCACTGGAAGCGTTGACTGAAGGCGGTATTGAGTATGTTGAAGTCAGGGCGCTGGATCTCAATCCCTATTTGCCCCTCGGCATCGATGCGCAGCAGATTCGATTCCTCGATACTTTCTTGCTGCATTGCCTGCTCGCGGAATCACCCCGTTGCGACCAGAGAGAGTACTTCGAAGTGGCGGCAAATCTCTCGGCTGTTGTAGATAGAGGCAGAGACCCGGAACTGGAGTTGCGACTGGAAAGCAATCCCAGGAATTTGCGCCAGTGGGCGGGTGAGTTATTGGGGGATATGGAACACAGCGCCGCTCTGTTGGACAAGGTACATAACACTTCGGCACATGTTGAAGCACTGCAAGCTCAGAAAGACAAAGTGCGGGATGCCAGCCTCACTCCCTCAGGTCGCATGTTGCAGGAGATGCGCGAGGGGCAGCTATCCTTCTTTAAATTCGCCATGGCCAGATCGATGGAAGCGAGAGACTATCTGCAGGACGGTGAACTCGACAGCAAGGTATCCAGTGAGTTTACTGAAGCGAGCGCGAACTCGATCATTCGACAGAAAGAAATCGAGCAGGCCGATACCCAGAGTTTCGATGATTATGTGCGCGCATGGAACGAGTCCTGACGCGTCAAAGCAATTGCCACTTTAACATCTGCCAGTAAAAACTTTCTCTACTGCTTTCTCTGCCAGCGAAAAAACTTCTCCATCAGCGGGAAGTACTTCTCAGGTAAGCGTGCGTTACGCCAGGCATTGGCGGAGAACTTGTTTGCTTCCAGCAGAGTGGGGTAGATGTGGGTAACCGCAGCTATGCTCTTCAGACCCATGCCATGGGTCATGGCGAACACAAACTCCCCGATCAACTCGCCCGCGTGATAGCCAACAATAGTGACACCTAACATCTTGTCCTTGCCTGGCACGGTGAGCACCTTGATAAAGCCATGAGCCTCGCCATCGGCGAGCGCCCGATCCAGGTGGTCCATGTCATAGCGGGTCACTTCGTAGGCAACACCTTGTTCTTTTGCTTCGGCTTCAGACAGACCAACCCTGGCCACTTCCGGGTCGGTAAAAGTTGCCCATGGCACCACATTGTATTTTGCTCTCAGGCTCCACCATCCACCCAACAATGAATTGATGCTGGCGAAAAAAGCCTGGAAGGACGCCATGTGGGTAAACTGGTAAGGTCCGGCCACATCACCGCAGGCATAAATATTTGGATAGCTGGTGCGCATGGCCTTGTCGATCTCGATAGTACCCTGGGCAGTCAGTGGCACCTTAAGTTCTTCCAGGCCGAAACCCTCCACATTGGCCTTGCGACCGATGGCCAGTATCACCTGATCGAATTCAACACGAACTGTCTCGCCCTTGTGTTCGGCTTCCATAAACTTTCCATTGTCACCGTTACCGAACTTTTGCAGCTGATGGCCAGTCAGCACACGAATGCCATCGGCAGCAAAGCGTTCCGCGACAGCTGCAGATACTTCAGGATCTTCCCTTGGCATGATGCGCGCAGCCATATCAACCTGTGTAACCTGGGCGCCCAGATTGTTAAATGCCTGGGCCAGTTCACAGCCTATAGGTCCACCACCTACAACGAGTAAGCGTTTCGGCAATTCCCGAAGATCCCAGACAGTATCTGAAGTCAGGTAGTCGATATCATCGAGGCCAGGTATAGGCGGAACCAGAGGGCGCGCGCCAGTTGCAACAATAATTGCGCGCGTAGCAATCTCGCGACCATTGACCTCGACCGTGTAAGGAGAAGTAATCTTCGCGTCACCGGTGATGCATTCCACACCCAGGGAGGTAAACCGTTCAATAGAGTCGTGTGGCTCGATCGTCTTGATGATGCCCTGCACCCTTTCCATCACGGCGGGGAAATCAACTTCGGCTGTCGCACTGTCGATACCAAACTCCCTGGCGCGGCGAATGTAAGACATGATGCGCCCGCTTCGGATGATCGACTTGCTCGGCACACAACCGGTGTTGAGACAGTCGCCACCCATCTTGTGCTTCTCGATAAGAACGGTCTTTGCCTTGGCTCCAACAGCAATGATTGCCGACACAAGTCCGGCGGAACCACCGCCAATCACGACCACGTTGGCATCAAACTGTTTCGGTTTACTGAAGCCTTTCATGATCTTGTTCTTTTGCAGTGCGTTGATAATGAAGCGGCCAATCAAGGGAAAGATTCCAACCAGCACCACAGACAGGATGACCGAGCCACTGACTAATCCGGACAGCGAAGTGATTTGAGCCAGTTCCGAACCTGCATTCACATAAACTGCTGTAATCAGCAGCATGCCCGCCTGGCTAACGAAGTAGAAAGGCACGACGCCAATAGGCGTCAAACCCATGAGCAGATTAACCATAAAGAATGGGAACAGCGGCACCATGCGAATACTGAACAGGTAGAAGTTACCGTCCTTTTCTATTCCCCTGTTAATAGGTGCCAGGTAGTCTCCAAAGCGAGACTGTACCCAGTCCCGAAGCAGTGTTCGCGAAACCAGGAAGGCGAGTGTTGCGCCGATGGAGCTGGCAAACGACACGATGATCGTGCCCCATAGCACTCCAAATATGGCACCCCCCAGCAGAGTGATAATCACCGCGCCTGGAATAGACAGTGCAGCAACTGCCACGTAAAACAGAAAATAGACGACAACTGTCAGGGCAAAGTTGTCATCACGGAAAGACTGCAGTGCGCCGATCTGGGATTGCGCATACTCCAGGGTGAGGAAGCGCCCCAGGTCAAAAACGAAGTAGCTGGCTAGCGCCGCTACAATCAGTCCTACGATGATGATCTTTAGTTTGTTCAACTTCTGTTTCCTGAATTACGAGTTAATAGGCGCTGACTGAGAGTTTAACTCCAAGCACGCCGCAAGTACGTCCCTGTAGGCTCGGGCTCGGCATCCCTGCCT
>CAYTLI010000172.1:0-5825 GCA_964438455.1 uncultured Pseudohongiella sp.
ATGCAGCCAGGGTTTCATCCAGAACCAGTGCGCGCCAACCGAAATGATCGATCGTGCCCTCGGTGCTGGGGAAGGTGTCACCCTCTGAGACCAGTAACCAGACGTTGCCTGAGTAGAGCAGACCGGGAATACGTCCCTTGAGATTCAGCGGCACTCCGCCAAACATGTTCTCGTACCAGTCCAGCGCTTCCTGAGGATTCGGATCTCGAAGATGCAGGTGGTGAAGCCCCAGATGCTGAAAATCTTCAATCAGTTCCAGCTTGGTTCCCCAGGGATCAACAACGAAGGCGAGTTTGAACAGGCCAGGAATGTCGCGAACTTCACCTTGCAGGGTCGCTCCAGCTGCTACCAATTCTTCAACCTTGGCGTCCAGATCCAGAAACGAAAACCCGATGTGATCAACCACGCTGCCTTCGCTGGGCCGACGGGTATTGCCGCGATCGGAGAGCCACATAACCCGGGTGCGATTGAATAACAGGCGATCATCACGACCATCGACACGTTCGCCACCGATGTGATCCAGGTACCAGGTTGCAGCTTCCTGGGGATTGGGCACTGCCATATGAATGTGGTCAAAGAGGTGACCCGGAGTTTGTGCGTAGCCAAAGTTTGCCAGCAGCATCAACGCGCAGACCGCGAAGAACTTTTGCAGATTTATTATTTTCATTGTTACTCCTCAGGGCTCGCGCCCAAATAAAGTTGTCAGTGATAGTCGCAAATAATTAGCAAGATGTCAGTACGAGTCACCCCTATTCGCCCGGCGTCAGGTGCTCCATCGTCAGACCCACCGCCGTCCCGGCTCCAAAGCCTTTCCAGTAGTTATGATCAGCATTTGGGGTGCCATTGCGCATTGAATAAACCGCGTCGGCGCCGTCCGGCACAAGCTCGAAGTACTCCAGCTTGGCCTCATCGCCCTTCAGGTGGTAATCGAAATAGGCGGTGACAAAATGATCCATGATGTTGTTCATTCGCACATTGTCCCACACCGGATCCGTGTAGTGTCCCGCTCCGGTTTGATCATCGCTGTCGCGGATTTCCACTGGTAATGGAATGGGCGCGCCCGCATTGTGACCGGCATTCTTGAAAGTCAGCAAGTAGCGGTCGCTGTTCACCGCCCCTTCGTAGATTGCTCTCGTACCATTGAGGTAACCGGATACGGTATCGGCACTGCCGGCGATATAAAAAGTAGGCACTTCGATTCCGGCCAGATCTTCTTCGCGCCAGAAATTGGCATTCATGCCCCACGGTCCTACCGCCACACCGGCTTTGATTCTGGAATCGAGCTTGCCCCTGTAGTCCGGATTACCAGTTGCGTGCTCGGCCAGCAAATCATTGGGAGGCGCAATAAAAGAACCGACGATGTCATCGCTGTAACCTCCACCCAGGTTGTTAACCAGACCGTAGCCACCCATTGAATAACCCACAACACCAACGTTCTCTCCGTCGATCAGTCCGAGAATGGGAAAGTCAGCATTGCCACTGTAAGCAGCCAGAGTATCTATCACGAAGCGCTGATCCATTGGCCGGTTGTACAGGGTGCTTTGAAAATTCTGCACACTCTCGTAGGTACTGTCGGTGTGATCGATGGATGCGACGATGTAGCCCTTGCTGGCAAGATTCTCAGCTGTATGGCTGAGCAGGAAACGATTGCCGGGGTGACCATGGGAGATCACTACCAGCGGATAAAGTCCGGCACTAGCATCGGGCTCGGCATCTCTTACAGCCCGGCCATGCAGCTCAGCAATGATTTCGGGATTGCGGGTAATCGCCTCGTAGCTGCCACCAGGCTGCTGGCCGTTGAGGTTGGCCGGATACCAGATTTCGAGAGTCAGGAAGCGATCGTAGATGATGTTCTCGCCACCGCGCTCGGTGTCGACTACATCGATCCGGTCGCGGGCAACCACTTCCAGGGTGCGTACGCCGATATCAAACTCACCGAAGCTGGCCAGCTCCGGCGCGTCTGCGCGGATGATATCGATACGATTTTCCTGCGCCCACAGGAAGCCAGATTGCAATACTGCGATGAAGCCGAGATTTGCCAGATACCGCTTGCCCATGAAAGACCCCACCCTCTCTGCATTTCAATTAACCGGGGGCCTAGAGTATGTGAAGAAGGGACTATCTGTCTATTGACCTGTCTACTGACCTATCTACTGACGACAACCTATCTGGCTGGAGAGTGCTGATAAGCCAGGGCGCGTTCTTCGGCAGAATCTGTATGACCGATGAAATCATGCAGAATCAGGTACAGGCTGGGCACCAGGAACAGGGTAATTACGGTAGCAAACAAAACACCGAATGCCAGCGAGATCGCCATGGGGATGATGAAGAAGGTGGCCGGATTAGCGGTGACCATCAGCGGTACCAGTCCGATAAACGTGGTAATCGACGTCAGGATGATGGGTCGGAAACGTAACATGCCAGCCCTGGATACAGACTCAACCATGCCGACGCCTTCATCACGCAGTCTATTGATCGACACCACCAGCACCAGGCTGGCATTCACCACAACACCACTGAGCGCGATGATGCCCAACAGGGAAAAGAATACCAGGTCGGCACCCATGATGAAGTGACCACAGATTGCCCCGATCGCGCCGAATGGAATCACGCTCATGATAATCAATGGCTGCAGATAGGATTTCAGTGGTATCGCCAACAGGGCAAAGATAACCATCATGGCCAATGGGAATGTTGAGAACAGGTCTGACAACGAGCGAACCTGTTGTTCAGCTTCGCCACCGAGAACCAGCTCCACATCCAGGTCTCGCTCCCAACGGTTGGCATACTTGCTGATCACCTCACGGCGAATTTCTTCCGGCTTTACCACCGTGCGGTCGATGTCACCGCGAACCGTGATCACTCTCCTGCCGTCCTGACGGTTAATGGAAGAGTAGCTATTACCCAGGGTGTAGTCGGCAACACTGAGGAATGGCACTTCCGCACCACCGGGTGTGCGAATCAACAGGTCCTCAAGGTTTCCAAGAGACTGCCTTTCCTCTTCCGGGTAGCGCACCATGACACGAATATCGTCAGTGCCACGCTGGATGCGCTGCGACTCGGCACCATAAAATGCCTGACGCACCTGGGTGGCAATGTCGTTCAGGGTCAAACCAAGAGTCTTGCCCTGCTCGAGAATTTGGATCTGTACTTCCTGCTTGCCGGCTCGGAATGAGTCACTGATATCAAACACGCCTGGATATTGCGCCAGTTCACCCTTGAGCTGGGAGGCAGCGATCTTCAGATTGTCTTCGTTACGACCTTCCAATCGATAATTGATGGCATCACCGGCCGAGAAAGCATCAGAAACATAAGTCAGTTCCAGGGCATCGGGTATAGTGCCTACTTTTTCTCTCCAGCGATCGCGAATGACGGCGGAGCTTAATTGACCTCTATCGAAGAAAGGTGTCAGGTATAACACCACTTCGGCCACTTCACTGCTACCAGCCGATCCCCTGCCTGGATTCGAGGGGCCACCACGCGGCGCGCGCCCACCGATAATAGTCAGGATGCTATCCACCACGTGTTCAGTAGAGGCAGGCGCAAGGCCATTCTCCTTGAGCTGGACAAGTTCCGCATCCAGCTCCGCTGACAGCTCGATGGCCTTTTCCTCGAGTATAGTAACTGCTTCTTCGGTGATGTGGGCTGGCACACCGGCAGGCATCTGCAGGGAACCGTAAACCACGTCACCCTCCACGGAAGGCATAAACTGAAAGATTACACGCCCACTAAGCACCAACGCGAAAGTGATGATGATGACGCCTGTAGCACTGGCCCAGGCGGCATAGCGATAGCGCAATACTTTTTTCAGCGCTCTCTGGTAACCATGCTCGGCAAAATACTCCATGCTTTCAGCGATCTTGCCCTGGATACTTTGCCAGTGCCTGACCAAAGCGGTTCCTTCCAGGAAGTAACCTTCAGTTTTCCGATGGGCGATGTGGCCAGGTAGAATCAATTGTGATTCCACCAGGCTCGCAACCAAACAAAATACAACCACGCCCCCAATGGCATTGAAGAAAGCTCCCATCTGCCCATCGAGCAGCAGTATGGGCAGGAATGCGGCGATGGTAGTGAGTACGCCGAAAATCACCGGCACTGAAACTTCTACTGTGCCCTCGATAGCTGCCTGGTCCTTGTCAAAACCTTTACGCTCGAATGAGTGAATGCGCTCACCCACGACGATTGCATCGTCAACGATAATGCCCAACACCAGGATGAAACCCATTACCGTGAGGGAGCTAATAGTCAGACCAACGCTGGGAAACAATGCCAGTGCACCCGAGATTGCAATGGGAATGCCTGCCGCAACCCAGATAGCCAACTTGAAGCGCAGGAACAGCGCCAGAACGATGAGCACGAGAACCAATCCGGTATAGGCATTCTGCGACACGGTAGAGATGCGCTCCTGGGTAGCGAAGGCCGAGTCAGTAACAACCTTCAGCGTCATGCCTTCGGGCAGGTCCAGGCTGGTAGCTTCCATCCAGCTACGCACCTGCTGTGCAGAGCGGACAATATCCTCATCACCGACGCGCAGCACATCGATGATCGCCGCGTTAGTGCCATTCAGGCGTGCGTCCAGATAACCTTCTTCGAATCCATCTTTAACGGTGGCTATGTCTCCTAGGCGCAGTTGTGTGCCATCGGGAAAGGAGCGAATGACGATGTCCTGGTATTCGGTGCCGTTATAAACCTGTCCTTTGGTGCGTAGTAGAATCTCACCGGACTCAGAACGGATTGTGCCACCTGGGAGATCCAGAGATGCGCGGGAAATTGCCCGGGAGATTTCATCCAGGGTCAGTCCGTATTGACGCAGGTTGTATTCAGAAACCTCGATGGAAATTTCCAAAGGTCGGAGGTATTCAATGTTGACCGTGGAGATGCCTGGCAGATCGAGAATGTCGTTACGAATGTCCTCGGCGACCAGTTTAAGGCTGTGATCATCTGTCTCGGAAGCAAGGGCCAGGGTCATCACATTGCCGCTCGGGCTCAGGGCCCGCACGATGGGTCGCTCGGTTTCGATCGGGAACGTGGTGATCGCATCCACCTTGCCCTTCACATCATTGAGCACCCGGTTCAAATCTGCACCGCTGGTAAGTTCCAGGGTCGCATCGCAGCCACCTTCTCGAGCCGTACTGGTAAGCCGCTCGATATCCTCGGCACCTTCGAGTGCTTCTTCGATACGCAGACAAATCGCCGATTCGGCTTCCGCCGGCGTCGCGCCCAGATAGGCGACACTGACCTGGACGATGCCAAAATCGATATCAGGAAATTCTTCCTGGTTCAGATTCATGTAGGCGATAAAGCCACCCGCCAGAAACAGCCACATCATCAGATTGGTGGCGACGGGATTTTTCACAAACCAGGTAATTGGTGTTCTCAAGCTGGATACTCTCTATATCTGAGTGAAGCGCGATCGCTAGCGCGCTGCCTGGGCAGCGGTCGGAATCATTTCGCGAATTGGTAGTACTGACATGCCATTAACGACCGCCTGAATGGGAGAGATGCAAATCAGCTCTCCAGGCAGCAGACCACCGGAAATCAACACCCTATCTTCTTCGAGGCGGAAGATTTCCACTTCACGAAAATACATCTTGTTCTCCGCATCAACGACCAGCACCTGGTTGTTGTTGCGGATCACCGAGCGAGGCAAGGCGATGATGTCATTGACTTGTTTGCCCTGTATCTCGGCACGAACGAACAAGCCGATGGGCAGAGGGATCCTGCTGCTTTCCCAGGCATGACTCGCAGCCATTGCATCCGGCTGTTCAACACGAATGATGGACTGCACCGTGTTGCTGTTGGCATCGATGGCAGCCTCGGTGCGT
>CAYTLI010000173.1:0-5807 GCA_964438455.1 uncultured Pseudohongiella sp.
CTTGTCATCTTTACCCAGCAAGTCGCACTGCATGTGGTTAACCGGTTCCGCGTGCTGAAAACAACGATTGATAGCAAGGAATGCTTCCACGTTGGCGGGGCTCTCATTGCCAGATGAGCTGATCAGGCGCAGCGCACTCTTGCCGAGCAACTCTGTTTCATTGAATTCCAGCAAACGCAGCGCGGTAGAGTTGATAAAACTGATATTGCCCCTGTTGTCGAGACCAAAGATTCCCTCGCCTACTGTGTCCAGCAACAACAATCTTTCTTCTGCGGCCACTCGCAGGCGCTCATCTGCAGCCGCTTTCTCAGTCTGCAATGCCCTGTGCCTGCGCTTCTCTTGTTCCAGTTCTTCCTGATTGCGAGCAAGTCGCTCTTCTTCCACGTTCAAAGACTCACGCAGTGCTGCATTATTGGTCTGCAGTATCAGTGTTCGATTGAAGTCCCTGCCACTGCGCAATGCGATCGGCACGATGAATCCCAGGTACATGATGTAGGCACCGATGAGCAGTGGGGTGAAATCAGCTTGCAAGAACAAAAGGTAACTGAGAAATACCAGGGATGCGGGGATGGTATAGGCGAGAAATACTTCCCTGATAATTGCCATGGTAGTAGATGCACCTGCCTGCATCCCCGCCAGCCATACCGCGACAAAGATCACCTGATTGAATTCCGGTGTCTGTGGAAGTGCTACCCAGGCATTGCCCCAGATGACACCACTTAGCCCGGCACCAATGATGAGAAAACGCCAGCGCGCAGGAATATCAGCATCCCCTGTCTTGTGGCGAGCATGATGCCGAGCCATGACGGCCCGCATCACGGTAGTAACAAGTAACAAGGCGTACCAGAGGTAGGGAATCGGTCCCGAGTCGGCGCTGAGGAGGACGAAAAACAGGAATCCGCCAGCGACAATATCGGCACCGTAAATCAGCGGCAGCTGACGATAGAGCATCTCCACCTGTTCGCGCCGGAATGCATTCGGGTCCTGGACCTGGTCCAGGGCTTCGGGCGCTACTTGAGGAGATTCTTGGCTCATAGGGAAGACCTGAAGCTTGAAAATAGTGGTCTGCACTCGACTATAAGAGCCAAGCTATTGAATGTCCAACGGATTTCCGAAATTAGACGGCTCAGATCCTTCCCGGCAAATTGGTTACAAATTCTGATACATCCTCGGGAAATCATTAGTTATACTTGAGGGCCTGCCGGAGAATTTTAATGTCAGAGAACAATAATAACGGCCACACAATTCTCGTTGTCGAAGACGACAAGGGAGTACTCGATCTGGCCGTCAACATGTTTGAGTTTGCCGGCTATTCGGTGATTACGGCCGGCAGTGCTGCCGAAGGCCTGGAGTGCTTTCAACTGCATCCCGAGATTGACCTGGTGTTTTCAGACCTGATCCTGCCCGGGGGCGTCACTGGTATTGAAATGGCGAAGAATATTCTCGCCGAACAACCCGACACCCTTTTCCTCATGGCTACCGGCTATTCCGACAAGGGCAAGGCGCTGGCTACCAAGACCAGGCAGATGCCAAACATGGACTGCATCGCCAAACCCTATGATATCAATGAGGTTACTGCCAAGGTCGAAGCAATGATTGCCAGCCGACCTGCCACCAGCGTTGCCTGAACGCTTCCTGCCTCACTGATTTTTTCTGCTCTGCCACGCTCCTTCCCTGGCGAATCGCTACACCTCGTTCATCTGTGTTAATTTACGCCATCACCCTTGATAAGCAAATTTAAGAATATTTCAGGATTGCGTTTAGCTATGCAGAAATTTGGTATCGGGCAGGCCGTTAGCCGGGTTGAAGATGATCGACTCACCCGAGGCACTGGCACTTATATTGATGATGTTAATCTTGATCGACAAAGCTATGCGGCCTTCGTTCGCTCTCCCCATGCCAGTGCACGCATAGTCAGCATCGACAAAGAATCCATAGCCTCCCTGCCCGGAGTATTGGCAGTCATTACCGCTGACGATCTCGAGGCCGATGGCATCGGCCATGTACCCTGCGGTGCAGACGCCAACAATATTGACGGCAGCCCCTGTGTTAAACCCCCAAGACCGGCATTGGCAAAAGACCAGGTTCGACACGTTGGCGATGCGGTTGCGGTGATTGTGGCCGACAGCAGGGAACAGGCACTGGATGCCGTAGAACAACTGTGGGTTGATTATGAAATGCTGCCCGCAGTGGTAGAAACAGATCAGGCGATGGCAGCTGAAGCGCCCCAGGTCTGGGAGCAAGCACCCGAGAATCGCTGCTTTCACTGGCAGGATGGTAATCGAGAAGAGACCGATGCCGCCCTCGCCAGCGCAGACAAGATTATTGAACTTGAATTGATCAACAATCGCGTCATTCCAACTTCGATGGAAACCCGCGGCGCAATAGCCGAGATCGAACCTGATACTGGCCGCCTGGTACTCCATGTGTCCTGTCAGGGAGTGCATATCATTCGCCGCCTGCTGGCCGGCGCAATATTTCAATGCGAGCCAGAGGAGATTCAGGTCAAGTGTTACGACGTCGGTGGCGGCTTCGGCATGAAGATATTCCTGTTTCCTGAATATGTCGCGATCGCCTATGCGGCCAGAAAAATTGGTCGCCCGGTCAAGTGGATAGCGGAGCGAAGCGAGGCGTTTGTTGCCGATACCCATGGCCGCGATCATATTACTAGACTGCAACTGGCAGTCGACAAGCAGGCCAAAATCCTGGGCTTGAAAGTAAATACCACAGCAAACCTTGGCGCTTATCTTTCGAATTTCGCGCCATTTGTCGCAACCGCCGCTGGCGTATCCATGCTGGTCGGATGTTATGCGATCCCCGCGGCCCACGTGGAAGTCAAAGGCGTATTCACCAACACGGCACCCGTAGATGCCTATCGCGGCGCTGGCAGGCCGGAAGCTATCTATGCCATAGAACGCCTGCTGGACGCAGCAGCGTTCGACCTCGACATCACTCCTGATGAAATTCGTCGTCGCAATTTCATTCCGGCGAGTGAGATGCCATACCACACTGCCTTTGGCCTGGATTACGATTCAGGAGATTTCGCACGCAATATGGAGCAAGCCTTGCACAGCGCCGACTGGAATAACTTCTCCGCTCGTCGCGCCGCATCGGCAAACAGTGGAAAATTGCGCGGCGTAGGCATGGCCTGCTATATCGAACGCTGCGCGGGTGGCGCACCGGAAGAAGCACGCATTACTGTAGATAAAGAGGGTCAGGTAACACTCTATATCGGCACCCAATCCAATGGACAAGGACATGAAACTGCTTTCAGGCAAATTTTGACCGAGCGCCTGGGCATTGCGTTTGAAGATGTAAGAATAGTTCAGGGAGATTCAGACCTGATCGCCAGCGGCGGAGGCACGATGGGATCACGCTCGGTTCCAGTTGGTGGCGCCGCTATCAGTGCCAGTGCTGAAAAAATAATCGAAACGGCAAAAGCAAAGGCCGCTGACCTGTTGGAAGCCTCGGTATCAGACATTGAATTCAATGACGGGGAATTTCGAATCGTCGGCACTGACCGCACGGAGAGTTTCAGGAATGTCGCTGCCGCTGCTGCCAACGACAATGGCGAGAGTTTCGATGAGAAGGAAAGTTTCGCACCTGGCGCGGCAACCTATCCCAATGGCACCCATGTTTGTGAACTTGAAATCGATCCTGACACTGGCCAACTAAACATACTCGACTACACGGTGGTCGACGATTTTGGCAAGGTGATTAACCCCCTGCTTCTGGAAGGACAGGTACACGGAGGAATTGGCCAGGGACTGGGACAGGCACTGCTTGAATGCTGTGCTTACGAAACTGATTCCGGGCAGCTAGTCTCGGCAAGCTTCATGGACTACACCCTGCCTCGCGCGGATGACCTGCCGATGATTAATTTCAGCCGCAACGAAGTACCCTGCACCACCAACCCGCTTGGCATTAAGGGAGCCGGTGAGGCCGGCGCAATTGGAGCTCCTCCCGCTATCATCAATGCCATTGTCGATGCCCTGTCACCCTATGGCGTGCGCCACGTGGACATGCCAGTCACGCCATCAAAGCTGTGGCAGATCATTCAGCGACAGGCAGCCTGACCAGCAAGCACACCAAAACAGGGCAAAGTGAGAAGCAGCGGCATTTGAGCCGCACTGATTCCGTGCATCGTTGGCGGACGCCAGGTCAATTTTGTTCGTTTCTCTTTCCTGCTGGTGATCCAACGATTATTAATGCAAGTCTTTTTCACAAGCTACTCAATGACTTGCAAGACTTTCATCCAATTGCTGCCGGGTAAGACTAAATCCAGAAATTATGGCGCGGTTCTTGTATTCTCCAGTGCGACTGAACCAATAAGTCGCAAAACCTGATGCAAGCACTCATATTTACCGATCTCGATGGCACCCTGATGGATCATGAAACCTACTCCATCGAGCCAGCGCGACAAGTCCTGGACCAGATTGCGGCCAGCGACACCCCGCTCATCTTCAACTCCAGCAAGACCCGGGCAGAAATTATCAGCCTGCAGCAACAATTGAACCTGCATTGCCCTTTCATCTGCGAGAATGGTGCCGCTCTCTATAACTACAAGGAGCCTGACTATAGTGGACCGACCACCTACGGCCCTGCCATCGAATCGTGGTTAGGCAAAGTGCACGACATGCGCGCAGAACGAGGCTACAGGTTTGACGGCTTCTCTGACTGGAGTATCGCTGAAGTATCCAAACACACAGGCCTGAGCCAGTCAGAGTCTGCCCTGGCCAAGAAGAGAGAGTTCAGCGAACCCATCCAGTGGCATGATTCCCAGGAAGCGCTCGAAGAATTCCAGCAGGAACTCACGGCACTACAGTTACAACTGCTGGAAGGCGGGCGCTTCTACAGCGTGCAAGGTATCTATGACAAGAGTACCGCCATGCATTGGCTGATGTCACGAGAAGCTAACCAGAACAAAATCATCGTCGCCCTGGGTGACGGCCCGAACGACCACGCTATGCTGAATGCTGCCGATGTGGCAGTTATCATCAAGTCCGCCAAGTCCAGTCGCATTCAACTGGATAGTCCATCCAGGGTAATTCGCAGCAGCGAACCAGGCCCCGAGGGTTGGCAGGCCGCGATGAGCAAGATTCTTGCGCAGCTAAATTCAGCAGAATTATCGAACCAGGAGAATACTCATGGGTGATTTTCACCAGAACGGCCAGATAACAACTCTTCACAATCTCGGCCAGAGGCCGGTAGAAGACATGGAAACCGAGCTGAACAGATTCAAGAGCACTCGCCCAATGGGATTAGTGCTACCCTCCCTTTTCTCTGAGTTGGAAGGCCCGGCACTGTCGAACATCGTTGACGAACTGTGCCAGGTTCCTTACCTGGACGAAATTGTGATCGGGCTGGATCGTGCCGATCTCGAACAATACAAGTTTGCACTCAAATATTTCGAACGTTTACCGCAGCATCACCGCATCCTCTGGAACGACGGTCCGCGCCTGTTGGCGATAGATGCGAAATTGAAAGAACTCGGTCTCGCGCCTACCGAACTGGGCAAGGGACGCAACGTCTGGTATTGCTATGGCTACATGCTGGCTTCGGGCAAAGCCGAAGCAATTGCACTCCACGACTGTGACATCCTCACGTATAACCGCGGCCTGCTCGCTCGCCTGATCTATCCGGTGGCGAATCCAAATTTCAGTTACGCATTCTGTAAAGGTTTCTATGCGCGCGTGGCAGAGAATCGAATCAGCGGTCGCGTGATGCGCCTTTTCGTTACACCACTGATTCGCACCATGAAGCGCGTGTGCGGTGAAAGCGAGTTTCTCAATTACCTGGATAGTCTT
>CAYTLI010000174.1:0-5777 GCA_964438455.1 uncultured Pseudohongiella sp.
GCAAGGGATATCTGCTTGTGCCTGGCTATTTCAGCTGCGCGGGCGACCTGGGAGGCGCTTATCAGGTGCTTGGTGACCAGGCAGTTAGCGAGGCCAGAGGTTGGATAATTCATCGCAGGATAGAAGTAAGACTGGGATTTGCTTCGCAGGCTGCCGATAGATTATAGATTAGCATCGTGGATTTGCCCGCAATGGGTTGCTAACGCGGATTTTTTGGAGGTATCTAATGAGTCGATGGCAGGCTTTTGGCATTCATTTGTCACTGAGTGCTGTTTTGCTTCTGGCATTGATGCTGGTGATTCTGTGGATCTGGTATCCAGGGATTCTGTTCAGTGTTGATGGGGGCTGGTCTGGGCTCAGGATCGTTATGGGCGTAGATCTCGTGCTCGGGCCGCTGATGACGCTGATAGTATTCAAGGCAGGCAAACCGGGGCTTAAGTTCGACCTGACGGCCATCGTGGTCTTTCAACTAAGTTGTATGACTGCTGGTATGTGGATCGTTTATAGCGAGCGACCCCTGGCTCTGGTGCTTGCCTATGACACGATCTACAGCATTGCAGCGAAGGAACTGGAGGAGTTCGAAAAAGATCCCCGACTGCTTGATGATTTCCCAGGTAGTTACCCCAAGCTTATCTACACTGAAATGCCTGAAACTGATTTTGCTGCAGAAGTTGCTGCACTGCGCAGTCAATTCATAGGCGACCCGCTGTATATCCAGACGGAACGTTACCGTGCAATTCCTGCGCAGGATGCAGCCTCTGTGTTCCGATGGGAAGAGCAGGTCAGGGCGGATGCCAGCAGTGAGCTGTTGAATCAGCTACCAGAAGGCTGTCTATTGGCGAAGTTTGTTTCGGCAGTGGCTAGCGGTTATGTCTGCTTCAACAGCGAGGAAATGCGGCTCGACGAATTTTACCAATTCGACTACAGCGCAGAGGTTCAGGAAAGTGATGCGGAGCTGGCTTCGCTTTAACGCTTAGCAGTAGCCGCCAGTCACACAGGTGCCACCCGGTACCCATTGGATAGGAGGGGTGACGCTTTGGGCAGCCAGCGTATAGGTAGTACCAGCCAGATCTGATCCGTCGGCCTTCCAGGTCACGGTAATGACTCCGTCAGTGACGCTGATGCCGTGAGTGTTGGCCGTCTGTGCCTGCACCGGAGGAATGCCATTACTCCCTGAGTCCGCATCAGCAAGGGTGTTGAAGCGGTCTGAGTGTGCTTGCGTGATTATGGCTGCGCGGACGTAACCAATTGCCAGGATAGCTTCGGAAAAGCGTGCCCGATTGCGATACAGGTCGTAAGCGGGAAGTGCTACTGAGGCGAGAATGCCGATAATTGCAACAACCAGCATCAGTTCAATAAGGGTGAAGCCTTGTTGTACATGTTTCATCTGGGCTACTACCTCTTCGATTTAGAACTGGGTTCAGGTTGCTATTGCGACATACGAGGAAAAGCGGTTTTCGGATTAAGGTTGTATCTGGGTATTCTGTCTGGGTTGAGATCTGTTTTCCGGGTGGAAAACGGTAGGAGGGTTTGAGTGAGAGAACTGAGGCAGCACTCATGCGAGTGCTGCCTGCATGTTCAATCGATTAGCACAGACCCTTAGTCAGGCATGAACCACCTTCAGTCCACTGTACAGGAGGAGTAACACCACCAGCGGTCAGAGAGTAAGTTACGGCGTCCATAGCTGAGCCGTCGTCCTGCCAGGTCATGGTGATTACGCCGTTAGCAACAGCCGCACCGTGAGTAGTAGCAGCCGCAGTTACGTCTGCCGGGATACCCATGGCGCCAGCGTCGAGGTCAGTCAGGGCGCAGCCATTACAACGAGTCTGAATGGCAAGCTCTACCGCTGTTTTGCGGGGAGTCACGCCAAGTACCAGCTCGGAGAATGCGGCACGGTTAGAATAGTTCTGGTATGCAGGCAGCGCTACCGCAGCCAGGATGCCGATAATCGCTACCACGATCATCAGTTCGATAAGGGTAAAACCTTGAGTCTTCTTCATTTCTCTGTCTCCAGTCTTAGTGGTCCAATTGAGTAAAATCTGTCCCGTTGAGTGGAAGTTAAGCGAACCAAACCGCAAATTTACCCAACGCTTGCGAAGATAATATCCATGATCCGTGCCAACTTTCACAAAACTCTGTATCATGTTGATAAATAAAGAAAAATAAATCTTTGTAGGAATTTTACGCTACTCGAGGCTGCTTGAGAAACAAACAATCACTGTTAACAAGTGACACTATTTGTCAGTGCAGGGGCAACAATTCCTGTCACCCCGGGATTTCCCGCCTGAACTGGAGAATGGCTGTTTCAACCCTTTACTCATTGTGGCCTTGCGGCCGCTACAACTACTGATGGATAAGAATTCAGCTAGCCAACCAAGCCCGTCAAGGGGCCTGGCAGCCTCCCCGGTTGAGCGAGGGCAAGAGTTGTTGCTGGGCATCGCTTTGCTGGCGCTCCTGCTGCTCGTGTTTTGGGTGTATAAACCTGGCATCAGTGGGCCGCTGGTGCTCGATGATCTATGGAATTTGCAGCCATTGGGTGAAGGCGGAGGTGTTGATTCATTTAGCCAGCTTCGCAAATTCCTGTTCGACAATAATTCAGGGCCTACGGGTCGCCCGGTTGCAATGGCTTCCTTTTTGCTGGATGCCCAGGATTGGCCGGCATCAATCGCCGCTTTCAAATACACCAACATTCTCATTCATCTGCTGACCGGAACACTGTTATTCTGGTTTTCGGCGCTGCTGGCAGAGACCACGGGTCTCGGCCGACTGCATGCTTTGCAAGTTGGTCTGCTGGTTGCTGCTCTTTGGTTGCTGCACCCCCTCAACAACAGCACAGTGATGTACGTGGTTCAGCGCATGACGCAGCTTATGACGCTGTTTTCCCTTGCTGCGCTGATTTGTTATCTGCTCGCTCGACAGCGCTTGCGGGAATCTCCTGGTTCGGCAATCGTACTTCTCATTCTCTGCCTGTTTCCTTTTGGTGTGCTGTCTGTGCTCAGCAAAGAGAACGGGGCCCTTCTGCTTCTACAGATAGTCATTATTGAATGGCTGTTCTTTCGCCGGGCTGGCACTACACCGATATTCAGGCTCTGGTTTCGCGTTGGTATCTTGTTTCCCCTGATTATAATCGTCGCGTACCTGGCGCTGAATTTTCCTGACAGTCTGGCTCTCTATGAGACGCGTCCATTCAATCTCGGTGAGCGCTTGCTGACTGAGTCGCGCACGCTGCTCGCCTATACTGGTGAAATTCTTGTGCCGAGTATCTCCGGCAATGGCGTATTTCATGATGATTTCCTCATCTCGACGAACCTGTTCTCTCCAATTACAACCCTGGTCAGCTGCCTGCTGATTCTATTCGTGCTGGTGCTCGCCTACAGGTTGCATAGAAACCTGCCGGTTCTCAGCTTCGCTGTTTTCTGGTTCTTCTCCTTGCACATCCTGGAGTCCAGTTTTCTTCCCCTGGAACTGTATTTCGAACATCGCAACTATCTTCCGATGATCGGGCCGCTGTTCTGTATCGCCTATTACGCCAGAGTTTTTCTCAATAGCGAATCGATGAGCAATAAATACAAACTCGAGAAGAAGGTGCTTGCTGTGGTGTTGATCGCTTTCCTGTTGCTATCAACTTCAATGAGCAGGATCAGCGCAAACATATGGAGTGATGGACTAGGTTTGCACGCTTACTGGGCTGAGCAAAAACCACAGTCGCTTCGTGCACAGACTACTTACGCGGAATATTTAAACGCCATACAACAGCCAGAACTGGCATTGCAGAGATTGCAGCTAGCCAGTCGCTATTATCCTGATGAAGTCACGCTGCAATTGTTTATCTGGAATCAGGCTTGCGAATATGGTCTGGCTTCGCCGCTGAGTCTGTCAGATATAGCGAACAACCCTGAACTCGAATACTACCGCGATGACGTAAATCATCATCTCGGCATTCTCATTGAAAATCTGATTAGGCGCCGCTGTGATTACCCGGAGCAGCAAGTACTGATTTCTTTATTCGAGCTGATTGGCCAGCTAACTCTCTCCCCCCCGAGATTGGCGAGTTTCTACGTGTTTTATTCCGATCTGTATGTGTATTTTGGTATGCTGGATCCGGCGCTGATTAATCTCAGTCGATCATTTGAGATCAATCCTGTGCCACAGTTGCCAATACGCCAGGCGCTTCTCGCAGCTTCAGCTGGAGATCTAAATGGGGCGCTCATATTCCTGGAACGTGCAAAATTGGCCGACCGGGTTGACAGTCCACTATTACCATCAACTATGGACGAGATATTGCGTATAGAGGCTGATATAGAGGCCGCCATGGCCGCGCGCTAGTAGACCAGGGCAGAACATAAAAGATGAAAGTTTCCATTGTCATTCCGGCCAAGAATGAAGCGCAGAACCTCGAGAGCTTTCTGCCGCGACTTATGGCGCAAGTCGGTGACGCTGAGTGCATTGTCGTCAATGATGGCTCAACAGATGATACAGCCAAGGTCTGCGAGCAACACGGTGTCAGGGTTATTTCCCATCCTTATAGCAAGGGCAATGGCGCAGCTATAAAAACCGGTGCCCGTGCCGCCAGCGGTGACATTCTGGTTTTCCTCGATGGCGACGGTCAACATCGGCCGGAAGACATACCGCGATTGCTAGCCGAGTTGGAAAAAGGCTTCGATATGGTTGTCGGTGCCCGGGATCGGAAGTCACAGGCAGATTCTTACAGGGCTCTGGCTAACGGTATCTACAATTCCCTGTCATCGTTAATCACTGGTCACAAGATCCTGGATCTCACATCAGGGTTCAGGGTGGTCAGGGCAGAAAAATTTCATGAATTTCTTTACCTGCTACCAAACGGGTTCTCCTATCCTACTACCTGTACCATGGCATTCTTCCGGGCGGGCTATTCAGTGGGATATATACCCATCCAAACTGAGCAGCGCCTCGGAGATAGCCACATCAGCCTGTTCAAAGACGGCATAAGGTTTCTCATAATTATTTTCAAAGTAGGCTCGCTTTATTCTCCTTTGAAAATTTTTATCCCTACGTCAGCTGCGTTCTTCCTGACGGGGTGTGGGTACTATTTGTACACCTTTATTTCTCAGGGAAGGTTCACCAATATGAGCGCTGTTTTGTTTATGACTGCTGTATTGGTTTTTCTAATTGGCCTCGTATCTGAGCAAGTGACAACTCTGATGTACAAGGATAGTCACAAATAACGGCCACTGGATTAAGTAGTCGCGAGGCCTCTCCCATAGAACACAAACGCGACCAACCCCATCACGGAGTCATTAACTACACATATCAGGCGATAAGTGATTGCGATCGATGATGCGACCTCGATATCCATGTTGAGGGCTAGCACACCGATAATCACTGCCTCCCTGACACCGATTCCACCAGGGGCCCAAAGAGCGAGGAATCCTGTCAGCACTCCCAGCGGTATGGCTGCAACAATCAGCAAGCTGTTGCTGAAGACCTGATCACCTAATAGCGGCAGAAAAATCAGGCATAGTACGAGGCTGATCACCAACCAATGCGCCAGATATGCCAGAAATGGAAGATAGAGAGAGCGTGGAACGATAGTCAGGGAATGAGAAGCACTCCGCGTCTTGAAACGGGCGAACCAGCGCCCGGCATTATCTGTAACCCAGTCGATCATTGAATAGTTTGATCGGAGGATAAGCGGGCTGGCTAATAGCCCCAATAGCAAGAACAGCCCACCGGCGCTTACGTTTAGCGATCCAATCAGTGCGCTTAGTCCAATCAACAAGCCGCCAAAAAATGTAAGG
>CAYTLI010000175.1:0-3191 GCA_964438455.1 uncultured Pseudohongiella sp.
CAGTACTCCTCCGCCTCAATAATAATGCTCGCTCCAGGGGAGTCTGGCGAGGAATAAAGCGAGGAATCAGTGGCATAAGAGGAATAACAAGTGCAGAAACGGTGCTGGTGGCCGGGGGAAGATCCTCTCTATATTGCCTATCACGATGAGGAATGGGGCGTACCCATTCGTGACGATCGTCTGCTATTCGAATTTCTCTGCCTGGAAGGACAACAGGCCGGCCTGAGCTGGATTACAATCCTGAAAAAGCGGGAGCACTATCGTAAATGCTTTCACAACTTTGACATCGATAAAGTTGCTCGCCTGACTGACAAGACCATAGAGAAACACCTTCTGGATACGGGCCTGGTGCGCAATCGGCTGAAGCTCTACTCCATTCGCGGCAATGCACAGGCATGTAAAGCGGTACAAAAGGAATTTGAATCCTTTACTGACTACATCTGGTCATTTGTTGATGGTAAAACACTGGATGGCAAGCGGAAGACTGCGAAAGATGTGCCGGCCAGCACGACTGAAAGCGACATAATGTCAAAAGATCTCAAGAAGCGCGGCTTCAAGTTTGTCGGTAGCACCATCTGTTATGCCTTCATGCAGGCGGCGGGTATGGTCAATGACCACACAGGTAATTGTTTTCGTTATCGCCAGGTGAAAAATTTGGCGAACTAGCCTTCGGGCATTCACTCACTCCTTGGAGGGGAATAAGAAATGATTGGATACGTCACACTGGGAACCAACGACCTCGAGAGAGGCGCAAAATTCTACGATGAGCTACTGGCAGAAATGGGCGCCGGGCGGTTTATGGAGATGGAAACATTTATTGCCTGGGCAACCAGCCCGGACAGCCCTGGCATCTCCATCACTAAACCATTCGATGGCAATCCGGCTACGGTAGGTAACGGTGTCATGGTGGGAATAATGGTCGACAGCACCGACAAGGTAGACAAGCTGCACGCCAAAGCACTGGAGTTAGGCGGCGCAGATGAAGGCGCACCAGGCCCGCGCGGTGAAGGCGGATTCTATGCCGGTTACTTTCGCGACCTGGATGGCAACAAGCTCAATTTCTTTTGTATTTCGCAAGCAGGATAATATCGCCGCCACTCCATCAAGTGGCGCTCTGTAAGCAAGAGGTGTCAGGACTCCCTGACACCTTTTTTTTGCTTTTGAGAAAGGTCAGCGAATCAGAGATTGCTGATGTTGCGCTCCAGCTCAAATCCGCGATCGGTCACGATACTTTCCAAAACGATGATCCGCTCTTTCAGCTGAGCAACTTCTTTTTCCAGATCATCGGTGGAGTTGGCTTCCATCTCTCTCTGTAACTTGATGATCTGTGCATTGGTGGAGCGCTTATAGGAGAAGTATTGGTTGACGAAAACAATCATGGTGATAGGCAAAAAGATTGCCATCATCACACCAAATAACTGTAATACGCTGGACATCTGCGTTTTCTCCTATTTCCCCTGCACCACTTCGTTGCGCAGGATGCCAATACCCGCAAGTTCGACCTCGTAAACGTCGCCTGGGACCATGGCGCGAGTGCTGCCCATGGTGCCGGACCAGATCATGTCGCCGGGTTCCAGGGTGAAGTAGTGAGAAATATAGCTCACCATCTCTTCCATGTTGAAGATGAGGTCGGAACTGGTTTGCTGTTGCACGACCTCGCCGTTATGGCGACCGGTGATCATGATGTCCTTGTGATCCAGACCACGAACCAGTTGCGGACCTACTGCATTGAATCCGCGCGAACCTTTGGCGCGCACCCACTGAATGTCGCCACCCTGCCAGGCACGCTCGCTGACATCATTGCCAGCGGTGACACCGAAGATATAGTCGGCAGCATCTTCTACCGATACATTTTCCGCGCGCTTGCCAACCACGATGGCCATCTCTGCTTCATAGTGCAGGTTGCGGGACTCTGCCGGTCTTATGATGTCATCTTCAGGACCTATGATTGAACTTGCCGGCACTATAAACAGACCGGGGTACTCTGCGGGCTCGCCAGTGATGTGGCTGCGGAAATTGAAGGCAGTCATGAAAACCAGCGTGGGATCCACAGGCGCTTCCAGCTTAACGTCCTCGCGCTGCACGATGACGCCAGTGTGGTCCATGGTGTTATAGGGCGCACCGGCTAGCTGATAAATGCCGTCGTCATGCACCATACCCCAGTGAATTTCCCCGTCTCCCTGGGAGTAACGCACGAATCTCTGAACGTCCTGAGCCTGTGCCACAGACCCGATAAATAGCAATGCTGAAAGCAGAATGGCTGATACTTGCTTCATACCGCAGCTCCTGTTGAAGTCTTGTTATAAGAATTGGGAAGGACTTGGGATGCTACGCCCGTACCCTGGGTGGGTCAACCTGAGCAATCTGCTAGTCGCCGGATTCCTGCTGGTGTTTGGCGTAAGCGATTGAATTCATTTCATGGCCTCGATTACCGAACACGACCTTATGCAGGGTATCGGCGATCACATCCTGGTAGTTATCGGCATGAAGATAGGCAGCCACGTAACCATCCATGGGATCGAGAGCGATCTGCTTGAGATCATGGCGATGATCCTCGGTGATGATAATGACCGGGGTTGGACTGCGCAGTGGACTGCGATTCTCCTGGCTGCGCAGCTTAAACAGCAATTGGTCCCGCGGCTTCTTGTAACTGTTCCATCCGGTGATCAGGCAGGACAAACGATTGGTGAGCAGCCCAAAGCCGCGGTTGTACTGCTGAAACACTTCAACAGCATTGGTTTCGTTGTAGGTATTGATCGTCGTATACAAACCGGTCTGCCCGATGATCATGGAGCAATCATCGACCAGCTTGTTGTTCAGATCATAGAGCAATACGACGGGTTTCAAGCAGGTAACCTCACAACTGGCTTCAGGCGGATCGGAACTGAATGTTCGCGCTGACAGGATCGCGCGTGGTTCGTGTCTCGTTCGCCGGCACCGTTGGATCTTCGTAGCCAAAGCTTATCCCGAAAAGGATTTTCGTACCATCCTGAATATCGAAAGCCTCGCGTACCATATCGGGATAATTGCGCATCGTACCCATAGGACAACTGTGCAAGCCGAATGACACCATGGTCAGCATCAGGGTTTGAGCCCACATACCTACATCCAGCGCTACCGTAGTGCCGAATTTTGGGTCCATGCCAATAAAGGCGATATAAGGTGCATCGAAGAACTCGAAGTTACGCAGC